>NC_013158.1:2181756-2493436 GCF_000023945.1 Halorhabdus utahensis DSM 12940
ATTGCCAGTCTCGTCGTGGTGTTCCGAGGGTATCTGAACGACTATATTGGGCAAGATTTCGCCCTCATGCTCGTCGGAGTGCTGTTTCTTCGGGAGTATGCACAACTGTCTTTGAGTGTGCTTCGCGCCGAACTCCGGGTCGGTGAAACAGCCGCGCTCAAAATGGTCCGACAGGTCTCCTGGCTCCTCATCGGGGTTGGGTTCCTGTACTTGGATTTCGGAGTCGAAAGTCTGGTTGGGGGGCTGGCGGTCGGCTACGGGCTCATGTTTGTCGGTGGTTGGTACCGAGTATCGACGAGGCCCGCCCGCCCATCACTCTCTCACGCTCGCTCGCTGTTCGATTACAGCAAGTTTAGCTTCGTCTCCTCCGTCGGCGGGTATTTCTACAGCTGGATGGATATCGTCATCATTGGCTTGTTCCTGACACAAGCGCACGTCAACGCATACGAAGTGTCCTGGCGTGTCACGATGGTCGTTATGTTGTTCAGTCGTGCTCTGGCGACGACGATATTCCCACAGGTGAGTCGGTGGGACACCGAGGAGGCTATCGAACGGATCGAGAATTTACTGCCGACCGTGCTCCTGTATTCGCTACTGTTCGTCGTGCCCGCTTTCTTCGGGGTTCTCGTGCTATCGGATGAGATCTTACAATTGGTGTTTCAGATCGAACTTCCGGGCGTCGGGATCGTCCTCGTGGTTCTCATGGGTGAGAAGATACTGCAGGCGATTCACGTCGTCATCGGTCGGTCGTTACAGGCGATCGACCGGCCGGACCTTGCCGCCCTGGCAACGCTCGCGACGATCAGCGTAAATCTGGTGTTGAATGTCGTCCTCGTCTGGCAGTTCGGTCTCGTTGGCGCAGCCGTTGCGACCACTGTTTCGTTCCTTGTGAACACTGCCTTGCACTGGCATTACCTTCGGCAATTTCTCAGAATCAAAATACCCTTCTGGCAACTTGGGTGGATTATTGCCTCATCAGCAGGAATGGGCATAGTGCTTATGATCCTCAAATCATCACTAAATATATCTTCAATTTCTTGGTTATTTGCGGTCATCGCAGCAGGTGTTTTGGTATATTTGGGAATCGTTTTAGTATCCCCATCGATACGAAATGACCTTTTTCAGAAATTCCTATCCCTTTCTTAACCGTTTACCAATCCAATTATATGAATTAATGCTATTGTGAGTAATAGATATATCATTCACCCTCTACTGGTTACTTAAATACGGAAGCTTTTTTGCGCCCCATCCAATGATATTTGATAAATGACAACGAATAATGGATCCTCCACTTCTCCTTTGACTGCTGTCGTCTTAATCAACTGGAATAATTTTGAAGATACTTCAGAGTGCTTAGACTCATTACAAAAATCAACGTACGAAAACATTCAAATCATTGTAGTAGACAACGGATCAACTGATAACTCTCTTAGTCGTTTACAGTCTAAATTTGAAAATGTGAAATATGTATCTCTTGATGAGAATGAGGGCTTCCCAGCAGCAAATAATGCTGGTATTGAATTTGCTTTGGAAAATGGAGCAGAATATGTATTTCTGCTGAATAACGACACCATCGTACCAGAAGAAGACGATGTTCTAAAGAATTTAGTGACATATATGGAAACTAATGAGCAGGTTGGAATAGTTTCACCACTTGTAACGTACTATCCAGAAACACATTTGGTGTGGTTCTCTGAAGGATCTATTGATTGGATTACTGGAAAAATCCAGCATACTAATATGGGAAAATCAAAACAATCATGTAACTTACAGATGTATATTTGTAATGATTGTATTCCCGGCTGTGCCATGATGATACGGAGCGAACTATTCGATAGAGTCGGCCTTTTAGATCCTTCATATTTCTTAAGGTTTAGCGATACCGAGTTTTCACTTAGGGCACTCAATAGTGGATACGATTTAGTCACAGATACATCGGTAGAAATATTCCACAAAGCGTCCAGCAGTAGCGGTTCGAAGTTTGATCTTTCGTATTACCAGAGCCGAAATAGGTGGCATCTTATCCGTGACTATTTCCCAAAAATATCTTTGTTATTTTATTTTTGGTGGCTGATTAAAGCAACAGCGAATAGGGGACTCCACCGGGATTTTAGTGCAATTACCGATCTATTTTGGGGGGCAAAAGATGGAATACTTGGAAGGAAGGGGAAAGTTGTCCCTCCAAGCAATCGGATTGAGTAATATGAAAGTTGGGTTTCTTACAGACGGTCAGACTGGTGGCGGGATTCCTAATTTCGCTAAAGAGCTTTCGGAGAGTATTTCACAATTTGAAGCAGTTGATCTAAAACCGATCTCTCCGTCAGGGCCGAATATTGAAATTCCGATATTCACCTCATACGTGCTCACTCCCCGCAAAATAAGAAAAACACTTCGAAATGTAGACGAAGATGTTGATATTCTTCATCTGCCTTCTCAGTTTGATGCTGCAGCATTAATCGGATATGACTTGCCTGTACCAGTCATCGTGACGGTTCATGATCTCATCCCAGTTGTGACAAATTACGGGAATATGTTTTTGTCCCACTATACCGAACGTGTATTGCGAGGACTAGAATCTGCCGACTCAATCGTATCCATCTCCAATCACACAAAAATGGACATATTAGATTCTACAAATATATCTGAAGAGACGGTACATACAATCTATCCATCAATTGATAAAGATAAGTATACCAAAGCTGCACCACTTGATGCACTCGCTGAATTCGAAATAGAACGTCCATACTTATTATATGTTGGAACTCAGGCTCCTCGGAAAAATCTTGAAGTCATTTTCAGAGCTCTAGATCGTCTACCCGATGAATTTTCGGTAGTACTAGCTGGTTCTCCTGGTAATCCAATCCAGAAATTCAGAATCAAGAGGCAAATCAAGCGGTATGGGGTAGTAGAGAAGGTAAAATTGACTGGACATGTATCAATCGAAATGCTTTCGCGACTTTATCAATCTGCATTTGCCTTTACGTTTCCTTCGAAGTACGAAGGATTTGGACGTCCTCCATTGGAAGCCATGAGTGTTGGGACACCGGTCATTTGCGCAAACACAACGTCTATTCCGGAAGTTGTTGGTGACGCCGCTATTCTTTGTGATCCTGATGATGAACATGAGTGGATCGAAGCTGTTCGGTCATTGTTCGCGAACAAGGCCGAATACGACAATCTATCTGAGGCTGGCCGCCGTCAAGCTAAGAGTTTTTCCTGGGAGCAAACAGCTCAAAAAACTATTGAACTCTACGATGAGATCGTTGAAGGTTACTAATTCAAATAATCTCAACACTCTCTTCAACGTTTCACGTGAAGATCGCAGATTCTCCGCTGTGATATACCAAATTTCTCTCCGTGGTTAGTACTGATTCCCCATCTGTGAACTGATGGAACGAACCCGTATCTTGATTCACCCATTTCTCTTGAAATTCATCGTCCCAAAATATATATTTGTTATCACATATGTCTTTATAACACTTCTCATTTGGGTATGTCTGATGTCTATATTTCTCTTCAAACATGAAAAACCAAGTACCAGTTACTGCCGTGGCTGTTTGTTCCGTATGAGCATCAAGCCATCCGGTAGAATAATGCACTTCCTCATCCGGATAAAGATCTCTCCCAGTGATTGATTCTGGAGAAACTTCTTCTGAAAAGGTATTCGAGGGTATTAGTACAACTGAGGTGATTATGGCAACTAGTACTGCATATCTAATCACCCGGGTGATGCTAGGCAGCCCCACTTTTTTATCACTAGTTAGATAACCTACTAATGGGGCTGACAATAAAGAGGCGAATATCCATCCTCGCTTTATTGAGGCAGGTCCGAAAGTAACTGACAAAGCACCCATAGCCCCGGCGAAAAACAAAAATATAGTGAGAACACCGATATCTCGAACTTTATTAACGACATATCTTTTGAATATGACTGTTGCGCTGGCTGCTAGCATCATAAATAATGGCAATCGGCCAAAAATGGCAAACCACTCAACTGGATATCTGGTTATTGGCAGGGGATATATTGATATCTGGCCGGGTTTAGGTCCTACGCTCACTGCGGCCCCACTTTCAGATCCGAATAGCTGTATTAGAGCTGCTATGATTCCTACGAGGATTATTTGAATTTCATTGTAGACCCAAACTGTTGCTATTATTGTAGTATATATTAATGAAAAAATAAACAATCCTCTACTCTCGCTAATATATGACAATATTAATAATGGTATGATCAAAATGCCTGTGATAAATGGCGTAAGAGAGTGAGAAAGTACCATAGCGATTCCAATAATAGTTATCATCACTCCCTCTCGGAAGGGAAATACTTCGCCATTATTTATATATACTCTGACTATTAGGGAGATAAGCACCCCAAATAACACCAACGAAAATTGTTGGGGTACGTACCCACCACTGGTGGATAAATATAAAGTAGGGACAATCCATAGAGAGGCGCCAGCCACTTTCCCATGCCGACTTGATGGTGTCACGGCATAACCAAATAGTGGAAGTGTTGAGAGAATAATAGCTGGTGAGTATTTTACGATTATCAGAGATGACAACCCTGTCGTCGTTTTCATTGAGTGTGACAATATATACATGATTGGATAGCTCTGCAATTTATCGGATCCCCTCAGCGAATGTGAAATCGGCTCCATTAGCCTTGAATTTTCAGATAATCTTTTTAAAATTGATAATGTAATATTGGAATCATATCCGTAAACGCCCATAAGGGGCGCACGAGCTATGTAACTCGCTACGATAACAAGGACCCCAAAGATCCCAATCACCAATGCTGTCCGGGGCCTTTTTCTCCAGAGAATTGAGAGGATTAAGATTGCCATTCCCAGTATAACGAAAGGCACTGTCCAAAGCACTGCAGAGAGTCCATATCTTGCAAACAATGGCAGGGGTGCTAGCAATAGGAATGACGCGGAGGAGAGAATCCGCCAATCAACCATGTTCTTATCTCAACTATCAATGGATATATGCATATCGATAACCCATAACTGATCTTTCTGTAAATAATCCATTTCCTCAAATGGCAATGTCGTGATATTTTAATTACTTACAATATATTTAACTTCAGGTTTTTGACTCCCTTTTCCATTTATTATCTGATAATAATATTCTCAATAATGTTATTTCATATTCAAAAACCATCTTAACTTTAAGATTACCTTGTCCAAAACACTTATTAAATGTCCGGGGGACGTATTTCGTGCCTAGGTTGAAACAAGCAGTTTGGATTAAACCAGGGGTGATTACCATGGGAAATGATGGTATTGAAGAACGGCTTGGAAAATTAGAGGAAGAGAATCAGAGACTACGCACCCGCTTGAATTCGATGGGGGTGGAAGAGGATGAGAGTGCTGAAGATCGAAAAGCTATAGGCCGACCGTCGTTGGAGAATAGTGACCGTTCGTTTATCAAAACATCTCGACGGGGAATTCTGGCTTCATTAGCAACCCTTGGTTTGTTGGGAAGTGCAACTGGCGCTGCTAGTGCTGATACTGGAGGGCATTTAGGTGACGCTTGGTCAGGTTCACCAGGTAATGGAGTTACCGGATTGAAAGTTGCGAAGGGGGACGACGGCAGAACGATTGAAGGGAGGGCCAAATCTACCAATGGAACGGGTATTTTCGGCTATGCGGATGCTGGGTCGGGAAACACGCGAGGATTAGTCGGTCGTGTAAACTCCCCAGACGGAACCGGGTTGGAAGGACAGGTCCGGTCTAGCGATCCTGGCAGCGGTGAAGCTCTTTTCGGCTATAGCGAATCGCAAGACGGAACTGCTGTGCGTGGAGAGGCATCCGGAGAAGGTAACACCTTTGCTGTCAGGGGTGAATCACACTCGACGGATGGAACGGGTATTTTCGGCTATGCGGATGCTGGATCGGGCAATACTAGGGGTTTAGTCGGCCGGGTAAATTCCCCAGATGGGACCGGATTGGAAGGACAGGTCCGGTCTAGCGATCCTGGCAGCGGTGAAGCTCTTTTCGGCTATAGCGAATCGCAAGACGGAACTGCTGTGCGTGGGCAATCTACAGGGTCCGGCACTACCTATGCTGTTAAAGGCGAAGTCAGCTCTGCCGACGGCTACGGACTCTACACTCCTGACGACGCCAAAGTCGACCAGACACTCGAAGTCGGTGGGGACCTGCAGGTAAGCGGCACGAAGAACTTCGTCCAGACGGTCGACACGACGGGTGGCCCCAAGCAGGTCGCCTATACGGCCGTCGAGGCGGGCGAGCCGCGGACCGAGACGACCGACGTTGCCGAGATGGATGCGGGTCGCGCCGAGATCGAGCTGCCGGAGCACTTCGAAATGGTCACCAGCGAGGAGGAACCGCTCTCCGTGCAGGTGACGCCTTACGCGAAGGATCAGGTCCACCCGCAGGTCGTCGAGACGTCGACCGAGCAGATCGTCGTCGAGGACTTCGGCGACGGGCCACAGGATTACACGTTCTCCTACACGGTCAAGGGTGTCCGCGAGGGCTTCGAGGACCAGGAGATCGTCCGCGATCCCTGACGATAGCGATATTTTCTCGCGGTTCCCGGTGTCGGTCGATCCCCGGAAACCGGGGAATCTTCCGCAAAACGACAAAGGTGATGTGGGAGACCCCACAATCACTCAGCGAACATGATACACGACGTGGAACTGCGAGCCCTCCAGATCAACGCCGACGAGCGTGGCACGCTCACGGAGATCTGGCGGTCGGACTGGGACTTTTTCGCGGGCGAGGACGAACCGACGATGAGCTACCTTTCGGAGTCGTATCCGGGTGTCGTCCGGGCGTGGCACCGCCACGAGCGCGGCCAGATCGACCACTTTGTCGTCCCCCATGGCAACGTGAAGGTCGGGATCTACGACGACCGCGAGGACTCACCAACACAGGGTGAACTGGACACGTACGTCATCGGCGAGGACAACCCGACGGCGATCAGAGTGCCGGGGGAGTGCTGGCACGGATTCAAGGTGATCGGCGACGAGCGCGCGACGTTGATCAACTTCCCGACGAACCTCTACGATTACGAGGATCCCGACGAGCAGCGCCTGCCGCCGGACACCGACGAGATCCCGCTCGACTGGGACGAACAGCCACACTGACCATGAAGGGAGTGCTACTCGCCGGGGGGACCGGCTCCCGGCTGCGACCGATCACCCACACGGGCCCGAAACAGCTGTTGCCGGTGGCGAACAAACCCGTCCTCGAATACGCGGTCGAGGACCTCAAGGACGCCGGCATCACCGATATCGGGGTCGTCCTGGGTCACAAGGGCCGCGAGGCGATCCAGGAACTCCTCGGGGACGGCTCCGAGTACGGCGTCGATATCACCTACATCGTCCAGGGGAATCCACTCGGCCTAGCTCACGCGGCGGGATGTGCCCGTGACTTCGTCGGCGACGACGACTTCGTGATGTACCTGGGTGACAACATCCTCAAACAGGGCATCGAGGACCTCGTCGAGAGCTTCCAGGCGGGCGAGTACGGCGCGGGCATCGCCCTCCAGGAGGTCCAGAACCCTTCGGAGTTCGGCATCGCCGAGACCGACGCCGACGGGGCGGTCACGCGCCTCGTCGAGAAGCCGGCGGATCCGCCGAGCAACCGCGCGCTGATCGGCATCTACGTCTTCTCGAACGATGTCTTCGACGTCATCGAGGAGTTAGAACCGTCCTGGCGGGGCGAACTCGAGATCACCGACGCGATCCAGGACCTCCTGGAGGAGGGCAACCCAATCGACTCTCATGTCGTCGAGGGCTGGTGGAAGGATACCGGCCGGCCACAGGACATTCTCGACGCGAACCGTCTCGTCCTGGAGGACGTCGCCGACGACCGGGCGGGTGAGATCTCGACCGACGCCGAGGTGACGGGCAGAGTCGATCTGGCACCGTCGGCGAGGGTCGAGGCGGGGGCGGTGATCCGCGGTCCGGTGTCGATCGAGGCGGGGACGACGATCGGCCCCGGGACTTACGTCGGCCCGTATACGTCCATTGGACCGGACTGTGAGCTGGCCGACGTCCACGTCGAGAACACGGTCCTCGTCGGGGAGTCTGAAGTAACCTCCGCCGAAACGATCGTGGACAGTCTCATCGGTCGGAACACCCGAATCGGGAGTGCGGCCGACGAACGCCCGGCGGGACGACGACTCGTCGTCGGCGAGAACTCGAATCTCAAGCTCTAAGCATGCACATCATCACACACACCTGTTCCGATTGTGGAACCGTCGTCGCCGCGAACGAGCTCGAAGCCAACCGGGTGATGAAGTGCCCTGGTCTCGGGTGTCAGTCCGTGCTCCGGTTCGATGATCTCCCGGCCGACGATCGGGACTTCTTCCTCGACAACCGGGAGCAGTACCAGCTCTAGCCCGACAACCAGGGCTCGATCGCCGTGAGGTCCGCCTCGAGTGTCGGCTGTGGCCGATCGAGCACTGACTCGACCCGATCGACCGCCAGACAGGTATCGGTCGGTCGAGCGGCAGCCCGGTCGACCTCAGTCTGTGATCCCTCTTCAAGTAACACCGCCGGCGCATCCATCTGTCGACAGATCGCTTGTCCGAACGTATACGGCATAACGCACGATCGACTCGCGACGTGGACAGTCCCGTGGAACTCGGTCTCAAGGAGTGCGAGGATCGTCGAGGCAGTCGCCCCGGCCCGGCTCGGTGTCACCCACTGGTCCGTGAACAGCGGCGTCGACTCGCCGGCTGCGAGGCGGTCCCGGACCCAGGCAGGGAATCCCGTCAGCTCTCCACTGGCGCGGTGGACACCGTAGATGAACGACGGCCGGACGATGATCGTCTCGGCCTCGGATTCTCTGACACGCACCTCGCCGTCGCGTTTCGATTCTCCGTACACCTGAATCGGATTCGGCGTTGCCGATTCAGTGTACGGCGTGTCAGTGTCGCCATCGAAGACGTAATCCGTCGAAACGTGGACCAGTGGAATGGCGCGCTCCGCGCACGCTGAGGCGATCTGTCCCGGTGCTTCGGCGTTGATCTCGTGGGCCACCCCGGATGCCGTCTCGCAGGCGTCGACGTCGGTCATCGCCGCACAGTTGATGACTGCGTCCGGTCGTCGTTCCTCGAGTTGCTCTCGGATTGCCTCTCGATCGCGGATATCTACTTTCGCGAGCGGTGCATCCACCGATGGCTCCGCTTCGTAGTACGTCCCGGAGACCGCGAAGTCGTCCTCGAGGGCGTGGTGGACGACGTTGCTACCGAGCAGCCCACCGGCACCGAGAACCAGTATGTCCATATCCCGACAAAGTGTAAACGAAAACATAAAGCCTCGCGTCTCGCAGTGGCAGGTATGCGCGTTCTCGTCACTGGCGGTGCCGGTTTCATCGGCTCGAACTTCGTCCACTATCTGCTCGACGCGACCGACCACGAGATCGTTGTCCTGGACGCCCTCACCTACGCGGGTGATAAATCCAACCTCGACGGCGCACTCGACTCGCCACGCTGTGAGTTCGTCGAGGGCGACATTCGTGATCAGGAACTGGTCGAAGAACGCACTGCCGACGTGGAGGCGATCGTCAATTTCGCCGCAGAGTCACACGTCGACCGATCGATCCACGAGGACGCCCCCTTTGTTTCGACCAACGTCGGGGGTACCCAGACGCTCCTGGACGCCGCACGAACCCACGACATCGAGCGGTTCGTCCAGATTTCGACCGACGAGGTGTACGGCCAGATCGCCGAAGGGACCTTTAGCGAGGATGACAAGCTCGACCCCCGAAACCCGTATGCGGCGACGAAAGCCGGCGCCGATCACCTGGCCATGAGCTATCACGTCACCTACGACGTTCCTGTCCTCATCACCCGATCGTCGAACAACTACGGTCCCCGACAGCACCGGGAAAAGCTGATTCCGAAGTTCCTCACCCGGGCCGCCGAGGGGGAGTCCCTCCCGCTGTACGGCGACGGGACGAACGTCCGGGAGTGGACGTACGTCCGGGACAACTGCCGGGCGATCGAGAGGGTGCTGGCGGACGGGGAACCGGGCGAGATCTACAACGTCGGTAGCGGCGAGGAGTTGCCGAACGTCGAGGTCGCCGAACGTATCCTCGAAGCCGTCGACGCGCCCGAATCGCTGATCGAGTTCGTCGAGGACCGACCGGGACACGATCAGCGATACGCGCTGGATACGGCGAAGATCGAGGAGTTGTGGTGGGAGGCCGAATGGTCGTTTGAAGAGGGGCTCGAAGAAACGGTACGGTACTATTTGGATGAGTAGTGTGACTGCGGTAGGTGGGTAACATTCCGGTGATGCCACATTTAGTGCAGTTTTCGAGCTCCCCTCATTCAGAACTGTAGTTTTGCTGCCGTAGTCGTGTGTCTCAAGCATTGGCTGTGTCTCAATTGGATTCGAAAGAAAGAATAAAATACTAAACAAATGTTATATTCTTATTACATTTAAATAATAGAGTTGAAGCATTGGATTATATATTGGTGTAGTTCGAACCCCGCTGCATATGGCAAAAGATGATACATTTCTCTCTGATGACTTTGAGGAGTATGCTATTGGTTCGTTCCCTGGCCGATGGCAACAGAGTGGAAACAGCGATCAAAAAATCGTTGATGAACCCGTCACAAGCGGCGACAAAGCGCTTCAGCTTGTAGGTAGTTACGGCAGTTGTTGGCAGGCATTAGCGCACCGGGAACTTGGTAGCTCTTTGCCTAAGGACGAGTCAGTCATCGTCCGCGGAGAGATCGATCCGACTGGTGAGGGAGGAGGCGGCTGTCATGGCACAAAGAATGGAAGCATTGACATACGAGAGAATCCATCGGCTTGGCCAAATGTCGGATTCAAAAGAAAGCTGATTCAATTCGATGCAGAGGGGTCCGTTCGAGGCGGCGGTATTGATCTCGGATCATGTGAGATTGGTGTGTATAATAGTTTCAAAATTGAATACTACTGGGATTCAAACGGAGAAGAAGTGAATCTTCAGTACCAAATCAATGGCGAATTCAGAGGGGAGACGACTGTTGATGTCCAGACCAATGATAGTGGGGATGTTGTTGAATCCAAGCTTCAATACCTCACTGTAGTTAGTGGTGACTATAAAATACATGTGGACCGCCTTTCAATCGTTTCTGGCTCAGATATTATAACACGTCCAGATCTCAATTCAGAAATTTCCGTTTCGACCGCTACTACGTCTCCTGGCAACCAGATTACCTTTGATGCGAGTAAGTCGACGGGCCAAATTGATACGTATAAATGGGAGTTCAGCGATGATACTTCAGCCACAGGATTAACCGTCACCCGTAGCTTCGATACTACGGGAATATATTCTATCACTTTGACTACCGTAGATGGTGATGAGACGGATACGACGACATCAGA
Organism: Halorhabdus utahensis DSM 12940; assembly: GCF_000023945.1. Taxonomy (NCBI): domain Archaea; kingdom Methanobacteriati; phylum Methanobacteriota; class Halobacteria; order Halobacteriales; family Haloarculaceae; genus Halorhabdus; species Halorhabdus utahensis. The sequence goes on from NC_013158.1 coordinate 2,193,110, forward strand.
GGTTGCCGTTGTCAGGGAAACGGAACTCAATTTCTCGGCCCAACCAGCACAGCCGGTAACCGGACAATCCGTCACATTCGAAGGAACCGGAGGCAATTCATACACTTGGGATTTCGGTGACGGGAGAGGGGCAACTGGTCAGCAAGTCACCCACACCTATGACGAGTCTGGCGACTATCGCGTGACACTTGCGACAGAGCAGGATACAGTCACTCGTACTATCTCGGTGAATTCAGCGAACATAGAGATAGCCAATCTCGATCGAGATATCGGCGGAACATTGCTTCCGAAACTTGGTATCGATGAGGGTGTCGAAGCGACCATTAACACGGCTGATGGACAGGATATCGATCGTGTGGAATTCTATTTTGCTGGTCAAAAAGCCATCTCCAAGAGTCCGCCATACGATGCGTCCCTCACGATCGACGACATCGAACCACCTGCCACTCCGCTCACGGTCCGTGCGGTCACGACTGATGGAATGCAACAAGACTTTCAACAGGACATTCCTATTCAGCGACTCCCTGACTGGCTTGAATTCTTGCTGAAGTCTACGGACACACTCGGCGTTGCACTGACCGACGAAGAAATTGAGATCACATATACTCCCCTATCGAATCTCGCCCCGGGGATTGACATTCCAAATGATCTTCTTGGAGGAGATGAATCTCCCCGCGAGAACGGTGACGGCGATTATGATTTCGGCGTCGCGATGGGCGGTATCTACGATCCCCGGACCAACGAGGCCGAACTGACTGCCGCGGGGAACATCACTGCCGAAGTGATGGCACTCGCATTCGAAATCAAGGTCGCATTGATTGGGGAAATCGAAGCAACGACGCTTGAACTGCAGAGTGCGCAAGCAGATATTGACAGCCTCCTATCATTTGATGTCGCACCACCCACAATACCCGTTCCAGTCAGCATTCCGATTCCCGGGACTGACAGTGCTATCGGTATCGTGCCAACAATCCTCATTTCCGCCGACGGAACGTTCGATTTCAATGCAGACCTTTCGTTCGATACTGGCACAGTGGAACCAGGTGTCGAACTTCAAGTGTCGATCGGTATCGCGCTTGAGCTCCCTGCCCTTCCTGACGGGGAACTCAAAGGCGTTCCGAGTGGTGGAATTGATGGTCAATTCGACGTTGGCACTGACGACTGGAACATTCAGGCCACATTTTTCCTCGCGGGAAAAGTCGTCCTTGATCCACCGTTCCTTCCCGGAATCACACTGGAGCAAGATCCGATCTGGGATCAGCCACTCACAGGGAGTACTACAGAACAAGTAACAGCGACCACAGTGTCTCGACCACGTGTCTGTCACAAGTCTGCGGGAGGCCCGCAACCGCTCCCAGAGATCGATAGTGTGGACACTGTTTCCGTTGATACTGACACAATTTCACCGCGGGAGTCGTTCCGTCTCACTGACCGGCCTTACGAGGACATCGAACCGGTACTCGCAAGCCCGGCAGAGAATACACAAGTCGTGATCTGGGGGCAACAGGCCGAGAACAAACCAGCTGATGCAGGTCACGATCTTGTCGGCCGGTGGTACGAGAACGGTTCCTGGAGCAAGACGTTTGCAATTACCGACGACACATATGCAAATGCCAGTCCAGTTTGTGCAGCGATGTCGACTGGTGAGATTCTTCTCGCCTGGAAACGCCTACCCGAAGACCTCACGGCAAGTGGAGAGCAACTGGACACGCTTGCTGCGGTCAACAACACACGAGACAAAGCGGAAATTGCCTACAGCATTTACGACGGGAATTCGTGGTCGGATCCGACGCTGCTCACAAGCACGAGCGTTACCCAACGACGTCCAACGGTAGCCAAAGCGGACGGTGAATGGCATCTAGCCTGGGAGTCGTTCGACCGCGAGACGGGTTCGACGACTGTTCGCTCGACAGTTGTCTCCCCAGACGGAACGACAGCGCCCATCTCAGAGTGGTCCGGGGCTGCAAGCCCGGATCTGGGACGGCGCAACGATGGCACTGTCGATCTCGCATATCTTGTCTGGGATGGAGCGCAGGTCACGGGTGTAACTCACACAATCCGTGATGGAACGGCGACTATGTCCGACCAAACCTATAGTGCGACGGCTGCTGATACGGTCGTCGTTTCGAATGGACGGGTCCTTTGGGCGACGAATACAAACCGAGACCCGACCTTGGTCGAAGGAACAGACGGGACGACAACCGAACTGTCTCTTCGTGAGGATGTTGCGGAGGTCCGGGAACTGTCTTTTTCGTCGCGGTCAGACGAGGCGATACTCTCCTATATCTCGACGCTGGAAGGAAAAGACACTCGCGATCAAGTGTATCGACTCGATCGTGGCAATGGCTGGATTTTTGATCGGAGAATCACCGAGAATATCAAAGATGGGCTTCGGGTTCGGTACAGTGATCTAGTTTTTGCCGGGAGCGCTTCGTTCCTCTCGGCCTACGCTGTCCGTGATACAGGGACTGATGCGGTGAGTGACGTGTTTGCGACCCTTCAGGAGTTCGGTCCTGCATACGCCATTGATGGATCGATCGATAGTGGTACAGCGGGCGGAGAAACGACATTGTCCTACACGCTGGAGAACCGCGGCGACGTTGACGGGGCAGAACAGGTCACTGTTAGAATACTCCGTGATGGAACAGAAATCAAGGCGATCACGCACAAGCCCTTGGAGTCCGGCGGAACGCTGGCTCGCAATTGGACAGTCACGGTCGGTGATGGGGGCGAGTTCGAACTCCAGTTGGATGTGCCGGAACCGTCGCTTGAGACAGAACCACACAGTGTCGAGTTGATTGCTGCGACTGTCCAGCTACGTGTTGATACAGTGGCTGCGACGCGGATCGGACCGAGCGAAGCGACAATCGCCGTGACAGTCACGAACCATGGCGGTGCGGTCGCTGAGAACGTACCTGTGGAACTGAGCGATGCCGCTGGTCCGGTAGGCACACCAATGCTCGATCGAATCGAGCCAGAAACGACCACCACTGTCGAGACTGTCATTGACCCAGTGTCGCTGGACAACTCCGACACCCATACTGTTCGACTTGATCCAAATGAGAGACTCCCGCCACAGGCAGAAACAACTTCGCTACGCCGAACGTACTTGGTTCGTCCAGACCTTCGTGTTGAGGATATCCGCTACCGAGAGGACAATGATCGATTCGTTCGAGTGCTCGTGTCGAACCATGGTCCAGGCGAGGGAACAGCGAGCCTTACGATTAGAGACGGCACCGACACGGAACTGGCGACGACAGATATCTCATTGCCGCCGGCGAAGACAGAAAACGGGAGTACTGTTGCAGTGCATCGCGCCATTGATTTACAGGTTCCAACCCTGGAACCGGCGCAAACGGTTGCCATCGAGGCGGAGCCAGACGTAAGTAATCTGCACCAGGAGACACTTTCCCGCGTCGAGACAGCCGAGCCGATTTTGCCGGGAGAGTACAGAGGCGATGTTGGTGATCTCACTGTGAATGCCTCTAATGAGACCATTCCAGTCGGCGGAGAAGCATCAATCGATGTTTCTGCGGACAATGTCGGGCAACTTATAATCGAAAATATCTGGACGGACTGGACAGTGTCTGTCGATGTACCAAGCGACATCGTCGAGAAATCTGTCGAAGCCAACGGCAGAGTGACACTCACTTGGCCAAGTACGAAGAGTGCTGTTTCGCCAACGCTGGCAATATCAGTACCTGACCGTTACATCGGTGGGACATACGAAGTGAACCTCACTGCAACAAACGCAAGCGATGTCGCCGAAACCACTTCGATGCTCGTCATAAAATAACGCGCACTTATATATTTGAACCCTGTCACATATTGGCCAGCAAAAAGCATAACTACCGTTCGATTACATTCACTACTATGTGCATCACATATTCCAAAACATCAGTACTAGAGAGAGTGGAAATATGATACAATACGGTGATACGGTAACTGGGACAACCGAAGATCGACTGTTCTTTACAGCTGAAGAAGAGGACGTGGTAAGTATCGATTTGAGAGTGAACAACCCAATCGACAATGAAGGTCGGATAGACTTACGCCGTCCGAATGAAGATCATTTGACTTATGCACGCGGGAATGCTGAAGATGGAAATGCGGCCATTTCGCTGCATAGTCTACCGCGAATTTCTGGCGATTATATTATCGATGTGACGAGTTCAGTCAATTCTGATAATGACACGTTGGACTATGAATTATCTTTGTATAAAGGGGTCCCTTCAGAAAAGGTGATAACGTATGGTGAGAGTCTAACCGGGGAAATCACCCGCGATGATCGGTATTATGATAACTATACTATTGCGGGCTATCATGACACGTATGGCTTTGAAGCGGACGTAGGCGATGAGGTCACGGTCGAAATGCGGCCGGACAACGAGATAGATAACGATGCGCAGATTGCATTATTCGATCCGGATGGAGACCTCGCAAAAACTGCCGAATACAATGGTGAAGACGGGAACGCGGTTATTACGCAATACGGTGTTGACCAGTATTCGGCAGGTGAATATACGATTGTTGCGACAGGAGACCAAGATACGGATCTTTTCAGCTACGAAATCTCTGTGTACGAAGGGATTCCGATCGATCGAATGATCTCGTATGGTGAGAGTCTAACAGGGGAGATCACCCGAGGGGACCGATATTATGATAATTTCTCTGTTAAGGGCTATCACGATACGTATGGCCTACAAGCCGACGTAGGCGATGAAATTACAATCGAGATACGGCCGCACAACGAGATAGATAATGATGCATGGATAGCACTGTACGATCCGGATGGGAACCGAGTAGAATATGACGAACACGGCGGCGAAGATGGGAACGCTGTTATTACGCAATATGGTGTTGACCAGTATTCGGCAGGCGAATATACGATTGTTGCGACAGGAGACCAAGATACGGATCTTTTCAGCTACGAAATCTCTGTGTACGAAGGGATTCCAATTGATCAAACAATCTCATATGGTGAGAGTCTAACAGGGGAGATCACCCGAGAAGATCGATATTTTGATAATTTTTCTGTTAAGGGCTATCACGATACGTATGGATTCGAAACCCGAGAAGATAATGTAGTAACTATTGAAATGAAGCCTCATAATGAATTAGATAATGATGCATGGATAGCACTGTATGATCCGGATGAGAACCGAGTAGAATATGATGAACACGGCGGCAAAGATGGGAACGCAATAATCCCAAACCTATCGGTAGACCAAGCAGGAACCTATACTATCGTTTCATCGGGCGATGGTAACACAGATACTTTCAGATATACAATCTCTCTTTCGTTAGAGAATGGGACACCTCCTCAAGAAGTTCATCCATCCGGTGTATCCCAAGAAGTATGGAGTGCTGTTACTTCGCAAAACAGCCCGGCTGGCGAACTCACTGCAGGTGATCTGGACGGTGCAGTTCAATCGTATCAGAACAACTCTCCCATCAACGGGGTGTCAATCATATTTCAGGACCTGATTGACCTTGTTCAGTGGTACAATCAACAATGACGAAAAGTGAAATTGAAGGCGGAAAAATATCCGAGCTCAGTCACCCTGAGATCATCGCACCAGATAGCGAGTTTACCGTGATTGTCGACACTGTTGACTCTGCAGGGACGGTTGTCGAAGTTGAGTCTGGCGGATTTGATCTCGATATCACAACATCTCACGATGACGTTGTAGCCAATAACAACGGTCGTGTCGAATTCATTGACCGGACGGAAGGAGAATCTACATACGTAGTTGATGTTGATGTACTCGATGGTGCCGATGGAGAGACAGGCACTGTTCGGTCATGGGTCAATGCAGAAAAGCCAGCTGACGCTGATTATGAGCAGTCATCTCAATTTAGGATTGATGACGAGGCAACGGAGAATGCAAACGGCGAGATCACCTTGCTTGATCACCCCAATGCTGTCCCTCCCACTGGTGAGCTCACACTAACGATTGAGAGCAAAGCCTCCACAGGAACGATTGTCGACTTCGACCCGGATGGGTTTGAAGTTAATATGACAACTAGCGATACAGATTTGGTCAAAGAAACTGGAAACAAACTGGAATTCATTGACCTGGGGAGTGGTAATTCGGTCTACGATATCGGAGTAGACATTTTGAATGGGTCCCAGGGAGATACTATAGGAATTTCTAGCTGGGTGAATTCTGAATCTCAAATGAGAGCCGATGATGAACGGACCTCAGATATTCTCTTAGGAGATGTTGAACCATCGCTCAGTGCTTCCGGTGACGTCATTTCGCCAGGTGGGAAAGCAAAGGTAACGATTGAAGCCTCGGGCATCAACGCTGTAGAACTTGATGGACTGTGGGTGGGTATGGATATCCTTGAATCAGCGTCTGACTTTTCCAGAGGTACATTCAATCGTAACGGGCGAAAATCGATCATAAGCTACGACAATACACGGGTCGGGTTAGAACTCACCGTCATCATTCAACCATCACAAAAATACGGAACAGGGGACTATCTTTTCACCATCAGAGGTAGCGGGTCAGGAGACAATCCCGCCACAGATGAAGTTATCATTCGGATTGAATAGTAACCCCCCAATCACACACATCTAGTAGAACTAACGATATTTCACTCCAGATACCCGATATCTTCCAATCGCTCCTCAACATCCGAATCCAGATCACCGCGAGCGGATCCGGATCCACGCCCGGGAAGCGGCGACCGCGTCCGCACCGCCCGCGTCGCCGTCGGACTCCCGTCCGCAAACGCCGACAACACGACCTCACCGTCGACGTCTTCGGGCACTGCCTCTCCCATCCAGTGAAGCACGGTCGGTGTAATGTCCGAGATCTTGATCGACCCGAGGTCCGTGGCGGCGACGTCCTCGCCGTGGAACAACACGAGCCCGTCGGGGATGTTCTCGCCGCGCCAGTCGGCCGGTTCCGAGGTGACCGGCCCGTCACCCATTGCCCCACTCGTGTGGACGCCGGGTCGCTGATCGAAGATTAGATCGGGCGCAAGATCGACATAGGGGCCCTCGTAGATCTCCTCGGGCCGATAGATCGCGCCGGTGATCGGCTCACCGGTCGTCCCGGTCGCCTCGGCAAGGTCGGCTTCCAGATCAGTCAGGATCGATTCCCGTTCCGCGTCGTCCGCGGCGTTGACGTACAACAGGCCTTGCCCGCTGGCGATGACGTCGGTGTTCGCCCAGTCGACGAGTTTGAGCTTCTCCTGGCGGACGACGCCGTCGTCGCTGGGGAACCGTTCGATGATTCGCCGCGGAACCAGCGGTCGGATGTACTGTTCCAGTCCGAGCGATCGGACGATGCCGGCAACGCGCTCCTGAGTGAACCCCATGCCGTGGAGTCGCGAGGCGAGACTCGACTCCGTCGAGAGGTATCCGTTCTCCTCGAGCCAGCGATTGGCGTAAAACACCGTGTCGATCTCGGTACAGCCGTGGTCGGACATGAGCACGAGGTTGTACTCGCCCTCGACGAACGGTTCGAGTGCGGCGTCGATGCGCTCCCAGGCCTCGCGGGTCTCGGGGCCGTCCCAGAAGTAGTGCTGGAGGACGTTCAGGTGAAAGAGCGTCACGTGGAGGAAGTCGAGGTCGCGCTCTTCGAGCAGTGCGTGTGCCGTTTCCAGGCGCGTCTCGAGGAGATCCTGGACCATCTCGACCGCCCGGTCGCTGTCCTCGTTGGAGGTGAGGACGTTCGCCGGGTGGACTCGATAGTCGAAGCGATCCTCTATTTCCGCCTGCAGTGCTGGCGGCTCCGTGTACTCGTCTTCCCGGGAACGGGGCCCGCCAGCGACCATAACCCCGTCAACCTTTCGCGGGGGGTAGGACATCGGGAGGTTGACCACGCCCGTTCGGTGGCCGGCGTCGTTGAGGTAATCCCACAGTTCCGGGCTCGTAAAGTCCGTCGAGTCGGGCAGTGCCATCGTTCGCTCGTCCGTGTCGATGCGTTCCCACCAGTAGACGCCGAGCTTTCCGGGGTTCTTCCCCGAGGCGTAACACTTCCAGTTCGGGCAGGTGACTGGCGGCAGGTGACTTCGGGAGATGCCCGAAGCGCCCGACTCGCGCAACCGTGCGATGTTTGGGAGTCGCCCCTCCTCGATCCAGGGTTCGATGAGGGGCCAGTTGGCCCCGTCGAGACCGATGACCACAGTCGGGTTCATGTACTGTGCCTAACACACAACGCCCTCTAAGGCGTTCCGTTCTCCCGTCCTGATCGGGGTTGTCACAGCGGCCGTCAGGAGATATCGATCTGGACCGTCTTCTCGACGGGCGATCCGGATTTCTGACCGATCACGTCCACCACATACGTACCGCCGACGTAGCGACTCGGCACGTCGACAGTCAGCGACACGGAGACCGACGACTGCGTCGAATCCCACGAGAATGACCCCGTCCCGGCGGACGCAACGTCGTCACTGAAGGTCCCGCCGTCGGGTTGCGTCGAGTCGACCGACCAGTCCGTCCAGAGGTCCGCTACGGTAATGTTCTCGATGTCGCTTCCCGCGGCTGTTATCGTCGCGCGTTCCCCGGGCGAGATCACGTCGCCGGTCGCATGAATCGACGTCGACCACTCCTGAGCGGCCGCGACGTCGGTGTATCCGTGACCGATCTTGGTGTTGTTCTCGCCGGGCTCGGCGACATCGGAATCGACGATCGACCGTCCCGTATCGAACAGTGCGTCACGCGCTTGGACTGGACTGGCGCTGATCGCCGAGCCGAACAGCAACCCGAACGCCCCGCCGACATGTGGTGAGGCTGCCGATGTCCCGTTGAAGCCGCCACCGTCTTCGAGTGCGCCATACGCGCCGTATTCACCCTCGTCGGTCGTCGAAACCATCGACGGTGCGGCGATGTCGATCCCCCGTCGCCCGTCCTGTGTCGGCCCCTGCGAGGAGTAGGGCTTGAGATGTTCCTCGCTGGTCCGACCGTACTCCGTTGCCTGTACGGCCGCCACGGAAAGCAGATTTTCGTCGGGACTCGTCGCCGGGATCCCGATGCTTCGACGCGCGGTTGTGCGACCGAGCGACGAGTACCAGGTGAACATGTCGAAGTGCTCGTCGCCGGTGGCGTCGACCTTCTCGATTTCGAGATGGTACGGGTTACTTCCCGACGACGGTGCCGAGATGATCTCGACGGGATCGGTCGTCTGTTCAGTGAGGAGTGCCGAGCTATCACCGACTGGATCGTCTTCGTTGTCGTACACCCGGACTTTGTAGCGCTGGTCGTCCTGGCTCCAGTCGGCATCCCAGTGGACGTGGATCTCGCTGCCCGAATAGGGCATTTCCACGGGGAACCGTGTGGGCGTCGACAGCGAACTGTCGAAGACCATCAGATCGTTGCCGTCGTTCTCGAACTGTCCGTCCCAGTGTGCGTTCGCCTCGTTGCCGGCGGAGTTCGCAAACAGCCGCCCGCCGTCAGTGAACTGATCGATTCGCGAACTGATCGGGTCCTCGCCGTCGATGCGGAGTCCGGTATAATACCCCAGCGACATCGTCGCCCCGTCCGGATCGTAACTTTCGATCTCGTTCATGATTTGGCCGAACGATTGCGGGCCGATGGTCGTCGCGAGAACCAGTTCCGCGTCGGGGGCGACGTCGGCGACCAGTTCGGCACAGGCCGTTCCGTGTTGTTCCGTTGGCCCTTCGTAACTTGTATCGTTGTATTCACTATCAGACGTGAAATACGTACTATCGCCGACAGTCGCAACGATTCTATCTGAATATTTCGGGTTGTCGGTGTGGAACCTGTGGTCGATGACGGCGATGCGGGCGCCGTCACCCGTGACGCCTTCATCGTGGAGGGTGTCGGCGTGCATCACGCCGACGCCCTCTGAAATGTTCCGCTCCGGTACCTGATGTGCACGCGGCGTGTGGCGTTCCTGGATGTGACGCACCGCGTCCGATTCCGCGATCGTAAGCGTACTTTTCGGCGGCAGGTCGACCGCGATGTATCCGGCGTCCACCGATCGGATCTCCCTGCCGGTCTTCTCTATTGCTCGCTTGGCAGCCGAAACCTTCCCCGGTTCCGCTCTGACGTACAGCGGCAGTACTTTGTCAGAATCGGCCGTCTGTTTTCGCTCCCCTTCCCCCACCTTCCGTCGCACTGGGCCCGCCAGTTTTGACGGAGAAGAACTCATGCGGCATCACCCACTGCGCTCCCCGAATGTCGTCGTATCATACCCGTTCCAGCCAGGTAGATGCGTCCCATTGGACGGTAATTCTCGGCTCCCTATTATATTGTTTTTGTGACGATACGATCACGTTTTTGTGACTCTTCACCACAACGTTTGCTCGCTTTCATGGGTGGCCACCCAGGGGTGTCAGTGGTCACTCTCCGCTCGCTGAACAGGACGGCACACGAGCGAAGTATAGCCCAGTCCCCGTCCACGATCTCGATCAGGGGCTGCCCGTTTGCCCGCCATGGGGTTTTGACTCTGCGGGTCGCTGGATCTTCCGCACTGCGGGTTCCATCGCCAGTGGAACCAGATCGTCGACGTGAACGTAGGCTTCGATATAGCCATCGAACGCATCTTCCACGTCTACGCGATACCCGTCCGGAAGTTCACCGTCAGCTTCCAACCGGATCGAGACCCGGACCGAGTGATCCTCCTCCCGGAACTCGTAGCCGGCATCCTCGGCGACTGAACGCCTGTCGTCCGCCGCGACGACGTCTTCGAGTGACCGGACCAGTGGGCTCGTCTCGGGAAGTTGTTCGATCAACTCCTTGCGGTCCTCCGGTTCGGTCGGCGTGCTCGTTCCCGTCTTCGAGTCGCTGTCTGTCGGCGTCATGTTTGGTTCGTCCGTCGTTTGCGTGGTCGTGTTCGTCGGAGTCTTGCCCGCCCGCTCGGCACAGCCGCCCAACACGGCGACGAGGAGACTGCCGAGGAAGTGCCGTCTCGAGAAGCGATCAGGCATGTTCTATCTCCGGGTTCGGTCGGCCCATAATTAAAAGCTCGTGAGACGTTCGACGGCGTGAACGGATATCGACTCGTTCTCAGCCGTGATCGTCGACGGGTCGTTCTCTGCCGTATCAGTTGTGATCTTCGTCGTCAACATGTGTGTCGGCGAGTTCTTCGGCGAGCGTGATCGCCCTGGCCCCGCGATCGGCGGAAACTGTGTCGTCTGCGAACGCCGCCCGCTCGTATAGCTCCGTCAGCTCCAGCAGTGTATCGAGATCGTCCTCCTCGATACCCGCCGTTCGACACGTCGTATAAAACTCCCAGTGCGTTCCGGGTTGGTCCACCGACAGCGCGGCCTCGAGCGTCTGGCGGCACGCAGCGTAACTCGCCATGACCGCACTGTCGGGCTGTCCGTCTTCGAGTTCGGTTCCGGCGTGTTCGAGCAGCCACTCCGGGTCTCTCCCCGTCGCGACGGTCTCCGATGACCGGTCGCTCTGTTCACTCCCGCCGGTCGGTGGAGTGGTGTCCTCACGCCGGACCCACACCACTGCCACGCCCGCGACGGCGACCAGAGCCAGGCCGACGCCGGCGAGCCCAAGCAACGCGGGCCCACGGGCGACAGTCACCGTGGCCGTCGCCCTGGACGGTCGCAGATTTCCGCCACCGGGTTCGAATACAGCTTCCAGCGACACCTGCGTCTCGCCACCAAGGACACCCGCCGAAGCGGCGTCGTCCGGCAGGCTGATCGTCGTCTCGAAGGTCCCGTTCGCGGTGGTCCGGACGGTCGAGACTGGCTCGCCATCGGCCAGCAGCGCGACCCGTTCGGCGACCACCGGCGTCCCGTCCGGCAACCGAAGCGTCCCGGCCACCCGGGCCGTCTGGTCAGCCGTGGCGGGCGCAGATACCGAGAGTTCGGTATCGCTCTCGCCGACCTGCAGGGGTGTCGTCGCGTTCGCCGCTCGGAGTGTCGTGTTTTCCGCGCGCACGCGGACCCGGACGGTGTGCTCACCGGCCGGGACGTCGCCAGACAGCGACGCGTTGATGAGGAAGCGTCCCGAGCCATCGGTCTCGGTCCGGTTGAGGAGTCGCCCGTCGATGGTTGCGACGACGGGGACGGCCGGAATCCCTTCCTCACCACCGCGAACCTGACCCGTGACCGGCACGGGATCACCATAGTGGACCGTCCCTTCGAGTGGTTCTATTGCGACGGTTGGCTTCGACCGCTCGACCGTCACGTTGATGCTCGTTTCGGCAGCGGCGTACGGCGCAGTCGCGTTCGGGACGTACTGGACCCGCACCGTCGAGGTGTTCGACGGGTGGAACACTGGCCAGTACGTGAGTGAGAACGCCCCGTCATCGTCGGTGGTCGTCGACGTGGTCTCGTTGGTGCCGATTGCGATACGACGCCCCTCCAGCGCGGTTCCGTTCGCGGTCCTGAGACGGCCGGTCACTGTCAGTGGGTCGGCTGCCGAAATTCGACCGGCGTTCGACTCGATTCGCAGTGCTGTTTCCCTGAACGTTGCTTCTCGGACTTCCCGGGTCGTTTCCGAGATGTTAGCGAGGCTCGTCCGGATCGCACGCGCAGACGTCTCGTTTCCCCCCAGTGCGGACCCGTTCCGGTACAGACTGATGAGTTCCGCTCCCGTTTCGTTGATCCGCTCGTCGAGTTTCAGGAGGTCCCTGGCGGTTGTTCGCCGGAACTCGGTGAGTGTCGTGTTCCGGTCGAGTGCCTGCCTGAACAGTGCTCGTCGTCTTTCGTCGGCCGTCGCCACCGCGCCCGGATGGACGACTACCCCGCGATCGACCGGCCGATAGATGTCGAAGACGGTCGTCGCGTTACGCAGAATCGAGTAGTTCCGGTGGGTATCCCAGTAGCCCGATACCATCGTGGAGTAATTCCCCAGCAAGCGACTGCTTCGGAGGAGGGCTCGCACGTCACTTTCGTTTTGCCCGCCGGTAGAGACGTTCGAGTACGCCGAGAGGACCGATTCGTACTCGGTATCGTCGAGGAGCGATCGGGCACGGTCTACGTCCCCGGAGCTGAGGTTTGCCGACGCCTGCCGCGCTCGGGACGCCAGGCGCTCGGCGAGTTGGCGTTGGTAGGCCGATAACCCCCCTGACGTCGTTAGCTCGTTGGGGTCTTCCTGGGATAGACCCTCAATACTGTCGCTGGATGCGCCAGGGCCGAATTCCGCGTCCGAGACGGCAACGCCCACGACCGCAGCTGCGAGCAAAGACACCACGCTCACCACTAACAAGGCAAGGGAGAGCCGACGCCAGCGGTCGAAACCGGGGCGGGACACAGGTGAGGGTAGTCGCCGACAGCCAAAACGTCTTCTCTCTGTTCCAGTGGTTACCAACACGTTCAATTACGTGTCTGCCGTTCGTCCGGAGCATGGAGGTGACGCGACGGTTCTGGGCCGCGGTCGGGGCCGGTGGAGTCCTCTCCGTTCTCGGACTGGTCTTTGCCCGGCCGATCCTGGTTGTTGGTGCGGGGGGGATCTGGGGGCTCGTTGTCGGCGCGCAACTCGTCTTTGTGCTTCGGCTCCTCGCACTCGATCGATCGATGACGATCACCCAGACGCTCGACAGCCCGTTCGTCACCACCCGCGGGACCGTCCGGTGGTCACTCGAAGCGACCCTCGCTCAACCAACTCCACTCGAGGTGTCCATCGTGCCGACGTTTCCGGTGACTCTTGACGTCTCGAAACAGCCACGTGTGACGATCCCACCGGGAGAGACGGGGGGGTGGGCGGACGCCACGGTGACCGCGACGGTTGCCGGGACGACGACGATCCCACGGCCGACCGTTGCAGTCTCGGGCACCTGGGGGCTGTTCGGCGAACAGTTTCGCCGCGGACCGACGACGGACCTCACCGTCGAACCTCGACAGGTCGGTGACGTTCACGTCGGGCAGGGTGGCGAGTCGGTGATCGCGACGCCGGGTGGCAGGCATCGGACTGGCGAAATCGGATCCGGTATCAGCCCGGCGGAAGTCCGCGAGTACGTTCCAGGGGACACTGTCAGTGACATCGACTGGAAGGCAACGGCACGCCTGGCGTCCCCGCATGTCCGGGAGTTCGAAGTCGAGACCGACCGGCAGACAGTCCTGCTTTTCGACCGCCGGAGTCGGCTGGAAAGCGGCCCTGGCGGCGAATCGATGCTCGCATATCTCCGGGAGGTGGCACTCAGGTTTGTCTCGGCCGCGGCGAACCTCGACGATCCGCTCGGGCTCTATGCGATCGGTGACGGCGGTGTGACGGACGAAGTCATGCCGCGGGCGGACGAACGGACCTACGAACACATCCGGTCACGACTCCAGACCGCGACGCCGACCGGTGGGGCCGAGACGGCGGATGCTTCGACAGCGATGGAGGCCGATCTGATCGGTCCCGGAACCGCCCGGCGGAACGCGACACGGCTTCGCGAGGCGGCGTCCCCGTACGCCCGGTCTCTCCACCCGTTCTTCGCGGACGGCACCCGGTACGTCCGGCAGATCGCCGATCGACCGCTGTTTGGGGCTGGGAAAGCCTACCTGCCCCGGATCGACGGCGAGATGTGGGTCGTTATATTCACTGACGACCGTGACCGAACCGAGGTGCGAGAGACAGTCAAACTGGCCAGAGAGCACGGGAGACGGGTCGTGGTATTTCTTGCGCCGGGGGCGCTGTTCGAGACGGAGCTGGTCGGTGATCTCGATGCTGCGTATACCTCCTACCGTGGGTTCGAGGAATTCAGGCAGACACTCGCTGGACTCGATCGGGTCGAGGCGTACGAAGTTGGGCCAGGTGATCGCGTGGAAGCACTGCTTTCAACACGCCGCGAGCAAGGGGGACGACAATGACTGATCAGGACGCCGTTGTCCCAGGAGATCAGTTGGTTGATAGGGGTCACTCTCGGAGGACCTATCCATGAGTGTCGTGGGAACTGACTGGCGCGGTGCGGATCGACGTCACACGCGTGCCGGTGTGGCGATCGTTGCGGTGGCGCTCCTGCATCTCCTGGTCCTGTCTGTCGGGTCCATTCGTCCGGTCCCGGACGGTGTCGTTCTGGAAGCGACGGTGGTGATCGCACTCGCGGCCGGCGGGCTCAGCAGTGATGGCTCGTCGCGGGTAGCCGTCGCGATGGCGCTCTCGTATGGGTTCGCGGCCGGCGTGGCGCTGGTGGCGATCACCCACCTCGCCCTCCCGTGGGCGGCGGTCGGCGTCGGGACACTCGCTGCCGTCGTCCTCTATGGCGTCCATCGGTACGCACTCCTTCGGCTCGGTCTCCTGGAGGGATCCTCGTGAGCGAAGCATCGACCGACACCGACGGCCCCGCTCAGGACGACCGAACGCTGGCCGCCGAACTCGAAGTCCTTCGCGAGGAGAACAGACGGCTTCGTCGCGAGTATTCCCGGGCGAGGCAGGCGGAATATACGCAGATGGCAGCGATACTCGCGGGGCTCGGTGTGGTCGGTTTCCTCGGCGGTGTGGTATATCCGTCCGCCCAGACGGTCCTGTTCGCCTTCGGCGGGACGGGGGTGTTTCTGGCGTCGTTGCTGTATTTTCTGACGCCGGAGCGGTTCGTCCCGGCGACGCTCGGGGCGGACATATACGCGACCCTGTCCCAGAGCGAAGCGGAGATCGTCGCCGGGCTCGGCCTGACTGACACCCGTGTCTACGTCCCGACCGACGACGACTCGGTTCGGCTGTTCGTTCCACAGCGAGCCGACTACCGGCTCCCGGACGAGACTCACCGGGGGGATCCTTTCGTCGTCACCGAGGAGCCGGCCGAACGCGGGATCACCTTCCCCGCAACCGGTGACCCGCTCTATGAAACCTATACCGATGTCTCTACAACAGGCGGGGCAGGGATCGAGACGACGGTCGAACGACTGGCCGATGCGCTCCTCGAGCAGTTCGAGCTCGTCGACACCGTGGAGACTGACGTCGCCGAGGGGCGAGCGTCCCTCGGCGTCACCGGAAGCCTCTATGGACGTCTCGACCGGGTCGACCATCCCGTGGTGTCGTTTCTTGCGGTCGGGATCGTCCGTGATCGCGATCGTCCCGTGACGGTCGCGGTCGAGACGCCCGACAACGACCGGGTCGAGTATCTCGTGACCTGCACCTGGCCAGCGGAGTGAGTCCCGGTTGCAGCCAGTAGGACGGACTCCGGATGGAGGGTGGCCGTCTCAATCGACGCTCGCCGCGGGTTCGTCCTCGACGACGAGCTCCCGGCTCGGTGGCTCGATCGAGTCGATGATCTCTTCGACGACTGCCCCGGTTTCGAGGTCGCTCAACTCCGCGTCGGTACTCAACACCAGCCGGTGAGAGAGGATCGGTTCGGCGAGGGACTTGACGTCGCTGGGGATCACGTACGCCCGATCCTGGATCGCGGCCCTGGCTTTGGCAGTGTTAAGAAACGCGATCGATGCCCGGGGCGAGGCCCCGTACTCGACGTGTGACGATGTCCGGGTTGCCTCGACCAGGTCCAGGATGTACTCCTGGACTGCTTGGGCGACGTAGGTGTCGGCCACCCGTTCCTGGGCCTCGCGGATCTCCTCGGCAGTCACGACGCGTTCAGCCCGGGACGGTCCGAGATCGGGGTCCGCGTCGAACCGCCGGAGGAGTTCCGTTTCGTCGTCACGGTCCGGGAGCCCGGCGATGAGCTTCATCTGGAATCGGTCACGCTGGGCTTCGGGGAGTTCGAACGTCCCCTCCATTTCGATCGGGTTCTGCGTGGCGACGACGATGAACGGATCCGGGAGTTCGAGGGTCTCCCCCTCTATCGTGACGTGGCGTTCCTGCATCGCTTCCAGCAACGCCGACTGCGTCTTCGGCGTCGCCCGGTTGATCTCGTCCGCGACGACCACGTTTGCGAACACCGGGCCACGCTGGAGTTCGAACTGGCCGGTCCCTTCCCGGTAGATCGAGGTCCCGGTGATGTCCGCGGGGAGGATGTCAGGCGTCATCTGGATGCGATTGGACTCCAGTCCAGTCGCCCGCGCGAAGAGGTCTGCAAGCGTCGTCTTCGCGACGCCAGGGACCCCTTCGAGTAGCACGTGGCCGTCGGTGAGCAGGGCGATCGTCAGCCGTTCGACGAGATCCTCGTTGCCGATGAGCACGGACCCGACTTCCGCCTGGACGGCGTCGTGGATCTCGGCGGGGTCACTCATTGCCTCTCCGTTGGCGTCGCCGTCGTATAATGGCTTTCGTCACACGTGAGACCTGCTCGTCGTCCCAGTCCGGATGGCGATCCCGGATGAACGCATCCAGGTCTTCCGCGTCGAGGTCGATCCGGGGCCGGTCTCGGTCGCCACGTCCGACGGATGCGAACAACCGCTCGCGCCAGAATGCCGGTGCGAACAGCCGCGGGAACTGGTACCACATCGAGAAGCCGCCGAACACCGCGAGGCCGACCACCACCTGAAGTAGCGGCGTCTGACGGAGCGAGAGCACGATCAACGGGACGACCGGGAGTGAACGACCCTGGGAGTAATCCAGGATGGCCCGGCCGCTGTCGTCGACGATCCCGCTCACCAACGCTTGATTATCCGTCCGCTCCAGCATGGCGTTCGTAAACATGCTCGCGTCCCCGGAGACGATCACGGTCCCGGCACCGACGGATTCGACCGTCGCGACCGGCCGTCGACCGAGCGTCTCGTCGTCGTCGAGCGTCCCGTTCCCGTTCGCATCGAGGTACGCTGTCGCCCGGGTCGACAGGAGTGGCTGGGCGGCGTTCGGCTCGACCGTCGCCGCGTGGTTGAGGGTCACCCTCTCGACGCCGTCGAGCAAACGGCCCGCTGCCGTCCGCACGTCGTCCGTCGCGTTGTCGTCGATCGTCGCCGGCACGACTACCGGCAGGGCGGACGACCGGTAGTTCGATTGCTCGTCCCGGAGGACGCGAGGGCCGAGTCGGGCGTCCGCATCGATCGACGCGAGAAGGGGGTTGGCCCGTGATCCGTTCTCCGCAGCGACGACCACCGTCCCCCCGTTGGCCAGGAACCGGTTCAGCCGTGCGGTATCGGCGGCTTCGTATGCCGAGATCGGAGCGAGTACGAAGCTGACTGCATCTTTCGCCGACCTGTCTTCGTACGGTGCGGTGTCCAGGGCGATCGACGTGTCGACGCCTTCCGCTTCGATCTGCGATCGGAGATCCGAGACGCCATCCCACCCCTGGTTGTACACCGAATACGGTGCTGCCGAGGTACTCATCGCGACCACGAGCCCGATGTTCGCCCCGAGCAGGACGACGACCAGCGTGAACCGCGGGCCCCAGACCAACACCGTCCGCCAGTTCATAGTCCGGCCCCCATAGCGAGAATCTCCGGGAGCACTCGCTCGACCAGTTCCGACGGCAGCAGTTCGATAGTTCGGCGCAACACGATCAGTCCAAAGACGACGGATCCACCGGCCATGAACCACTTCAGTCGACTGCGCCACGTCGGGGTCGTGGCAACTGGCGTCGTCAATCCGATGATTACGATCAATCCGAACCACGAGACCGAAACATACAGATCCAGCGACAGCGCTCCGAGTGCCGCCAGCGTGAGGAGGGCGCCGAGCATCCACAGCGCCTGGGCGTAGATAAACTGCTGTCGCCGACGCGTAGGCATCGCTACCGTCATTACCACGTAGTCCGGTTAGAATCTAACGACCTTTCGATCGTTCCCGTCTCTAGCGCGGCCACCTACTGTGACCGACGACGCTGGCGATACACTCCCGTGGATCGATGGCTGTTGTTTGCAGCACGGTCACGTCCGCTGGATCTGCGACCTATGGCATCAGATGGTACTCAATGGAACTCAGCGGCAAAGCTTATGTACCTGTAGGCTGTATGTATAGTTGACCGATGACAGACGAGGACGACGGCTTCCCATGGCCGCCGGCGATGTTCACGGAAGCGAGCGAGAAGGCGCTCGAGCAGCAACAGGAGTTCCTCCAGCAGATGACTGGTGGAGGGGCTGCCGGACTGGACATGAACCAGCTCGGGACGATGAGTCAGCTGGCGACGTTCAAGACCCGTGTTCAGAGCGGCGGTCGGCTGTCGATCCCGGACGCCGAGCGTGAGGCGCTGGACATCGAGGAAGGCGACATCGTCCAGGCCGTCGTCCTGCCGGTCAAACGCAACCGGAGTGACTAACCCATGACAGACTACACCACACCCGTCACGACCGCATTCGAAGCACAGCGCGCAACCATCGAGCAGAGTCAAAAGGCCGTCGAGCAGGGCGTCAAACTCCAGCAGCGGATGAACGATGCCGTCCTGGGCAGCCTCGAGAGCCAGGAGTCCGCCCAGCGTCGCGGCGTCGAGTTGAGCCAGACGGCGATCCACACGTACCTCGACACGCTCGAAACGAGCGTCCCCGGCGTCGAGCCGGCCGTCGAGGAGATCCGGTCCACCGTCGACGAGCAGTTCGAATTCCTGCTCGAGAACCACGCCGAAGCCTTCGACGCCGTCGAGGAGGAACTCGGCGAGGGCGTCGACGCCTACGACGAGATGACGGCCGACTCGCTGTCCGCGCTCGACGACCAGCTCTCGATGCTGATCGAGGCCCATGAGGATCTCGAAACCCAGTCGGTCGAAGCCGTCGAAGGCATGGCCGACCAGGTCGAGGACCTCCAGGAGCAGGTCGAGGAAGTCAGCGACCAGATCCAGGACGTGCAGGAACAGGCCGCTGAGGCCGTCGACGCCTGAGGTAGTACGTAGTTTTTTCTTTCAAGCGCACACGTGATAACTCATGAGCGATAAGAACGCGGACGTCGGGGCGGAGTACAGTGAGATGGTCGAGGAGATGAACGAGGCCCTCGCGGAGTCGGTCGAACAGAACATGCAGGCCCAGGCGGCGTTCGTCGAATCGTGGTCCGATGCCCTCTCGGATTCGGTGATGGAAGACGACGATTTCACCGACGGTATTGAGGGGTACAACCAGGCGACGGAAGTCTGGATGGACGCCGCCGAACGGATGTTCGAACGGTCGGCCGACGCCGCACAAGGCGAGGAGGTCGACCCCACCGAGTTCCGTGACATCTGGCTGTCCTCGGCCAACGAGGCCGCAAAGGAGATCATGGGCACGAGCGCGTTTGCTGCCGCCAACGGCCAGCTCATCCAGTCCATGCTGGACATGCGCCAGCAGGCCGACGACTTCAGCCAGGAGACCATCGCCGAGCTCGGTTTCCCCACTCGCGGGGATGTCGAAGAGATCGGTGAACGCCTGGTCGAACTCGAACGCCGCCAGCATGCGGTCGAGGAGAAACTCAACCGGATTCTCGAGGCCGTAGAGGAGTGATCCCCATGGCAGATCCACTCAGCGCCGCACTGGACGTCCAGCGCCGGGCGCTCGAGGAGATGCAGGAGGCCGGCGAGACCGCCGACGTTCTCGACGAGCGCCTCGAAACCATGGCCGACGTCGAAGTCGGGGGGACCCCCGCCGACGTCGTCTACGAGGAGAACAAACTCCAACTCCTCCACTATGATCCCGAAGCGGCGGGTATCGACATTCCCGAGGAGGAACGCGAGGACGTGCCGATCCTCGTCGTCTACGCGCTGATCAACAAACCCTACATTCTCGATCTGCAGCCCGATCGGTCCGTCGTCCGTCGCTTGCTGGAAGCGGGCCACGATGTCTACCTGATCGACTGGAACGAGCCCTCGCGGCTCGACCAGCACCTCACGCTTGAGGATTACGTCGACCGCTATATCGAAAACTGCGTCGACACTGTCCGGGAGCGCTCGGGCCAGGATGCGATCAACATCCTTGGATACTGCATGGGTGGCACGATGAGCGTGATGTACGCCGCGCTTCACCCGGCGAAGGTCAACGCCCTCGGGCTGATGGCGACCGGACTCTACTTCGAGAACTCCGGTGGCGTCCTCGAACAGTGGGGTGCCGAGGAGTACTACGACCCCGCGAAGGTGACCGAGACCTTCGGGAACGTCCCCTCGGAGTTCTTAGACGAAGGGTTCGCGCTGATGGACCCGATCGACAACTACGTCACCAAGTACGTCCGCTTCGTCGAGAACCTCGACAACGAGGACTTCGTGAAGAACTTCGCCCGGATGGAACAGTGGCTCGAAGAGGGCGTCGACGTCGCCGGCACGACCTACACGCAGTTCCTCGAGGACATCTACCAGGGCAACAAGCTCTACGAGAACGAACTGTACCTCGGCGACCAGCACGTCGACATCGACAACATCGACATGCCGATACTGCAGATCGTCGGCGAGTACGATCATCTCGTCCCGCCGGCGGCGAGCAAGCCGTTCAACGACGTGATCGCGAGCGACGACACCGACATCATCGAGTACTCGACGGGCCACGTCGGCATGGCCGTCTCCTCGAGTACCCACGAGGACGTCTGGCCCCAGGTCGCCGAGTGGTTCAGCGAGCGCTCGCAGCTCGACGAGGCGGAGTCAGCCGACGAGGAGTCCGAGGAAACTGAGGAACGCACCGAGGAGACCCCGGAGCCGGCCGAGGATGCCGAGGAGACCCCGGAGCAGGCAAAGGACACCGAAGCGTCCCCCGATGTCGAGACGATCGACGGGATCGGCCCGACCTACGCCGAGCGGCTCGAGGCGGCCGGATTCGAGACGGTCGACGATCTGGCCGAATCCGATCCCGAGACGGTTGCCGAGGCCGCCGAGGCACCGCTCGGCCGCGTCGAGGACTGGTTCGAAGCCATCGAGTGAGGCCATCTCCCCTTTTGAATATCGAGAGCTGACGGTCAGCACACCCCCAGCCGGCGGTCCGTGTTTCGACGGCCCATCCGACATGGCTGACGCCGATGACTGTCAGTGTGGAACGAACCCCTGAACCGTCAGTCACCGATTTCGGAAACGGTGCGTTCGAGTTCTACATCGGGGTGAAACAGGTCTTCGACGGGAACCTCGAAGAACGCTGCCAGTTTGAACACCAGTTCAACCGATGGGTCGTACCGGTTGCCTTCGACGGCATTGATCGTCTGTCGGGTGACCGCGACGTGTTCGGCGAGGGCCCGCTGGCTGAGCCCGGACGCCTCGCGATACTCCGTGAGTGAGTTGTCCACCGTGATCACCTCTGGCTACGGAGCACGACGAGGAACGCGCCGTAGATCAGATAGAGAACGGCGACGAACATGGCGATCGCGGTGCTCCAGGGCTGCCACTCGAATTTGTCCACCCCCCACGCGAAGGTGAGTGTGGGGAACACTAACATGGAGCTTATTCCCAACAGCGATAGCGTCCACTCGGCGGCCTCCCGGGAAATCTGCTCGTCGCGTTCGTCAAACACTGGCCGTTCCGTCCGGTACATAGCGACCATCACACCGGTTATAGCGAGGCCGAATACGGTGACGCCGACCAGTGGCCGTTCCAGCACGGTGAAGCCGGCGAGGGCAACCGCGCCGACGACCGTCAAGCCGGCGACCACACGTCGGATCCGAGACGGTCGTTCGAGGAATCCGCTCATCGTTCCTCCGCGCGGAACCACTCGATGAGTGGCCGAAACGACAGCAGGTTGTTCAGGGTACCCGCGCTAACACCGAACAACCGCCCAGCGCCCATCGATGCGTTCGAATCGTGCGTGTGTTGTGTCGTTGCCATTGTTTTGACCCGTCAAACACTCTTGTCGGAAAGAGTGTTTTACAGTAAAACGGTTTTGACGTAGTAAAATAAGTTTTACGGGTCGTGACTGAATGAAGTCAGTCACCCCGAACTGGATCGATTCGAGCGTTTCGTCGGACGAAACTGTCGTATCGAGGGAGCTGGTAAAATCGCCCTCGCGTCGCGCTGGTCGCTGGTGAGTACTTTCACCCCGGTTTGGGAACCTTCTTGAGGGAGTGCGCACAACAAATGCTACCATAATGGCTCGCGCGGAGAACACGGAGTTCATCGATCTCTTCGAGGAGTTCTATCGCGATTACTACCGCAACGAGATCGGCGAGCTCGCCCAGAAATACCCCAACGACCAGAAGTCGCTGTTCGTCGACTACCAGGACCTCTATCGGTTCGACCCCGACCTGGCGGAGGACTACCGCAACAAACCCGACCAGCTCCAGGAGTACGCCGAGGAAGCCCTCCGGCTGTTCGACCTGCCGATCGACGTGAAGCTCGGCCAGGCTCACGTCCGGATGACCAACCTCCCGGAGTCGACGGATATCCGGGATATTCGAGCCGACCACCGCGGCCAACTCGTCAGCATCCAGGGCATCATCCGGAAGGCCACCGAGGTCAGACCCAAGATCACCGACGCCGCCTTCGAATGCCAGCGCTGTGGCACGCTCACTCGCATCCCCCAATCGACCGGCGACTTCCAGGAACCACACGAGTGTCAGGGCTGTGAACGCCAGGGCCCCTTCCGGATCAACTTCGACCAGTCGGAGTTCATCGACGCCCAGAAGCTCCGGGTGCAGGAATCCCCGGAAGGGCTGCGTGGCGGGGAGACGCCACAGAACATCGACGTCAACATCGAGGACGACATCACCGGCCACGTCACCGCGGGCGATCACGTCCGGGTAACGGGCGTGCTCAAACTCGATCAGCGTGGCAACGACCGCGAGAAGTCGGCCATGTTCGACGTCTACATGAACGGCGTCAGCGTCGAGATCGAGGACGAGGAGTTCGAGGAGATGGACATCGACGAGGACGACAAGAAGGAGATCGTCGCCCTCTCGGAAGAGTCCGACATCTACGAGCAGATGACCGACTCCATCGCCCCCTCGATCTACGGCTACGACCAGGAGAAACTCGCGATCGCCCTCCAACTTTTCTCAGGAGTGACAAAACACTTGCCTGATGAATCGCGGATACGTGGGGATCTGCACGTGCTTCTAATCGGGGACCCTGGTACCGGGAAGTGCCTCGATGCCGACACGAACGTGCAACTCGCCGATGGGACCACGAGCGCGATCGGCGAACTCGTCGAGGCGAACCTCGACGATCCCAAGCCCGTCGACGACGGCGTCTGGGATCACGCGTCGATCCCGCTGCCGACGCTCGCACCCGACGGGTCGCTCACAACGGCCGAGGCGACTAAAGTTTGGAAGCGGGAGGCTCCTGAGCACCTGTATCGGATCCGGACCGAGAGCGGCAAGGAACTCGATGTGACGCCGTCCCATCCGCTGTTCGTCCAGCAGGACGGGACGCCGACGGCGATGGAAGCTGAGAATCTTGAAGAAGGTGAGTTCGTTGCTACGCCGCGATCAGTTCCGACGGCAGGGGACGATCGAATCGAGGCGGACCATCGCGAGTCTCAGTCGCCCAACGCCGTGCGGTTTTCGGCACCCGATACGTGGACACCCTCACTTGCTCGGCTCGTGGGGTACATCGTCGCGGAAGGCCACGTGGTCCATCGGGCGGACAACACTGCTGACCTGCGGATCACGAATGAGGACGAGCCAGTCTTGGAAGATGCCCGGGCGGCCTTCGAGGCGCTTGACTTGCCCTACTCCGAGGATGTGCGAGAAGAATCTGGTGTCACTCGTCTTCGCTGTCACTCAAGCGAATTTGTCAGCTTTCTCGAAGCTATCGAGCCGGCGATTCTCGAAAACTCCGCATACCAACGCGTCCCGGAAAGAATCAAACAAGCGAGCGATTCCATCCGTCGGGCGTTCCTGCGGGCGTATGTCGAAGGGGAAGGCCACGTGGCCGCGTCCGAACGTGAACTCACCGTCGCCTCGATGAGCGAAGCGCTACTCGAAGACGTGCGCTGCCTCCTCACCACGCTCGGTATCGACGCAAGCATCCACGAACGCGTCAACGGGAGCTACCGTCTCCGCATCAGTGGGGACGACTTCGGTCACTATGTTTCGGCAGTTGGCTTCGTCACCGACCGGAAACAGCTCGCTGCGGAGTCCTACGAAGGGACGGCCGGGAATACGAACCGCGATGTCGTTCCTGTCTCTGGAGACACGTTGCGTGAGGTCCGTGAAGCTCTCGCGCTCACACAAACAGATTGCGGCGTTCCAAGAACCACCTACCAGCATTACGAGCGCGGCGATCGAAACCCGAGTCGCGGATCGCTCCGCGCCGTCGTCGACGCGTTCGAGAAGCGACTCGCGTGGCTGAAAGACCAGCGGGAGGGGCTCGCCGCTGAGGACTGGGAGACGATCGTCGAACTGCGGGACGAACTCTCCATCTCACAGCAATCGCTCGCCGACGGGATGGACGTTACCCAGACGGCGATCAGCTACTACGAGCGTAACGAGGTCGCACCCGACGGCGGTGAGACGGTCGCTGCCAGCTCAGTCATCAATGACCGACTCGAAGAAGCGCTTGCCGTCGAATCCACTGTCGACCGATTGGACGACCTCGCCACGAACGACGTTCGCTGGGATCGCATCGCCTCGATCGAAGCGGTCGAACCCGACGACGAGTGGGTGTACGACCTCGAAGTCGAGGGCACTCACAGCTACGTTTCCAACGGTGTCGTCTCGCACAACTCCCAGATCCTCCAGTACATTCGCCACATCGCACCGCGGTCAGTTTTCACGTCGGGGAAGGGGTCCAGCTCGGCAGGGCTCACCGCTGCGGCTGTTAGAGATGACTTCGGCGACGGCCAGCAGTGGACGCTCGAGGCCGGCGCGCTGGTGTTGGCCGACCGCGGGATCGCCGCCGTAGACGAGTTAGACAAGATGCGGTGCGTTACTGGGGATACTCTCGTGCAGGCGGGTGACGGACGACGACGAATCCGCGAACTGGCCGGCGAAACTGCCGAAGCGGGATCAATCGAGGAACTCCCGAACGGGCGCACGATACGGGACGTCGATATCGACGTATGGACGATGACCGATGACGAGACGTTGACGCGACGCCCAGTGACGGCCATCCACGAGTACGACGCACCCGAGACACTCTACGAGGTGACGCTTTCGACCGGCGAAGAAGTGACTGTCACGCCGGATCATCCGTTCTTCATCGAACAGGCCAGCGGGAGAGTCGAGACACCTGCCGAAGACCTGCAACCGGGCGATCTCGTTTTCGTCCCGGAAGGCTCAGCGATGGCAACTGACGGTGGAATAGCCCAAATCGACACCTCATCCGATCGCCTTGGCCCGGCGGAATCCGGACTCGGCGATATCGGGCTTCGAACGATCGAAAACGTCGAGAGCGTCCCGGACCACGACTACGATTCAGTTTACGACCTGACTGTCGAAGGCACCCACAATTTCCTCGCCAACGGAATGGTCGTCCATAATTCCGAGGACCGCTCTGCCATGCATGAAGCCCTCGAACAACAAAGTATTAGCATCTCAAAGGCTGGAATAAACGCCACACTCAAATCCCGCTGTTCGTTGCTCGGGGCGGCAAACCCCAAGTACGGCCGCTTCGATCAGTACGAGCCCATCGGCGAGCAGATCGACCTCGAGCCGGCGTTGATCTCGCGGTTCGACCTCATCTTCACCGTCACCGACCAGCCCGACGAAGAGGAGGACGCCAAACTGGCCGAGCACATCCTCCGGACGAACTACGCGGGTGAACTCAACACCCACCGGGAGCAAAACAGTACCTCGGACTACAGCGCCGAGGAGGTCGCGAACGTCACCGACACGGTCGCCCCGGAGATCGACCCCGAACTCCTCCGGAAGTACGTCGCCTACGCCAAGCGGAGTTGCTTCCCGACGATGACCGAGGAAGCCAAGGCGGCCATTCGAGACTTCTACGTCGAGTTGCGGACGAAGGGCTCGGGCGAGGACGCGCCGGTGCCCGTGACTGCCCGGAAGCTCGAGGCGCTGGTTCGCCTTGCGGAGGCCAGCGCCCGCGTCCGGCTCTCCGATACCGTCGAGGAAGAAGACGCCGAACGCGTCATCGGGATCGTCCGCTCGTCGCTGGAGGACATCGGGATCGACCCCGAGACGGGCGAACTCGACGCCGACGTGGTCGAAACGGGGACCTCCAAATCACAGCGCGATCGGATCAAGAACATCCGCGGGATCATCGCCGACATCGAGGAGGAGTACGACGAGGGCGCACCGGTCGATGTCGTGATCGAGCGCGCCGAAGAAGTCGGGATGGAGGCTTCAAAGGCCGAACACGAGATCGAGAAACTCAAACAGCAGGGCGAGGTGTACGAACCCCGCACCGATCATCTCCGAACGACCTGAGCAACGCCACTGTCACCCTGGCGCGTGCGTTCCCTGTCCGTCCATCACCAGTCGCTTAGGCTTTGCTGTGCACGTCCTGATACGTCGACCTGAGCGTTGCAGGTGCCACCCCAGCGATGTCCGCAACCTCGCGTTGCGTGACATCGACCTTTCGCTCACGGGCCGCCGTATACAGACACGCTGCTGCCACCCCGCTCGGCGCGCGCCCGCCAGCCAGATTCTCCTCGGAGACGAACGCGGCGAGTTCGCGAGCGCGGCGCTCGACGTCCGTCCGGAGGTCCAGCCTGCTGGCGAATCGTGGCAGGTACTCCCGGGGATCGATCGGCCCGGTTTCCAGCCCCAGTTCGCGATTGACGGCAGCGTAGGCGACCGTCAACTCGTCCTCGCTCGCGTGGGCGACCGTCGCGACCTCTTCGACCGTCCGCGAGACGCCGGCGATCCGGCACACGGCGTAGACCGCGGCGGCGGCCATCCCCTCGATGGAGCGGCCGTGTAACAGTCCCTCCCCCTGGGCTGTTTCGAACAGGACGCAGGCGTCGTCACGGAAGCTTCGGGACAGTGACAGTCGACCGACGAGCCGGCGGATCTCCATGATGCCATACATCAGATTCCGCTCGGCTTTCGAAGCCGTCTGTGACCGTCGGTGTTGTCGGCGCAACCGCGCGATGCGTCGTCGGCGTCGCGGCGGTGCGCCACGGTCGCGACCGATCCGAGTCGACAGCCCGTGATCGTGGCGCGACCGCGAGACCGGTGGTCCGGTACGACGACGGTCACTTGTGTCGTCGTCGAACGACCGCCACTCCGGACCCCGGTCGATCCGTGCTTCGGAGACGACCAGCCCACAGTCGTGGCAGATCGTTTCGCGGCCGTCACGCAGCAGTTCCCCCGAACATTCCGGGCATTCCCCCGATGTGCCTGGAGCGTGCACAGCATACCAAACCAGACAACTATGCGTAATTAATCTACTGATTTCACGCTTGGAAGACACCAACTGTCGTCAGATATTGGCGGCGATGTCGGCCACGATCGACTCCCGTTCGGTGTCTCCAATCCGTGGCCGATCGGTGAACAGGGCGTGGACCGGTCCGGCACTGTCGTCCGGAAACCGCGGGATGACGTGGGCGTGGACGTGCGGAACTTCCTGGCCGGCGGGTTCGCCATTGTTGACGGCGACGGTCGTCGCGGGCGCGTCGACGGCCGCCTCGACGGCAGGGACAACCTCGTGAAGCGCAGCGTAGAACCCCTCGGCTTCCTCGGGCGGGACATCGCCGAGTCGCTCGTGGTGCGCTTTCGGAACCACGAGCGTGTGCCCCTTCGCGAGCGGGTTGGCGTCCAGAAACGCCAGCGCGTCATCAGTTTCGTGAACGGTGTCGCTCGGCACGTCGCCCTCGACGATCGCACAGAACACGCAGTCGGTCATACGCCACCGAACGACCGCCCGTATCAAAAACCGCCGGGTCTGGGGACGATCGGTGCCCCGGGAACGCCGCGGGTAGCTTTTTTAGCGCGCTGGCCGTACATCGGACCGATGACGTTCGAATGTGACCCCGCAATCCAGACGACGTGGTTCCACAGTCCGCTCGAGGACTTCGAGGAGGTCTCCGTCGAGACAGAGATCCGGGAGGATCCACTCACCGGCCGCCAGAGCCGGATCGTCTCGGAGAACTTCGTCCGGCCGGAGGGCGACCCCGACATCGAGGGCGTCGTCGGGGACAGCGAGGGCTGTTTCTTCTGTCCCGAGATGGTCACCGACGCGACGCCGACCTACCCAGATTGGGTGGGGTTCGAGCGCGGCGAGTGGGGCGAGGCGACGTCGTTCCCGAACCTCAACCCCTACGGCGATCACTCCAACGTCGTCGTGCTGACTGAGGATCACTACGTTCCGATCGACGAGTTCACCGTCGAGCAGTTCACCGACGGCCTCGCGGCCGCCCTGGAGTTCGTCGGTGCCGCCTTCGAGTCAGACGCCGCCGACGAGTACGCCTCGATCAACATGAACTTCCTGCGGCCGGCCGGCAGCAGCATCATCCATCCCCACATGCAGACGCTGATCGACGAGTGCGGGACGAACCTCCAGGCCGACCGCGCCCAAGCGGCCCGCGCCTACCGAGATGAACACGACGCCTCCTACTGGGAGGACGCGGTCTCGGAGACGACCGAGACCGACCGATACATCGGCTCGACCGGCGCCGTCGAGTGGGTCGCGCCGTACGCGCCCAAACACCACCGCCACGTCCGCGGCGTCGCACCGGGCGTGGACGTCCCCGACCCGACCGATCCGGTCGTCGAGGACCTGGCGGCCGGGATCGTCAACGTTCTCCGGTACTACGGGTCGGCCGGCCACAACAGTTTCAATCTCGCGATCACGTTCCAGGACGGTGACCTCTCGAACCCGCCGGTGATCGACCTGATCGCGCGGGCGGTCTTCGAGGAGTACTACTGGTCGGACTCACCGTTCTTCGCCACGCTCCACGACGAGAGCGTCGTCGACGTGCCGCCAGAGGACTACGCCGCGGAAGCGGCCGCGTTCTTCTGAGCTGGGCTGATTTTGTCTCAACCGTCGCCGTGAGCCAGGCAGCTACTCCGTCAGCGGGAGCACGATGCCGAACACGAGCGGCGCGATCAGACCGATCAACACGCCGAGGATCTCCAGGTCGAGCAGGAGCGTCGATACCCACCCCTCTAACTGACCGACGAGTGCTGGACCGACGATGTGGCCCAACGCGCCGATCGTCAGGAGGCCAACGCCGAGGAGAAAGCTGTTTTTCGTCCACGCTGCGTAGTCCATGTTCCGGGTCGGTGCCATCGATCTCGAATATCTCGGGCCAAAGTATAACGATTTCGTCACGCGTCTCGGAAACCTTCGGCGGCAGTCCACGGAGTTACGAACGTCAACGTTGGATCTCTCCCGGTGATCCACTCACTCGAAGACGAATGCTGCGCCAGCAGCACCGACGACGGCCGTCGTGGCGTCACCGGAGAGGGCCAGTGACGCCCCGAAACCCATTTCCGGTCTGTCATCGCCAGTCGTGAGTACCGTCTTTCGGCTCCAGGAGCTTCCCGACCGAGTGAAAGCCTCGACGGCATTCTTCCGCTCGCCACTCTCTCTGACGATGAGGGCGGTATCGCCGTCACCGGAGAGCGCGACATTCGCGTTACTCCAGGGGTCCTCCGTGGGGCTGGCTTCGAGTGTCGCCGATCGGGTCCACTCGCAGTCCGCCCACTCGAAGACGGCTGCCGGACCGCCGTAGTCCCCGGTGACCGCCGTCGTTCCGTCAGTCGATATGCCGATCACACCGTCGCGCCTCAGGAAGACGTCATCATCGATCGGGAGCGCCGATGCTTCGGTCCAGGATCCGTCAACGCGCTCGAACACGGAAACCGAACTGCGTCCCTGGGAGGCGACGAATGCTTTCGACCCATCAGCCGTGAGTGCGACGGCCGATCCCACGTGGCTCTGTCCCTGCCATTCGCCGGTGGCGAACTTCGCCGTCTGGTGCCACTCGCCGTCGGATCGCTCGAAGACGAACGCCGCCCCCGGTGCCGGGCCGATCGGGTTCCAGACGGACGCAACCAGGTTTTCGAAGTCCGACCCGCCCGACACCGGCGGCGCACCGCTGCTCCCACTGACAGCGTGGAACGGTGCGCCGGCCAGGACTGTCTCGCCGTCGGCCGAGACCGCGACGGATTCACCGAGTGCATCGGTATACGCTGCAGATCTGTCTGCAGGGTCGGCTGCCATGTCCTCGATCAATCTCGCCCGTTGAATCCACTCTCCGTCGACGCGTTCGAAGACGTACACCGCGCCGGATGGGCGTGTCTCGCGTCGCTCGTCGAACGCGCATCCGACGACAGCTGTCCTGCCGTCAGCCGACAGTGCCACACCGAATCCAAACATAGACTTTTCCTCTATCGTTTCGGGAACGAGCTTCCCGTTTTGGGTCCACGATCCGTCTGTTCGTTCGAAGACGTAGGCAGCGCCTGTTTCCGTCCCGTCGGGCGTGTCTGCTCGAGATGCGCCGACGAGTACTGTCGATCCGTCCGCCGATACCGCGACCTCGTGGCCGAAATTGTCGCCAGTGCCGCCGTCGTCAGCTGTGAGTCCCGTTCGGTCTTCGAAGGATTGGCCCGGAGCGGCGATCCCGCTGCAGCCGGCAACTGCCGTGATACTCGCCGAGCCGAGGAGTGCCAGGGCCCGCCGGCGGTAGATGTCCATATCGAAAATGCACAACGATAGAACAAAAATTATGCTGGTGACCGGCACCTGCCGACCCGTGGTTCCGGTCGATCCGGCGCAGTTGGTCCGAGCCCACCGTCGTCTCGACGCCGACGACGGAACGGAAAGAGTCATAATCGCCGGTTCTCGTAGATCCGTGTATGTTAGATGTTGTAGTCGAGCAACTCACTGGCGTCGCGATGGCACTTTTGGCCGGCGTGTTGACGCTCGTCGGATTTCTCGCAGAATCCGCAGGTTTCGAGAGTCTCGCCGCCGGCCAGCAGATGGTCGGCGTCTGGGAAATCGTCGTCGGCGCGCTCCTCTTGATCGCGGGTGCGAAACTGGTGCGGGACGAAGCCCTGCCGCGGATCATGGCCGTCACCGACGACTCGGCCTGACTCACTGCGCCAGCGGCAACGAATAGCTTTTCTCGCGCTCCCGGACGATATCCCAGGTTCGCTCACACTCACACTCGACCTGCGTGAACACGCTCGGGTCCTGCCGGAGGTTGAAGTCCTTGATCGCCGTCTGGACATGATCGTCACACTCTCCGCAGTTATGCGGTCCCCGGTCGCTACCGTGGCCGACGGGATCCGAGACGACGGTCACGTCTTCTTCGGCCGTTTCCCGGAGGACCTCGGCGACGCTCCAGAGCCATGGCGGGCGGTAGCCGCCGTCGAAGTAGAGCTGTTCGACCATCGTGTAGCGCTGGACGTTCGTCGGGTTCATCGAGACGGTGTGACAGCCCTCGACGGCCGCACATCGCTCGACCGAGGAGATCATGTCCTCGATCGCCTCGTTTTCGCTGAGGAACGGCGGCTTCATGAGGAGATAGGCCTTCACGCCGGCGTCGGCGGCGACCGCCTCCGTGCAGGCGTCCTCGAAGTCGGCGAAGTCGAAGTACTTGTTTACGCAGTCGTGGCGAACCCGATCGGTCGCCGTCTCCAGACCGATCGCCACGTCAGTTTCCAGACCCTGCTCGCGGAAGTCCGCGATCTTCTCCCGATCGACGAAATCGGGGAGCGATTCGACGACGATCCGATTCCGATCACCGAAGGCGTCGGCGATGGCTTGCTGGGTCTCGGCCGGGACCTCGCGCTCGTCGAGGAAGCTCCCAGACGTGTAGATCTTGACCTGCCGGCAGGTGCCGTCGTGGGTCTCGCGCTCCTGTTCGAGTGCGGCATCGATCTGGGCGAGGAGGTCCTCGTGGGCGACCGTCCCGCCGTCGACGCTCTCGGCCACGTAGCCACACATCGTACACCCGCCGGCCCGGGCCCACCGACACCCGCCGGTGTTGAGGACGATCGTCAGCGAATCGACGACGCCGTCGGGCGTGTTGTCCCTGTCGATCCAGACCCGGGTGGGCTCGTCGGGTTCGTAGGACGCGTCGTTGCGGGATCGGATCTCCCGCATCACTTTGTTGTGGGCGTCCATGCCCCGTCCCTGCTCGTAGACGTCCGGACTCGGCTGGCTCATTGGAAGCTGATAGCCGGTCAGTGCCTAAAGCCCCTGCGGGACGACCGGACCCTACTCTTTTCGCTCTTCTTCTGCCCACTCCCGACCTGCCTGTTCGACCCGTTCGCGCTGCTCCGCGGAGATGCCCGACTCGCGTGCCTCCTCCAGCTGGGACTCGATGAGCGAATTGAGTTGTGGGCCCCAGACGTCCGGTGGATTCTCCTGGATATAGGTGACCCATCGCTCGATCTCCGCGCGGCGCTGCTCGCGGTTGCGCTCGTGTTTCTCGGCCAGTGGCTCACTCGAGTCGGTCATACTCGTCCTCGACGCCGAGCGCGTCTACCCATCGTTCGAGTTCGGGTACATTGAACTTTTCTCGAATATCATCGGTATGTTTAGTTAGGCGATTCCCGGGTGGGAACAGCCAGAAAGCCCCGAGTGGCTCCGATCGAGGGTAGCGAGGGACCGTAGTACTACATACAAGAGATGAGTATTGGAGAGTGGGAAGCCCACGCCCGCTCGACTCGGGGGACTCGCTCACGGGTCGCTTGCTCACGGGTCACTTCGTTCCCCGTTCGCATTCGAGGCGCTCACGTCCGCTCGCGCCTCGCTCTCCCCGTTCGCGTTTTCGTGGCCTCGCCCTGCTCGGCCACGCACTCGTTGCGCTCCTCACTCACTTCGTTCGTTGCGGTGTCCGCTCACGGGCGCGAAGCGCCCGTTCGCGCGTGCCGAGGCGCTGCGCGCCTTGCGCCTTACTTCGTCCGCCGTCCCCGAGCGGGCACCCCCTTCCATTCCCGCCCGTTTCGGCCGCTCAGTGGGGCGGTTCGGGTGGGACTGAAAGGGGCGAGGCGGTCGGCGACGGCGCGCACGGGCAAGCACTGCTGCG
This sequence comes from Halorhabdus utahensis DSM 12940, assembly GCF_000023945.1. Taxonomy (NCBI): domain Archaea; kingdom Methanobacteriati; phylum Methanobacteriota; class Halobacteria; order Halobacteriales; family Haloarculaceae; genus Halorhabdus; species Halorhabdus utahensis. Next base: position 2,226,620 of record NC_013158.1, read on the forward strand.
AGGGAGCGCGCGACCGAGCGAAGCGCGCAGCCGGCGCACCGAGCCGACCGCCTCGGGGCTTTCTGGCTGTTGCCAGCGATTCCTGCCAAACTAAACACTACCATATCATCTCACGATCGCCGAAATCCGAGTGCCGCCAGCGCGGCTCGGCCGTAGGCCCACACGGCGACCACCACGACGGCCCCGACCGCGTCCGCGAGGATGTCCCCCACGCCAAAGGAGCGGTAGGGGATCAACAACTGGACGAGTTCGAGCAGGATGCCGTAGGCGACGACGATGATGGGGACGACCGCTGGATGGAGCGTCGGCTCGTCGGGCGTATCCAGCAGTGCGTACACCAGCGTCAGGCTGAAAAAGGCGTAGCCGAAGACGTGCAGCCAGGTCGCCTGTGTGAGCAGGCCGAACGGTCCCGATCGGGCGATATCCGACGAAGGTTCGACGACCGCCGCGACGAAGAGGATCGCCGTGACGACGAGGACGACCAGCCACCGCAGCGATCGATCAGCCTGCCGGGAGCGGGTGCTCATTTTTCTTCGACGTGGCGGACCTCGCTGGCGATCCCGCGCGAACTGTCGACCATCTCCGGCCCGCTCATGTTCGCCCGGCCGACCGCGAACGCCGAGGGCCCTTCGAAGACCACTTCGTCACCGACGCGGATCGAGTCGTCGGCGTCGATGATCCCCGGCGCGAGCACGCTGCCGTGGGGGACGAAATCGTCGATCTCGACGCGCTTCGTGGGGACATCAGCATCGACCCACTGACGAGCGCCGGCGAGCGTCAGCGCGAGGACGCCGTACTCGGGCACCATCGCGGCGAGTTGCTCGCCGTCGTCGTCTCGAACCCGGAGCTTCGGATAGCGACTCTCGACGCTGAAGTCCCCGAAGAGTTCGTTGCCAGCGTCCGCGCCGAACTGGTAGTCGGCGATGGCGCGGATTACGTTGTGCTGGCGCTCACGCTTGCGATACTTTTGCTCGCCCGCGAGCGCTTCCGAGAGGTTCGCGAGCGATTCGTCGGTCGTGGGATGGTCGACGACGGTGTACTCGAACTCCCGATCCAGCCGATCCTCGACGCGCTCGGTGATCGCCCGGTAGTCCTCGGGAACGTGGGCGATCACGCGCGGGTAGTCGTTGGCGGCGAGGTAGGCTTCGAGCACATCCGCGACGAATTCGATCTCCGTCTCGGACCACCGGCCGGTGACGACGGTGTCGTAGTGCTGGGCCGGGTAGGTGAGTTCGAGTTCCTGGGGGACGACGCCGATCGGCGAGGTCATCGAGGCGACGTGCCCGCGGTAGTTGATCGCCTCGCGGAACTGGCCGTGGCTCTGGGAGTCGCTGTAGGGTTTGGTCGCCGAGCACGGCACCAGAACGAGGGGGGCATCGAAGCGGTTGCGGTAGCGGTCGGTGACCCGCTCGGCGAAGCGCTGGATCTCGACCCGCCGGAGGGTGTCGTCGGTCGACGCCGTGATCTCCGCCTTCCGGAGCAGCGGCGTCCGCCCTTCGAGGTAGTCGTACTCGTCGTCCAGCCGACGCATCGTCGCGGTCAGCCACTGCTCGTGGCGGGCCTGGCCCTCGATGTAGTCCCGAAGTTCCCCATTTCGAATCCGGTTGCGGACGGTCCGGAGCTCGGCGTCGAGGACGTTCTCGTTGTGCTCGACGCAGTCCTCGCGGTCGAAGTCCTCGACAGCCTGCTGACACGCCGGGCACGAACACGGGAGTTCGTCGAGGTCGTCGACTCGATACTCGCCGTCGCGGGTGAGATACCAGCCTTGCGTCCCACGGACGACGGCGCGGTCCGTGTCGAAGAGGTCGACCCCGGCGTACGCGAGGGTGGCGACGTTGCCTGGCGAGGCGACGCCTGGAAGGTAGAGCCCGGCGTCCGGCGGGATCGACTCCCGAGTCTCGACGATGGCCTCGACGAACGCCTCGCTGTGGCCGACCAGGCCGGCCCCGCCGGCGAGGACGTACGCGTCGGTGCCGTGATCGGCAGCCGTCTCCGGGGAGATGACGGCGGCGCTGGGATACTCGACGTCCGGGACGGCGGGGTCGAAGGCTGTCTGAACTTCATCGGGCGTCCCGGCCGGGAACCCGCGGTGGGGCAGGACCGTCAACTCGTCGTCGCTGCCATCCGGGACCTGGCGATCTTCCGTCCAGAGGTCACCGGCGTCGACGAGCACGTCGTCGATCAGCGCCGGCGTGGTGATCGACGCGGCCAGCCTGAGGTCGCCGATCCTGGCGGCCCCGTCCCGGTCGATCACTTCGAAATACTCGGTCATGGAACCCATTCGGAGACGCGCTCACAACTATCTTTCCAGTCCCGAACGCTCTCAGTCCGAAACCGATCCGCCGCCCCCTCAACCGTCTGTCTCAGCCCGGCGATACGCTATATATACGATATTTGATCTGATTCGACTATATCCGGCATTTCTTTGCGGCAAGTGAAAACAATCAAAACGAGTATAATTATTTCGAATCGATGGTCTATATCCGCCAATAACCGTTCAAGAGTCGAAATTTGAATATCAAATATCCTTCTAAAATCCGCTACAGAGAACGTTCATATCCCTCACGTTCATCAAATCAAATTGCCTACCATGAGCGACTACGAGCTACCGCCGCTACCGTACGACTACGACGCACTGGAACCGCACATCTCCGAACAGGTACTGCGCTGGCATCACGACACCCACCATCAGGGTTACGTCAACGGCTGGAACGCCGCCGAGGAGACCCTCGCCGAGAACCGCGAGGCCGGTGAGTTCGACTCCTCGGCCGGGGCGATCCGCAACGTCACGCACAACGGCTCCGGCCACGTCCTGCACGACCTCTTCTGGCAGTCGATGAGCCCGGAGGGTGGCGACGAACCCGCGGGCGACCTCCGCGAGCGAATCGAGGAGGACTTCGGCTCCTATGACGCCTGGAAGGGCGAGTTCGAGGCTGCCGCCAGCGGGGCCGGCGGCTGGGCGCTTTTGGTCTACGATTCGTTCAGCAACCAGCTTCGCAACGTCGTCGTCGACAAACACGACCAGGGCGCGCTCTGGGGCAGCCACCCCGTCCTGGCGCTGGACGTCTGGGAGCACTCCTACTACCACGACTACGGTCCAGCCCGCGGTGACTTCGTCGCAAACTTCTTCGAGGTCGTCGACTGGGAGGAACCCGCCGCGCGCTTCGAGCAGGCCGTCGAACTGTTCGAGTAGATACGCGACGTCGTCTCGAACACCCGACAGTGGGTATTTTCGCGGAGCCATTTTCCGGCCGCTGAACTCTCCGTTACTCGATCACGGCCACGGTCGAGCTGACCGTGCCCCGCAATATTATCACGTGACGCCCCAAACGCAGCGTCGCCGACAATCAGGCGTCGTCCGTGGTCTCCGCTGTCGTCCCCCACTCGCCGCGGTGGTATGTGAGCGCTTCAGCCTCGGGGTTCAACAACTCGGCCGCTTCGACCTTCCCGACGTAGACCGTGTGATCGCCCGCCTCGAAGCTATCGTACACCGAACAGTCGACGTACGCGAGGTCGTCGTCGAAGACGGGCGCACCCGTGGCCGGCGCGTCGGTCGCTTCGGCGAGGGGATCGCCATCGTCGGTCATCCCCGCGAAGAACTCGCCGACCTCGCGTTGGTCTCCCGCGAGGATGTTGACGGCGAACCCGTCGTCGTCTCCGTCGGCGAGTCGCCGGTGGGCGTCGGTGTCGTGGTCGAGCGAGATCAACACGAGCGGCGGGTCCATCGACAGACTGGCGAAGGCGCTGACGGTGATGCCGTGGGGCGGCTCACCCGGCAGCGTCACGACGGTCACGCCGGTCGCGAACTGCCCGAGGACGGCCCGGAACTGCTCAGCGTCGACCATCGTTACCGATCCCTCAGCAGGATCGTCCGCGTCGTCCATGTCGTCGATACGATCCGTCCAGTCAGTGACTGCGTCATACACGCTCCGTACGAGGTCGATCGACATTAGCCCTTGCTGCATCCGAATACAGTTGGGTATCTGAGACGTTCGCCATCCGCGCTACTCCGGGAGGCGTTCGACGACTGCAGTGTCGATCACGGAGACGGTTTCGTCGAGCAGGACGCGAAGTTCGTCGCCTGCACAGGGGAGAGTCAGCCGGACACGGAGCGGCTCGTCGTCGACGATCTCCGTTCGCTTGTCACTGACGCACCAGTCGAAGTGCCAGAACGGCTCGGCGTTCAGGTCGACGCCGCGCTTCGAGAAGAACACCAGGACGTCGGCGACATCGAGCATCGTGATGCCGACAGTCGACTCCAGGCGGTAGCCACAGCGCTGACAGACGTGTTCGACGGCGACGTCGAGGGCGTCCTCCTCGGGATCGGTGACGAGATCCGACTCGATCGAGCCGGTACACTCGGGACAGACGCCGTCGGCCGCCAGACAGTAGTGATGGCGGACGTAGTGCTGGAAGGCTTCGAGGACGTCCTCGGTCGAGCGGTCGTCGAGGCCGCCGGCGGGGAACGGGTAGCTGACCTGGATCGTCCCGCAGTCCGTACAGCCGATGGTGAGTTCGTCGTCGACGTACCAGCCGTGTAGCGGCCCCTCGCAATCGTAACACGACCCCTCGACGGGGAAAAAGCCGAGCTGGGCGCGTTCGGTGAGCGTGCCCGTGAAGATCGAACTCACGACCTTCCGGCCGGGATATCTGAACACGTAGCCGTCCTCACGCTGGGCGAGGAAGTGGCCCGTCAGCTGTTCGAGGTGGTAGCTGAAGTTCGCGCTGTCGGCCATGTCGACCTGCTCGAAGATGGCCGTGAAGCTGACCGGCTGCTCGTCCGCACCGAGTTCCAGCATCGCCTGGAGGATCGCCACCCGGGTGTCGTTGCCCAGAATGGAAAAGACCTCCGCCGGCGGGATCCGCGACTCGGTCCGGGCCGGTCCCGGACCGGTCTCGGTCCCTGCCCCCGATTCGTGTCCGGACTCTTTCGTCCGGTCGAACTGACTCATACTGGCGAAACGGCGACCCGACGGGAAAACGCACGGGTGCTGTCAGACCTTACCGGGTTCGGCGATGCCGGCAGTCGATCCAGCCGAGCGATCCGGTGAGCGTCTGTCACTCTTCGACTGTCGTGTCGATGTCCACGCCCTCGGCGAGCAGGTCGAGCGCGCTTGCCGGCCAGCCGTCGTCGACGAGCGTGATCGCGGCGTCACTCGTTTCTGCGAGACGATTCACGCCACGAGCAGCGGCCCGGTAGGCCCGGTCGTCGAGCCGGTCGGGCAGCTCCGCCGTGAGTGGATAGGTCTGATCGAGGCCACGCGGGACCGGCCCGAAGGGAGGCTCGACCGCCCAGACGTCCGCGTCGGCCCCGGCGTGGGCGTCGGGATCGGTCGCGAGCAGGAGGTCCGCGGGCGGTGACAGCCGCGCGAGGCGGTCGTGATGTCGCCGGACCTCCGGGCGGGCTGCGCTCTCCCCTGAGAGGTAGAAGAAGGCGTCCTTCGAGGCGGGGTCGGTGCGTTCGAGCTGTTCGGCGTGGTCGAGCAGTGCCCGGTAGCCGTCGAGCATTGTCGGGTGGGCGCGAGCGCGGGTCTCGACAAGTTCCAGCAGATTCCCCTGCCGGATCGCCTGCTTGATACGGCGCATTTCGCCGAAGGAGACGTGGAGATTGTGCTCGGCCAGCAGCTTGGTGCGCTCGTGAGTCGGGCGGTCGCGCAGCTCCGCCGGGGTACGGGCCGAGCAGACGGGACACTCACACGGGAAGTGTTCGAGTTCGTCCAGGTGTTCGGTCCCGCGGACGGTGAGATACCGGCCGTCCCGGGCGTACAGGGCGTAGGCGGCAGAGTCGAACAGATCACAGCCGGCCGCGACGGCGAGGGCGAACATCATGGGGTGGCCCGCGCCGAAGAGGTGGACCGGGGCGTCCTCGCCGAGGCCGCGCTTTGCCCCGGCGACGGCGTCGACCATCTCCCCGTAGCGGTAGTCGTTCAACAGGGGGACGACCGCGCCGATCGGAAAGACATCGAGCCCCGTCGCGTACGCGTCCCGAGCGGCCTGCTCCCGAAGATCGGGGTAGGTCGCCCCCTGGACTGGCGCGTTGAGCAGCATCTCCCCGGCGTCGAAGTCGGCGGCCGTTTCGAGTCGAGCCTGTGTCGTCTCCATCTCCCGGCCGACCTGCTCGCGGTCGGCGTCGGGCGGCGTCGGGATGTCCACCGGCGTCGCGATGTCCGACCCGATCTCACGCTGGAATTCGAGGATCTCAGTCGTATTGACGTCGATCTCGCCGTACTCGGCGAGCTGAAACGATCCCGAGTCGGTCATGATCGCGCCGTCGAAATCCAGCAGGTCGTGGAGCCCATCTTCAAGCGCCGGCTCTCGGACCTCGTCGCTCCCGTAGATGACGTAGCTGTTCGTGATCAGGATCTCGGCTCCGAACTCCGCCAGCCGTCCGGGATCGATCGTCTCGTGGTGGGGGTTGATGACCGGCAGCAGTGCGGGCGTCTCGACGGTGACGTCCGCTCGCGGGACGGTCAACTCGCCGAGCCGCCCCATGGCGTCGTACGCCTGGAGTTCGAAGTGATCGCGCATAGCCGTCCTGGGTGATCGGCGGGCCTAAGAATTCCGTTTGGTGATCACAGCGCCCGACTGGCGGACAACTCGTCGGCACCACCGTCCTTGATCCCCCGTACTGCTGGCTCGGAAGCTCTGGTCGTCGGTTTATATCCCATAGCGACCAACGGGATGATATGAGTTCGAAAAAGAAACTCGCTGTCGGTGCTGTACTGTTCGCAACCATCGCCGTCGTCGCCGCCAAACTTCGCGGCGACTCGTCGGTTCCCGAGGAACCTGGCCCTGAGTAAGGTCCGACGCCGTTCGATTCAGCGCGCTTATCCGAGTCTTCACGACGCGCGGTCAGTGGAGTGTGCCTTCCCGGACGTGCTCGTCGTAGGCGAACAGCGCGTAGCCGACGTCTGCCGGTGAATGCCCTGTCTCGTCGGCGATTTCGCGGATCGGTTCGATCATCGCCACGTAGTCGGCGGCGTCGAAGTTCTCCTTGCGGCCCTCGAGGTAGTCCAGCCGTTCCAGGGCGGCCCAGACGCGCGTGTCCACTACGGCGTGGCGGTCGGGATCCAGCGCCGTCAGGGCGGCCGAGGCGACGGGGGCCTTGAACCCCGAGAGGCCGGAGAGCAGCTGCACCTGCGAGAAATCGCCCTCGACTGTTCGGACGTTACGGGTCACCTCGATGCACCGGTCCTCTGGATTGGACTCGACGTGATACGCACTCCGTGTTGCGGTCTCGTAGGCCAGTTCGTACAACTGATCGCGGGTCAGGTGGCCCTGCTGGCGGTACTGCTCGCCGAACTCGCTCAGCCGCTCGGGCAGGACACCCTGGGTGTCTCCGTACCGATCAAGGTTCTCGGCGACGAATTGTTCCATGTGGGCTGCTCGGACGGCGACGGTGAAATCGGTACGGGTTCCCGTCGCCCCCGGACGGTCACAGACGGTCGCCCGACCGTCAACTCCCGCCCCGACCCGACGCGCGGTGTTCGCTGATCAGCGTGTCGACCATCTCCGCGGTCCGGGCCTTCTCGCGCTCGCTCGCGTACTCCTTCCACTCTTCGATGGCTTCCTCGACCTCACGTTCGCGGGCGACGGCGAGTTCGTCGACCTCCTGGACGGTGACGCTGTCGGCCGGCGCGACCGGGACGTCCTCCTCGAAGAGCACTTCGTCGGAAACGTCAGAGAGCCCGCCGGTCCGCAGGACGAGCCGTGGGTCGAGATCGGCGAGTCGCTCGGCGGTCGATCGACCCGCACCCGTCGCGTCCCGAAAGAGGATGATGTCGCCCTCGGCGAGGCCGAACCGATCGTCGGCGTCCTCGATCGCCGCGGTCGTGAACTTCTCGACGACCTTCACGGGGACGAGCCCCTCCTTGGTCTCCTCGACCTCGGCGAAATTGGAGTGATCGAGCTTCCAGAGCGCTTTCAGGCGTTCGAGCTTGCCTTCCAGGTCCTCGACTCGCTCGCGTTCGGCGTCGAGTTCGCGTTCGAGGCGGTCGTTCTCGCGTTCGAGGCGGGTCACTTCCCGCCGTTTGCGGGTCTCCGCCCGCTGCTCGCTGCGGGCCGATTCGAGTTTGTCCCGGAGGTCGCTGATCGTCCCGTCTTTCGTTTCGATCGTCTCGTTGAGGTCTTCGACGTGGGATTCCAGGCGCTCGACGCGGTCCTGGAGCCGCTTGATCTGCTTTTCCTCGGCGGTGAGTTCCCGCGGGGTGTGTTCGCTCGTCTCCGCGGGTTCGCCCTCCTCGTCCGCGAGGTCGTCCAGGACGCTCTCGACGCTTTCCTCGCCGGCGACCACGCGAGCCAGCACGGGGCCAACCTCTTCGCGCGGTGGGACTTTCGCGGCGACTCGCTCGAACTGGTCCGCGTGATCGTCGTAGGCTTCGAGGGCGGCCGCCAGCGCGTCGCGCTCGTGATCGTTGTCGGTTGCCGCTTCGCGGGTTCGGTGAAGTTTCTCGTCGACGGGGAGGTCGCTGTCGGGCGTCCAGGCGGCGGCGTCGAAACTACGGCGGAGCTTCTCGACGGTCTCGGGCATCGGCGTGACGTCCGCGGCGACGACGATCGGTCGCCCGCGTTCGATGATCCACTCGATGACTGCGGCGGTGTCCGCAGTCCGGGTCGAGTGGACCTCAAGGACCTCGCCGTCGAGGCCGACGACGGCGACGGCGGTGGTCGTCCCCGGGTCGACGCCGACGACGACGTGATCGCGCCGGTGGGCCAGGGGCTCGAACTCGATGCCCTCTAAGCGCTCACGCTCGATCTCGATCCTGGTGTCGCCCGATCGTTCCCGCGAGACGGGGATGTCTTCCGGTGGGGCCTCGACCTCGAAGACCGCGTTCGAGAAGCCGCCGTACTTTTCGGTTACATCGCGGTCGTATTCGAGATTCGCGTCCTCGAGTTCGCGTTCGACCTCGCGGGCGAGCTTCTTGACCGAACCGTGAATCCGCCGGGTGAAGCGGTCCTCGCTCCAGCCCCCACCGCCGCCGGTCGAGCGGCCGCGGGAGACCTTCACCTCGGTCGTTTCGGAGAACGCTGACACCGCGTAACCGACGTTGCCCGCCGCGAGTCGGGCCGCCGCCTCGGCCTCCTTCATCGGGTCCTTGCCGTAGGCCACACCATGACGGGAGGCGACCCTGGAGAGCGGTTCGGGCTGTTCGTCGCCGGTCACCTGGACGAGGCGCGTTCCGTCGGGCAATTCCCGGAGGAAGTGGACGAGTGCGTCCTTGTCCGCGGCGAGTTCGTACATGTTGTCCGTGGCGACGATCGCCGGCTCGCGGTCGTCGATGAGTCGCCGCAGTTTCCGGCGGCTCACCACGTCCCGGTCGATGCTCTCGCCGTCGAAGATGACCAGCGCGTAGGAGGGCGCATCCCCCCGCACGTCCCCGCTCTGGACGTCCACGCCGAAGATCACGTCGTCCAGGGCAGCCGTCCGTTGCACGGTGGCACCTAGGTGTCTCAGCAGTATAAACCCATGACGCCGAACGACGGTTCCCTCGGTTTCTGTGTCGCAGCACTCAGCGACACATGCGTCCCGTGGTCGTCGATTTAGGATTGACGGTCGGCTGCCTCGTGGAGCGTCGTCACTTCGATCCCGCGCTCGCGGGCGGCCTCGACGGTCCAGATCACGCGTTCCTCGGGGACGGACTCCCAGTCGCTGTGGCCCGCGAGAATCCCCACGCCACCCTGCTCGGCGAGCGTATCGAGGTACGCCGCGAGTTCCGGCCGGGTCTGGTGACCCGTCTGGAGGTAGTACCGCCGCCAGTTCGTCGGAAGCGTACCTGCTGGGTTCGGCAGCGACCTGACTCCGGCGTTCGCGATGGTGTCGTATCCCTCGCTCGCGACGTCCCAAGCTCGCGGGTCAGTGGCGTCATACGGGAAGACAAAGCCCGTCGGATCGAAGCCCAGGTCGTCGAATTCCTCACGGACGCCGACGATTTCGTCCTCGATCGTGTCCATCGTCGGGCGGACGACCGCTTCGCCGGCGGTGTAATCGCCCGAAATCGCCGTCTCGAACTCCATGATCGGTTCGTCGTCGGTGCCCAACTTCTCGGCAAGGGTCAGCATTTCGGCGTCTTCGCCATTGGTGATCTCGTAGGAGTCACCGACGTAGACGCCGTGGACGTCATCGGGGAAGACGTGGTTGTCCAGGGTAACTCGACGGTCGCCAGCCGACGCGTCGGCCGTTACCCGATGGGTTCCCAGGTAGCGGTGACGGCGGCCGTGTGAGAGGACCTCGTGGCCCTCCTCGGCGAGCGTTTCGAGTTCGTCGGCTGTGATGTGGTCCTCGCCGCCGAGCCACCCGGGGACGATCGCCAGCGTCATGGGGGCGTCGAGTTCGGCGAGGGCGGGACGGAGCATGTCGAAGTCGCTGCGATACCCGTCGTCGAAGACGAGCGCGAGGCGCGGATCAGTCATTGGTCTCCCTCCAGCGATGTGACAAACTCGAGGGTGTAGCCGTCGGGGTCTTCGACGAAGGCGGCGTAGGCGTCGGCCGGTTCGACGACGTGTGGGCCGTCGATGACCGAGCCGCCAGCGTCGCGGCTCCGCTCGACAGCCGCCTCGACAGCAGCTTCGTCCTCGACACCCAGCGCGACGTGGTCGGTGTCGGCCCGCGTCGGTGCGATCGGCGTCGTTCGGTCAGGGTCGTGACGCAACTGGAGTTCGCCACCGTCACCGCTGACGTAGACGTTCTCGACCCCGTCGTCGGTGAACGACCACGATCGCTCGAAACCCAGTGCCTCGTAGAAGTCGAGGGATCGGTCGAGGTCGGTCACCCATATCGCGACGTGTGAAAGCTCCATGCCGTTTCATTCCACGCCGGCACAGATGACAGTATCGGCCAGTCACCAGTAGCGTCCCGATTCATTCGCCGTCGATGACCGTGGGATGGTGACGACCGGCGCTATTCGCTGTCGATGACCGTGGACATTGTAACGACCGGCGCTATTCGCCGTCGATGACCCTAGACATTGTAACGACCGGCGCTATTCGCCGTCGGCGACTGGGAGCTTGACAGTGACAATTGTCCCACGGGGCTCCCGGTCGTCGATCGAAATCGCCCCGTCGTAGCGACCAACGAGCATGCCCACGATGTACAGCCCGAGCCCGGATTCGCTGTCTATGTCCGGGGTAGTGTCGACGTTTCGAAGTCGGATCCGTTCCTGTTGGGCGATACCCGGGCCATCGTCCACGATTGAGACGGCGACTGTCCCGCCGTCGCGTTCGACTGACAGCTCGACGTAGGGGTTCGCCCGGTCGTTGTGTTCGACCGCGTTCGAGAGGAGGTTGTGAAAGACAGTCGAGAGGAGTTCGTCAGCGTGGATGGCGACGTCTGGAATCTCGCCCACCTGCGTGACCGTTGCTTCGCGGTACACTTCGCGAGTGTTCTCGATCTGGGTCTCCAGCACTCGCCGGAGTGAGGTCCGGCGCAATTCGGAGGGGTTTTCATCGCCCAGCGACGCCACGAACGCCCGTACCTGTTCAGTCAGCTGAATCGCTTCTTCGGTCGTCCGCTGGATGCGATCGAGATATTCCGCCCCCTCCGCATCGACGTGCCCTTCGAGATGGTCGGACATGCCGCTGATGATCTGGATGTCGTTGCCGATATCGTGGCGGACGATCCGGTTGAGCAGCGCGAGCTTCTGGCGTTCGTCGGCGAGCCGCTCGTGTTCGCGCTCGAGTGCCTGTCGTCGACGCTGGCTCTGTGCGTCGTATCGGCCGACCAGCAGCCCACCGACGCCGCCGATCGACGCGATCCCGCTCAGCACGATCGCCGGGTCGGAGACGCTGACCCCTGACCCGATCTGATAGCCGACGAGACCGAGTGCCGTGAACGTCCCGAACGCGGTCCCGAGGAACCACCAGACTGTGACCGCGGCAGCCAGCGATCCGTCGAGGTCGCTCCGTGCAAGCCAGTAGCCGCCGCCGAGGACAGCAAGACTGAATGATGCTGGCACGAGCGCCCCCACCGCCGGGCCGGACACGCCACCGGGCGTTGCGATCAGACGGACGACTGGGACGAGGATGCCCGCCAGTCCTGCCGCCGCGATCACGCCGCCACAGGCGAGTCGAACGCCCCACGGCGAGATGGTCTCAAACGCCCGAGCGACGGCAGCATCGGCCCGCTGCTTTGCCATTGTCCTAGCCAGTGGATGGCCCGAAGTAACTGTTCCGTGTTGTCTGAGGCCGTGTCACGGGCTCACTCACCCGTCGTCCGGATAGGGGACGTCGATCGACTGCCCGTCCGCAGCGACGAAGGCGGCCTCGCCGAACGCCTCGCGAGCCTCCTCCAGTAGCTGATCCGATCGCCCGGCATATCGCGTCGAGATGTGCGTCAGCGCGAGTCGCTTCGCGCCGGCTTCGGCCGCCAGCGATCCGGCTTCCCGCGCCGTCGAGTGCCCGGTCCGCCGGGCACGCGCTGCCCGGTCGTCGCCGAACGTTCCGTCGTGGATCAACAGGTCGGCGTCCTCGCTGGCCCGGCGGACGGCCTCGACGGGACGGGTGTCGCCCGTGTAGACGACCGTCCGGCCCGGTCGTGGCGGTCCGACCACTTCCTCGGGCTGGATCGTCCGCCCGTCGTGTTCGACCGCCTCGCCAGCGTGGAGTTTCGAGTACTTCGGCCCGGGTTCGATGCCGAGTTCGTTCTCGGCCGTTTCGCGATCGAAGCGCCCCTTTCGGTCGTCCTCGACCAGCGCGTAGCCGAGCGACTGGGTCCGGTGCTCGGTCTCGATGGCTTGAACCTCGTACTCGTTGGCGTCGAGCACCACGTCGCCGGGACCGTTCTGTGTGATCCGCAACGGGTAGGATGGTCGATCGCCGGTCGCGCCGATGAGCGCCTCCAGTTGGGAGCGAGTCCCGTGTGGCGCGTGGATCGCCAGCGGTTCCTCACGCTCGTTGAAATCCATCGTCTGCAGGAGGCCGGGAATCCCCAGCACGTGATCGCCGTGCATGTGCGAGACGAAGATGTGAGCGACATCGAAGCCCGTCCCGAAGTGCATCATCTGACGCTGGGTCCCCTCGCCGCAGTCGAAAAGCAGTCGCTCGCCTTCCCGCCGGACCATCACGGCCGAAGGATTGCGTTCGGTCGTCGGCACCGCGCCGCTCGTCCCGAGAAACGTCACGCGCATTACCTTCCGGTCGCCGGGCGAGCGATAAACCCCCTTCGGAACAGCCCGTCCCTCGCGGGCCGGGGATTGTCCCCCGAGAACCGTCCTAGAAGTGGATCAGCGGCTTGATCATCCCGTCTTCCTTCGTTTCCATCATCTCGAAGGCCTCCTGAATCTCGTCGAACTCGAACTCGTGGGTGGTCATCTTCGTCGGGTCGACCTTGCCCTGATCGAGCAACCGGAGCAGGCGCTGAATGCGCAGGCGGCCGCCGGGACAGAGGTCGTTGACGATGTCGATCTCGCTCATGCCGACGCCCCACTCGGCGCGCGGGATGTGCCGGAACTCGCCGTCGCCGTGGTAGCCGACGTTCGAGACCGTGCCGCCGGGCTTGGTGACTTTGATGCAGTCCTGGAAGGTCTCGTCAGCCCCCAGTGCCTCGATGGCGACGTCGACGCCCTCGCCGTCGGTCAGCTCCATGATCTCCTCGGCGGGATCGACCTCGCCGAAGTCGACAACGTCGGTCGCGCCGTACTCGCGGGCGAGTTCCTTGCGTTCGGGGACGGTCTCGACGGCGATGATCCGGCCGGCTCCTTGTAGCTCGGCCCCTTTCGTCGCCATCAGGCCGACGGGACCCTGCGCGAAGACGGCGACGGTCCCGCCCATCGGGATGTCGCCGCGCTCGGCACCGGCGAAGCCGGTCGAAAGCATGTCCGCGACGTAGGCGGCCTCGTGATCGCTGACGCCCTCGGGGATCTTCGCGAGGTTGCCGTCGGCGTCGTTGATGTGGACATACTCGGCGAAGGTGCCGTCCTTGACGTTGGCGAACTTCCACCCGCCGAGGGCTTGATTCGACTGGGAGGGGTGGCCGTCCTGGGCCGCCAGGGAGTTCCAGTCGGGCGTGATCGCGCCGACGGCGACACGGTCGCCCGCCTCGAAGTGCTCGACTGCGCTGCCGACCTCGTCGACGACGCCGACGACTTCGTGACCGAGTGTGAGGTCCTCACGCTCGCCGATCGCGCCGTGGACGGTGTGACAGTCGGAGGTGCAGATCAGCCCCTCCGTGGGCTTCAAGATCGCGTCCTGGGGACCGGGTTCGGGGCGCTCTTTTTCGATGATGGCCGTCTCGCCGATGTCGCGCATGACAAATGCTTTCATTGTACGAACAGTCAGACAAACGGCCGCATTCGTTATAAAGGTGAGTTCCAGTCCAGCGATTTGGGAATCCAACAACCGGTCCGTCGCAGTCGAGGTGGGCGTCGTGGTGCCGTTCGTTTCGGTCGTCGGTTGCGTGGTGTCGGCGTCGCCGGCCCCGTCAGTCGTCGTGCTATCACCGCTCCTGCTGGCACGTAGCCTGCCGGTTCCGGCCGCCAGACTGTATTCAAATCTCTCCGTTGACGATGTCCGCGACCCGCTGGCGGTCGAACAACTCGTCGTCCCCGGTTACGTCGCCGAACGTCTCGGGATAGAGCTGTTTGGCGGCACGCTCCGTCAGGAAGAGGTTCTGGATCGGGCCCTGATAGAGGAAGCCGCCGCGGTAGACCTGCCCGTTCTGGACGGCCGTCAGTTCGCTCCCGACGGGGTGGTCTTCCATGTACGCGAGCACCGTGTCGCGGAACTCCTGGGCCGATTTGCGCTCGTGGCCCCGGACCAAGAGTACGTCCGGGTCGACCGTGAGCAGGTTCTCGTAGTCGAGTTCGCCCCGATCGGTCGTGCTGAGCCCCTCGATACCGGTGCCGGAGAGGGCGTCGGCGACTCCCAGGTCCCGCCACTGCTTTTTGCTCGTCCCACGGTCGTTGAGCCGGTACGGCGAGAACGTCTCGGGCTCGTCCGTCCCCTCGAAGGTGAGCATGACGTTCGGCCGCTCGCTCGCGGGCGGCATCCTCGCCTGGACGTCCGCGAGGAACTCCTCGTGGAGTGTCTCGAACGCCTGGAAGCGCTCCTCCCGCTGGAAGAGCTCCGCCAGCTTCTCGAAGGCCTGGTACAGCGTGTAGTAGCGGTAGTCGTGCCAGGCGTCCTCGCGCCGGAAGATCAGGTTCGCGAACAAGGGCGCGACGTTCTCGCGGATCTCACTGACGTCTGCCGGCCCCCAGTCGAACCAGTTGATCAGCATCTGAGGGTCGTACAGGAAGACGTCGCTGTCCAGCGCGTAGAACTGTTCTTTGGTCCGCACCTCGGGGTCTTCCTCGATCTGCTCACGATCGACGCTGACACCGGGTAGTTCGTCGTAGACGTACGAGTAATACCGGTCGGCGAACCCGATTCCCTGGATGCCGTCGCCCTTGCCCAGCGCGACCGCCATGTCGGCGTAGTCGCCGCTGTACGGCGTAAACGTCTCGGGTACCTCTTCGAAGCTGACCTCCCCGACAGGTGCCATCTCGACGGTGTAGGGGGTGTCGGCTGTCGTTTCCGTCGCCGTTTCGGTGGTCGTCTCCGCCTCCGTTTCGGTGGTCGTCTCCGTCTCCGTCGCCGTCTCGGTGGGTGTTGCGGTCGCCGTTTCCTGGTCGGCCGGTTGGGCCGTCTCGGTACGTTCCCCACCGCTACAGCCCGCGAGCAGGCCGCCGGTCCCGACCGCCAGGCCGTACTTCAGGTACTCACGTCGTGTCGGTGTCGTCCTCGAACCCGCGTCGTCACTCATCTCAGATGTCTCCGTTGATGACGGCCGCGACGCGCTCGCGGTCGAACAGCTGTTCCCCGGCCGGAATCTCGGGATAGGGGCCCTCGGTGTAGCGTGGCCACTCGCCGAACTGGTCGGGGTAGAGCTGCTTGGCCGTCATCTCCAGCTGGAAGAGGTTGAGAATGGGACCCTGATACCGGGCGCCCTGCGGGTAGACCCGCTCGCTCTGGACAGCGGTGATCTCACTCGCGACCGGATCGGACTGGAACTCCTCGCGACGCGCGGCCAGATCGGTGTTCGGTTCGAACCCACCCAGATGCAGGATCACGTCCGGGTCGGCCTCCAGCAACGCCTCGTAATCGATGACTGAGGCAGACTCGACCTCGCCGTCGAAGGCGTCTCTGGCACCGAACGGGCGGGTGTGTGCGGTCAGGAATCCGGGTTCGTCGAGCGTGTAGGCGTAGATCTCGTCGAGGTCCTGGGCGGCGATCATCACGACAGAGGGCCGCTCGGATTCGTCGGGGAGGCGCTCTTCGATAGTTCCCAGTAGGTCCGCGTGGATCGCCGCGAGTTCCTCATACCGCGCCTGTTCGCCGAACAGTTGCGCGACGCGTTCGAACTGCTCCCACAGCGTGTAGTACTCGTAGCCGTCCGCATAGGCGTCCGGCGGCTCCTGGTGGGTGTCACTCAGCGAGTTGCCGAACCAGGGCGAGACACCGCTTTCGATCTCCTCGATGTCGGCAGGGTCCCAGTTGTCCTGTACCGTGATCCAGGCCGGGTCAGCGAGGTGGATGTCGCTGTCGAGTTCGTAGAGTTTCTCCTTGGTGGGTTGCCACGAGGAGTACAGCCCCTCCCAGTCCAGCGTGACGCCAGGTAGTCGTTCGATGAACTGGTTCCACAGCCGGTCGTAGTACGCCGGCGCGTGCATCGCGGTGATGGTGTCACCGCGACCCAGAGCGAACGCCATGTCGGCATGATGCGTGAGCCGGGTGAAGACGGTCTCAGGCGGTTCTTCCAGGCTGACCCGCCCCATCGGGGCGATCGATGCGCTGTACGTGTCGGACTCGGTTTCCGTCGTCGTCTCCGTATCCTCCGAGGTGGTAGCTGTCTCAGTCGGATCCGACGGCGTCGCCGTTTCAGTCCGTACCGACGTGGTCGCCGTCTCACTGTCGGGGTCGCCCTCGTCGTCCGTGGCACTACTCGAACAGCCGGCCAACAGGCCGCCCACGAGCGCCGCGCCGCCGTACTTGATCGCCTCTCGGCGGGTCGGTGTTTCGGGTGCTACTGACTCCCCGCTCGTCGAACTCGAATCGTCTCCCATAGATTTTAGGCAAGCCTAAACCAATAAAAGGCCACCGATTTTAGGCGAGCCAAAAATAGGGGTGCTGACAGACAACCCGTCGTATCCGTGCCTGCCAGCGGTCGGAGTGCTTGCCCACCATCCCGGTCGGGCACGTCGTTGCGATGCGAGAGCGGGAGTCGGCCGAGCCGTGGGGGCAGTCGTCCCCGGCGCTCACGACTGCTTGTCCGGGTCGCCCTCGTGGCGGGGGTGGAGCGGTTCGATCCGTGGCCCGCGGGGCGTCCGCTCGACCGCGGCGTCGATCTCGAAGACGTCCGCCAGGAGCCTTTCGGTGATGACCGCCTCGGGCGGCCCTCGCGCCCGGATCTCGCCGTCCTTCAGTGCGATCATCCGATCGGCGTGCCGAGCGGCTTGCTGGATGTCGTGCAGGACGACGACGACCGTCATGTCGCTGTCGTCCCGGAGCGTCCGGACGATCTCCATCACTTCGAGCTGGTGGTGGAGATCCAGGAACGTCGTCGGCTCGTCGAGCAACAGGACGTCGGTGTCCTGGGCGAGCACCATCGCGATCCAGACCAGTTGCTTCTGGCCGCCGCTCAACTGGCCGACCTCGCGCTCGCGCAGGTGCTCAACGCCCGCCAGTTCGATCGATCGGTCGATTTCCCCGCGGTCGGCGTCGGTGAGGCCGTCGAAAAAGCCCCGGTGGGGGTAGCGGCCGTGTTCGACCAGCTGTTCGACCGTGATGCTATCGGGGGCGACGTTCTCCTGGGAGAGCAGGCCGAGCTTTCGCGCGAGTTCTTTGGTCTCCATGTCGTGAATATCGGTGCCGTCCAGCCGGACGACGCCGGAGTCGAGTGCCAGCTGGTCGGCCACCCCTTTCAGGAGTGTGCTCTTGCCGCTGCCGTTCGGTCCGACCAGAGCGGTCACTTCGCCGGGCGCGACCTCGATCGACGCGCCGTCGATGACCGGCTGGTCGCTCGACGGGTAGCTGATGACGAGGTCGTCGCCGCGGAACTCGCTCGCTGCCGTCTCGCCGTCGGCGCGTCCGTCCTCGGGCTGCTCGCCGTCGGCCGGCGTCTCGCCGTTCTCCCGTGATACGGGCTCCTCGATCACTTGGCTGACACCGCCGTCCGGTTCGGGCGTTTTCCCGGGCATCAGATCTCACCCATCGTGTCCTGTTTGCGCATCAGGTAGAGGAAGTATGGGCCGCCGAGCAGCCCGGTGACGATGCCGACGGGCATCTGCTGGCTGCTGCCCGCAAGCACCATGAGGCCCAGCCTGGCGCCGACGTCGGCGGCGACCATCAGCGCCGGGCCGGCGAACAGACAGCCGACGACCAGATGCTTGTAGTCGCTCCCGACGATGTTGCGGACCATGTGCGGGACGATCAGGCCGACGAAGCCGACGATGCCCGCGACGGCGATGGCTGCCGCGGCGGCCACCACCGCGACGGTCGAGAGGGCAAAGCGCATTCGCTCGACGTTCATGCCGAGCGAGGAGGCCGTCCGCTCGCCCAACAACAGCACGTTCAGCTGTCTCGCACTGATGACCGAGAGCGCGACGACGGGGATCGTCCAGGGGAGTGCCATCCGGACCTGCTCCCAGTCGACCCCAGTGAGCGACCCCGTCGTCCAGGCGATGGCCGACTGGACGACGCCGATGTCGCTCGCGAAGAAGAACAGCCCCGTTTGGAGACTCTGGAAGACGGTGCCGACGATGACGCCCGCCAGAACGAGGCGAACCGGCGACGTCCCGTTCTTCCAGGCGATCGCGTAGACGAGCAGGAACGCGCCGATCCCGCCAAGCGCGGCGATGATCGGGAGCAACGAGGAGATGTCAAGCGCCACCGAGCCGACGACGTAGGGTATCACGAGCGTCGCGCCCGAGAGGGCCACGAGGACGAGGAGGATCATCAGCCCCGCCCCCGAGGAGACGCCCAGGATGAACGGACTCGCGAGTTCGTTGCGGGTCACCGCCTGGAAGATCGCCCCGGAGACCGCCAGGTTCATGCCCACCAGGATCGCGACGAGGACTCTGGGAAACCGGATGTTCCAGACGATGAGGCTCCGTCGGTTCATCTCGGGCAGTTCGGCACCGAGCACCGGAAACTCGGCCCCGAAGACGAAGTATCGCCAGGCCTGTAGGTTGAAGATGACGTCCGGATTGAACAGGGCCTGCCAGGCTTCGATCGGCGTCGTCGAGAACGAGCCGAAGCTCACCTGTATCAGGGTGCCACCCACGATGACGAGGAGACTGCCGAGGACGACCGTCCACAACGAGCCTGACAGCCAGTCGAACGCGCGACGATGCCGGGAGACCGAGTCCGTGGCGGTGGCTGATTCGCCCGCCATGCTCAGTCACTCGCCTCCGTTACCTCACGCTCGGTGTCGGCGTCACGGGCGGCCTCGATCTCCCTGGCGCGGGCGAGGACCCGCTCGTCGTCGAGCTGTTCGAGCAGGCGGTCCTGGCCCCGCTCGCGGCGGCTCGCGATCGCATCCTCGTCGATGTAGCTAGCGAGGATGCGGTCGATCTCGCGCTCCCTGGTCGCTTCGGTCAACTCTTCGCCCGCCACGCGATCGTCCAGATACTCGCGCCACCGCTCCCGGTCGTGCCACTCCGCGTCCAGCTCCGCCCACCGACGGACCCAGTCGTAGTGGTCGGCCACTTCTTCGGGGAGTCCCGACGCGCGGCGGTGGTCCCGGAGGAGCGTGCGAGCCGTCGCCGCCCCGCGGCCGGCGGCGATGATCGCCTGCTCGTCAGCGGGAGAGGGCGTGGCGACGTAGAGACCCTCGATCGGTGTCGAGCCGTCGGCGTCGGGATAGTCACGGTCGAAGTGGTCGGTTTCCTCGCTATCGCCTGCACTGGTGGTGACCATCTCATCGTCGGCGTCGAGGGGCCAGAGGTATGCCCCGTCGTAGCGCGTCGCCGCGATCACCCGACGGGCCGTGACCGCCCCTCCCTCCTGTGGGGTGACGACGAAGCCTCCCGCCACGGGGGTCTCGAGGGCCTCGACGGATTCGACGAGGTCCTCCCTTAGGGCACAGCCGGCCGCACGGACGTGGTCGTGGAGTAACTCGCAGTAGGTCTCGATGTCGATGCCAGCCGGGAAGCCGGGATAGTTTTCGAGATGTGCACACCGCCGGATCGAGGACCGACCGCGGTCGAACACCAGCGTGTCGAGGCCGTACCGGGCGGTGAAAATCCCCGCCGAGCAACCGGCCGGGCCGCCGCCGATGACGACCACGTCGTGGTCGTATGCACTCGTCGCTTCGCCGTCAGGATCAGTCATGCGTCGAACTCACCAGTGACGATGGCAGCGCTACGCTGCCGGTCGACCAACCCTTCCTCGTCGTGATCCTCCGGTCACGTTCCTCGTCCATGGTTTTAGGCTAGCCTAAAGAATATAAATGCGTTCCGGATTTCAGGCTAGCCAAATCCACTCGGCACCGGGACTGACGTTCGTTCCGGGCCGGGCAATATACATATGATCGCCCCGCGTGTGTCCGGACGATGGTGGCGCATGGACGTGATCGACAGTGGTGACCGACGCCTTCGTCGACCTCGTCGGGACCAACCGTCTCATCCAGGCACTGGTCGGCGGGATCGTCATTGCCACGCTCAACCTGCTCGGGGCGTCGCTCGTACTCGTCTGGCGCGACCCGAGTGAGCGTGCTTTGGACGGGGCGCTGGGCTTTGCGGCCGGCGTGATGATGGCCGCGGCCTTTACCAGTCTGATCGTGCCAGGGATCGAGGCCACCGAGATCATCGTTCCGGGGCTGGCAGCCGACGGACTCCTCAGGCCCCTGCCCGTCTTGATCGGGATCGCACTGGGGGTTCTCGTGCTCGATCGCGGTGACGCACTCGTTCCCCACGCCCACATTCTGCTCACGGGTCGGAAACGCGCCGACGCCGCCGGCCAGTCCGAACAGCTCCCGATCGACGACCCGCGGATCGCCTCCGTGGTGTTGTTCATCCTGGCGATCACGCTGCACAACGTCCCCGAGGGGCTCGCGGTGGGCGTCGGCTTCGGCTCCGGTGACGTCGGCGGGGCGCTGGCACTGATGCTCGCGATCGGTATCCAGAACATCCCGGAGGGGCTGGCGGTTTCGATCGCGGCGATCAACGCCGGCCTCGATCGCCGACTCTACGCCGCGGTCGCCGGGATCCGGGCTGGCGTCGTCGAGATTCCCCTGGCCGTGATCGGCGCGCTGGCCGTGACGGTCGCCACCCCACTGCTGCCCTACGCGATGGGGTTCGCCGCGGGCGCGATGCTGTTCGTCATCAGTGACGAGATCGTCCCCGAGACCCACACCCGCGGCCACGAACGCATTGCCACGCTGGGCACGATGGCCGGCGTGCTCGTCATGCTGTACCTTGACGTCGCACTCGCGTGATCCGGTCGCAATCGCCCGCCGTCGGTCACCTGCCGAGAGTGGTCGGCCGCTTGCAGGCCGCCTCGAGTGGCGCCTCGTGCTCGATCCCCGGGAGTCGCATCGTCGCGACGGTCCCCGGCGGGTCGCCATCGCCCGACCGGAGCTGGAAGGAACCGCCGTAGCGGGTGACGATCCAGTTGACCAGCCAGAGGCCAAGCCCGCGCCCGTGGGCCAGCGGCGTCTCTTCGCCGCTCGCGATCACGTCCGTCTCCAGGTCGGGCACCCCCGGGCCGTCATCGGCGACCGTCAGCTCGATCCACTCGCCGTCGTCCCGGGCGGTGATCGTGACCTGCGTCGGCGGATCGTCGTCGTGTTCGAGGGCGTTCTCGACGAGTTCCGCGACGGCGATCCGGGTCTCGGCGCCCGCACAGATCTCCCGGTCGGTGGCGATCTCGTGAGTGAGTGTGGCTTCTGGGTGCCGATCCAGCGGGTCAGCGACGGCCTCGGCGACGACCGTCGCCGGGTCGAGGCGTTCGGGTTCCCAGGGCTGGCGCGCGAGGCGTTCGAGTCGACGGGCTCCCTCGGCCAACTCGAGGACGTCACCGACGATCGACTCGAGTTCGTCAGCCACCGCCGCGCCCGCCTCGCTCCCCCGGAGGCGATCGCTCTGACCCAGCAGCACCGTCATGTCGTTACGGAGGTTATGTCTGAGGACGCGGTTGAGCCGTTCGAGGAGCTTCTCGCCCCGCTTGCGATCGGTCACGTCGTCGTGAAAGCCAAGGACGTGGGTGACTGCCCCGGTCGCGTCGGTGATCGGCGTGGCCGTCATCCGGTTCCAGAACGGCCGACCGTCGCTCGTGTACGTGATCATTTCGACAGTGACAGTCTCGCCGCGCTCGACGTGCTCGCCGATCCGCTCGACGGTCTTCGGGTCGGTCGCCGGGCCGTGCAGGAAGCGGAACTCGGCGTCGTCGGCCTGGCTCGCGTCGTAGCCCGTCAGCCGCTCGAAGGCGTCGTTGACGTAGGTGATCGACGCGCCCGCCCCGTTGACGGTGGTGATCGTGATACCGATCTCCGCCTCGTCCATGGCCCGGGTCCGGATACGGAGCGCCTCCTCGCGGGCCTGCCGGTCGGTCACGTCGCGTGCGACACCCTGAACACCGGTCACGGTGCCGTCCTCCGTGATCGGCCGGGCGTTGATCTCGAGGGTGACCGGATCGTCGGCCGCGTCGTGGAACTGCACCTCCTGCAGCTCGACGGTCTCGCCGTCCATGAGCCGCCGGTGGAGTCGCGCCACGGTCTCGACCGCCTCGGGGGCGATAAACCGGTCGAGGGGGACCCCGACGACGCTCGCCCGATCGTAGCCCAGCACGCGCTCGATGGCCGCGGAGACGTACGTGACCGTCATGTCGCGGTCGAGCCGGAACAGGGCGTCGAAGCTCGTCTCGGCGATGCCGCGGAACCGCTCGCGCTCGGCGTCCAGGCGCTCGTTGCGCGCCGCCAGTTCCCGCGCGTGGCGACGCCGCTCCAGGGCCTGGCCGGTCAGGCGCGCGAGCAACTCCACGAACAGCTCCTCGGCCTCGGAGAACGCCGCCTCGCGAGGCTCCTTGTCGCCGAAACAGACCGTCCCGTACACCTCGTCGTCGACGACGATCTTGCACCCGATGTAGGCCCCGAGGTCGAATGTCTCGTAGGCATTCTCGCTGATCGCCGTCGAGACCGCCGCATCCTGGACGCTCAACAGTCCGTCGAGCTCGACAGTCCGCCGGCAGTAGGCTGCCTCGATCGGACAGGTCTCGCCGGGCTGCAACAGCGGGTGCTCCCCGATCGACCTGACGATCACCTGTTCGCCGTCGTCGATGCGCGAGAAGAACCCGATCGACAACCCGAGCCGTTCAGTGCCGACGACGAGGCCGTCCGCCACCGCCGACTCGACGTTCTGATCGCGGTCGGTGAACGTCTCGTAGATTCGTTCGCGCGCTGTTGCCCCATCAATCTGTGGATCGTTTCTCATCGGGCTTCCGTCTCATATGTCACTTGGACTGCCGGCCTCATAACGGTTTCAGCGGATCGGTCCGTCTACATCTGCCTGTCGAGGTACTCGGGGTGAGAGGGATGCCAGTGGCGTACCCACCGTTTCCCGGGAAGTAAAGTAGACGGTCGTCGTTACTTCGCGTGATGACCGATCGGACAGTCGGTTCGATGGACGGCAAGATCTCCCGGCGAACCTTCCTTGCGGTCGCCGGCAGCGGGGCGCTCGCAGGACTGGCAGGCTGTTTAGCGGAGGGGGGCCCAGCAACGACCGAGACGACACTCACTCTGACCGACCCGGAGACCGGCGAGACGGCCACGCCAGTCGACACCGAGGAAGTCAATATCGGTCGCATCGAGTTTTACTACTTTGAATTCTCCCTCGATGGGCCCACCGAGGTGACCTACCAGGTCGACGTCGTTCGTGGCGAGCCCGTTGACGTCTACGTCGTGACGCCCGAGGCGTACGAGATCCTGGCCGAGGAGGAGTCGGGGTTCGAGGCTATCGAGGGCAGTGTCGTCGAGGAGACGTACTCGGGGAACGAAACGGTCTCGCTGGACAGCGGCGACTACCGGTTGATCATTGCGAACGTGAACGCGGATGTCACGCCGGAAAACGCGTAAATCGGCCGGTTTCTCGGGTCGTCAGTCGTCTTCGATCAGGAACGCCCTAGCCGAACTTATACGAGACGCCGCTGCCGTTCTCGGGGTACTCCCAGACGACGTTGCCATGTGAGCAGGCCCACCGGCAACTGCCACATTCCAGGCAGTTCTCGTAGGCGATCGTCGGGACGCCCTCGTCGTCTTCGTCACGCCAGACGTTGGCGGGACAGACGGAGACGCAGTCCTGAGTGACGCACTTCTCCTCGCAGATCCCTGGCAGTTCCACATCGAGGTGGGACTCGCCGGGGTCCTCGTACTTGACGGTGTAGAGGCGGTCTTCGATCGATGGCTGTTCGACGTCGGGGGTTCCGGGTTGTGCACTCATTGGTCTAGATGAACATCTTGCGGTATTTCCAGGCTTTCTTCGCCGCACCGAGATAGCCGCCCATCGCGCCGACGAGGCGCTTGCGGGCGGATTTCGTGTGGCGGGTCTTCGGTTCGTCGTTCATCCGGAAGTAGTCGGTCTCGGCGTCGGCGATGGCCCGCGGCAGGTCGTCGAAGAGGAACTCCTTGTCCTCCGCGGCGGCGTCTAAGAACCACCCGTAGTGGTTCAGGTTGTCCATCACCCACGAGTCGGTGAGGTCGTCCTCGTAGTCGGCGAGGGCCGCGGCGTCCGTCCGGCCGGACGCCACTGCATCGGCGACCGCCTTCCCGGCGTGATACCCACTCTCGACGGCCATGTTCGTCCCTTCGAGGTGCAGGCCGTTGTTGAGCACCAGTCCGGCGGCGTCGCCGGTGATCACCGCGCCGTCGTGGACGAGGTCGGGCATTGCCTCGGGGCCACCCTCGGGGATCGCGTGAGCGGAATATTCCACCATCCGGCCGCCCTTGACCAGCGGTGCAACCGCCGGGTGGGACTTGAAGTCATCGAGCACGTCGTCGGGGGTCCGGTCGTCGTGGACGGCGTCCTCGATCGAGTAGACGACGCCGATGGCGAGCGTGCGCTTGTTCGTGTAGATGAACCCGCCGCCGACGGCATCGCCGACCGCGCCGTCGCCGAAGTAATGCATTGCCGCACCCTCCTCGTCGGTGAGGTGGAAGCGATCCTCAATCTTCTCGCGGTCGTACTTGCGGACTTCCTTCGCGGAGACCGCGACGTCTTTCCGATCTTGGGGCTTGG
Source organism: Halorhabdus utahensis DSM 12940 (assembly GCF_000023945.1). NCBI lineage: Archaea > Methanobacteriati > Methanobacteriota > Halobacteria > Halobacteriales > Haloarculaceae > Halorhabdus > Halorhabdus utahensis. Next base: position 2,251,822 of record NC_013158.1, read on the forward strand.
ACAGTCCGGCCCCCTCGCTGACCAGCGAGTTAGCCCCCTCGGCGAGGACGACCGTCGGCGCGTGTAGCCGTCCGTCCGGGCGGTCGGTCTCGACGCCCGCGATGGTTCCGTCCTCGCGGACGAGATCAGTGACGGTCGTCTCGGTGAGCAGCGTCGCACCCGCCTCGACGGCCTGCTCGGCGAACCACTCGTCGAAGTCACCCCGGAGCACCATCCAGGAGTCGTTGTGCGGTTCCTCTTTCCAGGCCGCCGGCTGCATCGAGACTTCGGTCGCGTCGCCCTCCTCGCTAAGCATCGAGAAGGTCTTTTCGGCGACGAACCGTTCTTTGGGCGCGTCGTCGAAGTCCGTCAGCTCGCGGATGCGCGGGGTGAACATGATCCCGCCGAAGACGTTTTTCGTCCCGGGGGAGTTTCCCCGCTCCAGCATGATCACGTCCAGGCCCTCCTCGGCCATCGTCAGCGCGGCGGCACTCCCCGCGAGTCCCGCGCCGACGACGATCGCGTCGAACTCGCCGTCGTAGCTGGGCGTCTCGCTGGTCGGCTGGGGCATCGGCGGCCCCTCGCTCTCCTTGGGTTCGGGTTCAACGCCGGCGTCCTCGCCTGACTGAGCGTCGGTACTCATGCTGACACCTCCTGGCTATCTCCGAGTCGCTCACGGAGCAGGTCGATCAGTTCGGGCAAGACATCGGCGTAGTCGGCGACGATGCCGTAATCGGCGTTCTCGAAGATCGGCGCGTTGCCGTCGTTGTTGATGGCGATCACCGTTTCGGAGTCGTCCATCCCCTCGACGTGCTGGATTGCTCCACTGATTCCGACGGCGATGTAGAGCTTCGGGCGAACGGTCTTGCCGGTCTGGCCGACCTGGCGGGCGGGTTCGATCCAGCCCTCCTCGACGGCCTCCCGCGTGGCGGCGACCTCCCCGCCGAGCAGGTCGGCGAGTTCCCAGAGGGGATCGAAATCCCCCTCCAGCCCCATCCCGCCGGCGACGACGACTTCGGCGTCGGTGATGTCGGCCACGTCGCCGACCTCGCGTTCGAGCACTTCGGTGAGGGTTTCGTCCTCGCCGACGACGGTCTCGACGTCCTCGACCTCCCCTTCCCGGCTTTCGTCGGGCTCGGGCGTGTCGAAGACGCCGGGGCGAACGGTGGACATCTGTGGACGGTGGTTCGGGCAGATGATCGTCGCCAGGGCGTCCCCGCCGAAGGCGGGGCGGCGCATCTCGTAGCGCTCGTCGGTGATCTCCAGTTCCGTCGTGTCGGCGGTCAGGCCGGCATGAGTCGGGACGGCGACCCGACCGGCGAAGTCCCGGCCGGTGTGGGTCCCGCCGATCAGCGCGATGTCCGGCTTGCGGATCTCGACGAGGTGACGGAACTGCTCGCCGTAGGGATCGGCGCGATAGGGTTCGAAGATCGGATCGTCGGCCACGAGCACGCGGTCCGCGCCCCGGGCGATGGCTTCCTCCGGGATGTCCGTCTCCCGAATGTCCTCGCCCATGACGAGCGCGACCAGGTCCTCGTCCTTCTGGTCAGCGAGCTCCCGCCCCTTCGCGAGCAACTCCCAGGCGACCTTCGCGACCTCGCCGTCGTGCTGTTCGACGAACACCCAGACGTCGCTGTGGGCGTCGATGTCCGCGGCGTTCTCCGATTGGGCACCGGCCGCCATCTCAGAGCACCTCCGCGATGCGATCGGCGATCTCTTCGACGTCCTCGACCGTCTCCTGCTCGCGCGGAACCGGCTCGGCGGTCGCCATCCCGCCGACCTGCGTCGGCGAGACGGCCAGCCCGACCTCGTCCTCGACGCCGATGTCGGCGGCAGACCACTCGACCGGCTCGAAGTCGGTTTCGGCGTAGATCTTCCGGTGGAGCCCCGCCGTCCGGGGCTGGTTCTCGCCGAACTCCATGGCGACGACGACGGGCAACTCGGCGGCGACCCGCTCGTAGCCACCTTCGACGTCGCGTTTCGCGACCAGCTGGTCCTCGTCGGGTCGTGGTTCGAGGTCCTCGACGTAGGTGAGTTGGGCCCAGTCGTTGTGGGCGGCGATCCCCGGCGGGACCTGTCCCGTCGAGGAGTCGGTGGTTTCCTCGCCGCCGAAGACCACGTCGGCGTCGAGTTCATCGGCTGCCCGGGCCAGCGCGAGACTCGTCGGCCAGGTGTCGCTGCCGCCGAAGGCCCGATCGGTCAGCAACACGGCGTCGTCGGCACCCATCGCGACAGCCCCACGAAGGACTTCGTGGGCACTTGCCGGCCCCATTGTGAGGGCCGTGACCGTGCCGCCGACTTCGTCACGGACCTCCAGGGCCGCCTCGACGGCGTTGTAGTCCGGCGCGTTCATGACTGCCTCGGCGTCAGCCCGGTTGAGGATCCCCGTGTCGGGATCGATCGATACCTCCGCGGCATCAGGCACTTGCTTGACACAGACGACGATGTTCCAGCCGTCGGTCATCGTTGCTTTGACCCCCTATATAGTGGGCTTGCGATTCGGTTCACACCGGGAGAAGGGATCCTAACGATAGTAAATGACAGCGCTATTCCCAGCTCTTGGGAACAGTATTGCCCGAAATCGGTATGCATAACGCTTCTATTGGCCCCCTGATATCTGGGGTCGTCTCCAGGGCGAACCGGTTCGGATCAGTTATGTGTGACCGGGGATCTACGAGAGATCCGTGACGATGGATTCGAACTCGTCGTCGCTGAACGCCCGGAGTGTTTCTGTCCGGACGTTCCCTGCTTTCCCGAGGATGAGGGCATACTCGGCGGCGGTCTCGTCGTCCGGGAACGCGGCGATGGCGATCCCGTCGTATTGGCCCATCGTGAGGTAGAAGTCTTTGAACTCCCCACCGAGGTCCGCGACGAGGTCCTTGTGGGACTCGAGGCGGTCCGGGCTGGATTCGACTGTCGAGATTCCTTGCTCCGTATAGCGTAGCAGTGTCAGGTACGTTGGCATTGGTGATCACGCTCTTGTCGGGGCCCCCAACCAGTCTCGGTGGACAGCGGCTTGGCACTGGGCACACCCGAACTGTTGGCAAGCCACAATCGTGAACTACCCCGTCCTACTGCGCTCGGTCTGACGACCTCGCTCGTTGAGGGCGGGGCTTCCCCGTTCGATGACGCGACTTGCAGATACCACACGGGTATCCGTAGCGGTCGCAGTCTCCAGGGGCGCGGATTCGGCCTGTCCCATGCCTAATTCAGAAAAAGCACGCTGAAGGATGTTCTTCGCGGCGTTGGCGTCCCTATCGTCTTCGTATCCGCACGACGGACATGAGTGCTCGCGCACCCACAGGGGTTTCTCGGTTTCAACGCCACAGTTGCTACACTCCTTGGTAGTTCCACGTGGGTTGACTTCAACGAGGTGCGTACCGGCGCTCTCAGCCTTGTATCGCAGTATCTCGATGAAGGTTCGCCACGCGGAATGTGCTGTGTTTCGACTGTTTCGGTCTTGCTCCATCATGCCGCGAACGTTCAGGTCCTCGACGGCCACCACGTCGTAGGTCTCGACGTAGTAGTGGGCGAGCTTGTGCAGGAAGTCGCGGCGTTTGTTCGCAATCTGGTCGTGCCAGCGGGCGACGACCATCCGTTGTTTTTCGTAGTTGTTCGACCTCTTCTCTTTTCGCGAGAGCTTCCGCTGTTCTCGTCGTAGGCGCTCACGTTCGTCCGAGAGGTCCAACGATTCCACGGCGGTCCCGTCGGTGTCGTGAGCGTACTTCAGGATACCCACGTCGATACCGACAGCATCTTCGGGGTCGATGGTTTCGGGGGCGGGTTTTTCGGGTTGTTCGTCGATCTCAATGCCGAACGTCGCGTACCATTTCCCCGAAGCGTTCCGTTTGATGCAGACCTGCTTGATGGTCGCGTTCTCGGGAATCTCGCGGTGGTACGCGATTGGTATCTCACCGATCTTGCTCAGTCGAAGCCGATCCCGTCGGGTGTCGGTTCCAATGAGCTTGAACCCGCTTTGGCTGTAGGTGAACGACTTGTACCACCCCGCGCCCTTCCAACGAAGCGCACCGACGTTGTACCCGTTCTCCTTTTGCCCTGAGAGTGTACGAAGGTTGTTGTAGAGCCGTTCTACGACGACCTGAAGCACCTTCGAATGGATCTGCTTCAGGTCGGACCATTCGCGTTTCAGGTCAGGGAGTGTGTTCTTTTGGGCGTATTCCGAAGGCACGTCGTCGGCTTCGTTGAGCCGGTTCAGGAAGTGGTTGTAGACCTGTCTACAGGTATCGAGCGTCCACGCTAACGCCTCCCGTTGGTCGTCCGTCGGATAGAGCCGATACCTGTAGTTGTAGTTCATCGGTCGTTAGGGGGGTCCGTGCGCTGGCTATCGACGTATTCGATGAGAACATCAAGCGACGCTTGCCCGGTGGAAATGAGACAGTATGAGTCTGTCCAGAACGAATCACCCCAGAGCTTGTGCTTGATTTCGTCGTGGAACTCGTTTCGAATCCGTCGCGCGGTGCTTCCCTTGAGCGTGTTGATGAATTTGGTTAGGTCGGTACTCGGCTTGGCCTTGAACAGGATGTGTACGTGGTCGCCATCTGCTTCGAGGCGTTCGATTTCGACGCCGTAGTTGTCTACGAACCCCTCAATGGCTCCGCGCATGAAGTTCTTCATGTCCTCCGTGAACACGTCTCTCCTGTATTTGACTACCAAAACGAGGTGGTAGTGCAAGGTGTACACGGAGTGCGAACTTTTGTCGAGGTCGTACACCATTGGCCTTTGCCTACACTCTAATCTCCTCACCCAAATGGAATTATTGTTTCGTTTGGATACCCTGTCTCGCACGACACCCTAAGACGATCAGAGCTTACGGCGCGTATCCCCTCCCTACTCGCTCGCTTCGCTCGCTCCTGGAGGAAGGGGTATTGCGCCTGTTAAAAGATAAATGTAGTCCACGTAACACTCCGCCAGAAGGATTATACGGAGACCTGTATTACCCTTCGTAATCAGGTGGTTTGTCCTGTCATCAGCCACGCCAGCGATGATCGGCGTACCGGTCGTGGCCTATCACGGGCCGGACGTCGAGACGCTGGTCGACCGGTGGACGGAGTGCGACCGGCCGTTCACCCTCCGGTCCTGGGAGACAGTTCGTTCGACGGCTGGAGCCGACAGTCGATCGGTCGACTGCGTCGTCGTCGAATCTGACGCCGAGGCCGACGTCAGTGCGTGGATCGACGAGATTCACGAACACGTCGGGTCAGTTCCGATCATCGTCGTCACTGTCGGGCAGATAACTGACCTCGAGTCGGCGGTTCCCGACGGGGTGACGAGTCACTTTACCGTGTCACCGGACGTCGATCGTGTCGAGTTACTTTCGAAGCTCGCGTCGCTGGTTGAGGAACACGTCACTGCCCGTGACGCGCGGTCGATGCTCGACTCATTGCTGACGAACGTGCCGTTCTCGATGTACGCCAAGGACCGCCGGGGGCGACACGTCGCTGTCAGCGACGTGGTGCCCTCCATGATTGGTGCCCCGTACATCGAGAACCCGGAGGGCAAACGTCATCACCATCCGACCGACATTCTCGGCAAGACCGACTTCGATCTGTACTCGGCTGCCCTCGCGACCGAGAGCCTCGCGGACGATCAGTCCGTTGTCGAGACCGGCGAACCCATCGAGCAGCGGATCGAGGAATCCCACGCCGAGAGCGGACTCGGGACGAAACTCATGACGACGAAATTCCCGTGGGATGGCCCGGACGGGAGTGTCGTCGGCTCCATCGGTGTGACCTGGGACATCAGCAAGCGCAAACAGTACGAACACCAGCTCAAGCGCCAGAACGATCGAGTCAGGCGACTCGCGACCATGGTGAGCCACGACATCAGAAACCCACTGTCGGTGGCAGTCGGTCGGCTGGAGGTTGCTCAGACGACCGGTGATCCCGATCAATTCGATGCCATCGGGCGTGCCCTCGATCGCATCGACGCCCTCGTCGCCGATATCATCACCGTGATGCGACAGGGCGAACCCGCGACGGATCTCGACCCAGTGGCACTTGGAGATATTGCCCACGATGTCTGGGAGAACTGTGCGTTCGAGGGGGCCGTCCTCCGGGTGTCGACGACGGTGAGTGTCTACGCCGATCCCGGTCGCCTCCGGCTGTTGCTCGACCATCTGTTCACGAACGCCGTCGAACACGGGCGTGACGGGACCGACGATATCACGATCACGGTCGGCGAGTTGCCAGACGACGGCGGGTTTTTCGTGGCTGACGATGGCGTGGGCATCCCGACTGACAAGCACGAACAGGTGTTCCAGCCGGGTCTCTCGGGGTCGGACACGTCGACGCTTGGCCTCCCGCTCGTCGCGACCATCGCCGACGCCCACAACTGGACGATCCGACTCACCCAAAGCGACGACGGGGGCGCACGCTTCGAGTTTCACGGCGTTCGTCAGTTCGACGCCTAGTCATCGGCGGCGCTGCCGGGACCGGTGGCTGACGTGACGTGTTCCCGATAGCTTCGCGTGCAGTCACCCCCTGCCAGCACAAGGATCGCCAGACTGCGTCCGCAGAACACACACCCGACTTATACACCGAGCAGCTTCCACGCCCGAGCGTGGTCGCCGTCCATCCGCGAGAGGATCGACCGCGCACGCTCGCTGGTCTCCGTATCGACGGCGACGTGGACCATCCCCTCGCCGGGTTGCCCATAGACGACGCTGGCACCCGGCGGCGCGACCACCATCGCGGGCAACGTTGCGAGGTCCTCCTCGCCGTCGACGACGACGATGGTCGAGGGCTCGTCGCGATCGAGTGCCTCGACAAGTGCGCCAAGAAGGGCTGCCGTCACCGTCCCGGCCGGATTGTCGACCTGCACGCGGTACTCGAACCACCCCTCGTCCTCGACGATCCGCTCTCTGATTCCAGCGTCGACCGCGCTCCGCTCGGTTCGCTCGTCGATCAGCGAGACGTCCGGCGGCCGACCCGCTTCCAGCAGGTGGTACGTGACGATATCGCCCACGGCGATCAGGGGATCGCCCGCTTCGGCCAGTAGCGAGTCGGCGTCCGTACGGACGGGGCCGAAGGGCTCTTTCAGCGCACTCCGGAGGGACTCGGGGAGGGATAGCACGATCTCACGCTCCGGGTCGGCTGTCCCACTCTCGACCGGCGTCGATGGTTCTTCCGACACGGTCTATCGAACCTTCAGCGCGTACTTGCCGGGTTCGGTGACTTCCATCTCGGTGGCGATCTCGCTCTCCTCGGGATGGGTGATGATGACGTAGCCGGCCCAGTCCTCGGTGAGCGAACTCGACCCGCAGGCCTGGCAGACGTCAGCTTCCGGGTTGTCCTGCACCCGGTGGCACTCCCGACAGACGTACCGATCGGCCATCAGTTCTCACCCGCTTCGGCGCGCGCCTTGCGCTCCTCGTCGAGCCAGCCGTGCTTGCCCAGCCCGACCTGTTTGGCCGTCAGGCCGATCTTTGAGTCCCGGGGGTTGCGCTCGTCGATGGACTTGGTGACGATCCGGGCGCGCACCGAGTCCCCGACGGTCAGCGTCCGATTCGAGTCCCGGGAGGCGAGTTGCTGGTTCTCGCCGTCGTATGCCAGGTATTCGTCGGAGATCTGGGAGACGTGGAGGAGTCCGTCGACAGGGCCGATCCCGACGAACGCGCCGAAGTTGACGACCTCGACGACCTCACCGTCGACGACCTCCTGCATCTGCGGATCGAAGGTGAGGGCGTCGAACTCGGCCACGTAGTAGACGCCGGGCTCGTTGGGGACGACTGCCCCCTCGCCGATGTCGTGGACCTCCGTCACGCTCACGACGCTGCCGACGTCTTCGTCCATGCGGCCTTCGAGTTTCTCCTGTAGCAGTCGTTTCACGAGCCCCGGCGTCACGTCTGCCAGATGCTCGGGCGGTACCTCGACCGTGTCGCGCAATCGAACCCGTTTGTACATGTTATGGTTGAGTGATCGCGAGTTTGTTCCGGCCCCTTAAACCAATTACTGGAACGTCCGCAGCGAGGAGGGCTTGGCGGAGCGGCCCATCGTTGGTGACCGCGTAAGCCTCTAATTCGCGGGCGAGTTCCAGCACCGCATCGTCGGCATTGGTCGCGTCGTGATCGACGACCCGACACCGCTCGACGAGGTCGCGACCGACGCTCGCCGCCGTCGCCTCCTCGCCGCCACCGTCGGACAACCGATCGAGTTCCGCCACGACCGCCTCGGGAACGACCAGGTCCGTCTCGCCGATCACCCGATCGAGTTCCTCGAAGACGCGGACGTTACATTCGACCGGCATCATCAGTGCGTTGGTATCAAGCACCGCAGTCATTCACGGAGCGTCCCGACGCCGATCAGCCGCCAGCGTGCGCCGATCCGGCGATTGATCGCGATCTTCGCCCCTTCGCGGGCACACACCGGCCGTTTCAGCGCCACTTCGGCCTCGCCGTCGCGGGCGCTCGTGACCGACCCGACGGTCGTCGCCGTCCCGATCGTGAGCATGAGCGGCTCGCCCGTCGAGATCTCCTCGACCTCGTCGGTGTCCTCGGCGACGATCCGGTCGAGCAACTGGATGTCCATCGTGAACTCCTCCTGGACTGGGGGGAGCGTGCCGGGCGGGCCGGCGATCTGGCCCGCCAGCGCGTCACCCTTCGTCAGCGAGGGATCGAGTCCCGTCCCGACGCCCAATAGCCCGCCGGGCGTCACCTCGTCGACGCCCTCGCCGCCGGCCTGCAGCGACCGGACCGTCGTCGTGACCGGTCGCCACTCCGTCTGGCCGCCTTCCTCGACTTCGCGGCCGGGTCGGAGTTCGATCTCGTCGTCGGCTTCGAGGCTGCCCTGGGCGAGACTCCCGCCCAGCACGCCGCCCGACAGCGAGTCCCAGGTCGTCCCCGGGCGATTGATGTCGAAACTCCGGGCGACGAGCATCTCGGCGTCGGCGTCGAGGTCGCGGTCCTCCGTCGGGATCTCCTCCTCGACGGCCTCGATGAGCAGGTCCATGTTGACGTTCTGGCCCGCACTGATCGGGACGATCGGCGCGTCCTCGGCGACGGTGCCTTCGATGAAGTCCTGAATCTGCTCGTAGTTCCGTCGCGCTTGGTCGGCGTCGACCAGATCGACCTTGTTCTGGGCGACGACGATGTTGTCGATCCCGATGATGTCAAGCGCCATCAGGTGTTCCTCGGTCTGTGCCTGCGGAACGTCCTCGGTCGCCGAGATGACCAGGACGGCCCCGTCCATGATAGCCGCGCCGGCGAGCATCGTCGCCATCAGCGTCTCGTGGCCGGGCGCGTCGACGAACGAGACGGTCCGCAAAACGTCAGTCTCGACGTCGTGTTCGGGACACTCCTCGGCGACGGTGTATCCCGCCGCGTCCTCGCCCTCCGGACAGCGCCGGAACGTCGCGTCGGCGTACCCCAGTCGGATCGAGATTCCGCGTTTCATCTCCTCAGAGTGCTGATCCGTCCACTCCCCGCTGAGAGCTTCGACGAGCGTCGTCTTGCCGTGGTCGACGTGCCCGACGAGTCCGATGTTCACCTCCGGGTGTCCGTGTGTTCCTGTCATCTCCAGAGTAATCGTGACCGAACGTTCCCGCCTGGCAGTCATAAAGGTACTGTTCTCGGCCCGCTGGTGTCTCCCTAGCGGGGAATCGGTCGGTTCAGGATCGGCATCGCGAAGCGCCCGATGGCGGCCCCTTACTCCTCGTCCGGACCGGATCGATACGTCCAGCCGGACTCGACGTTGCGGTTGGCGAGGACGACCAGCCCGTCGTCGGTCCGGAGCCGACTCTTCCGGAGGCCGATGTCCGTGACAGTTCCCGTCGTCGAGGCGGTCGTCACGGTGTCGCCCTTGTTGAAGTCCGGGTCCTTGAGCAGGTAGACGCCGGCGACGGTGTCGGCGATCATGTTAGAGAGGGCGTACGAGACGCCCAACCCGATGAAGCCGGCGGCAGTCCCGAGACTCGCCGCGACGTTTCCCAGGCCGAGGACGTTGAGCAGCGCCAGCCCGGCCCCGAACCACAGAAACGTCCCCACGACGAGCAGGAGGAAGTCGACGATGAGACGCTGATCGGTGGGATACACCCGTTCGAGGACCGACCGGACGACTGTCGTGACGAGTTTGATCCCGACATACGCGACCGTGAGAAACACCAGTCCGGAAAGCGCACGCGGTACCGCGGCGACGACGTCCGCCTGGAACGATTCGATCACTGTCTCGATCACGCCGACAGCGAGGACTTCGGTCATGGGAGAGGGATCGGAGCCGTGCGGTAAAACGCTACTGCCGGTGGGCCGGACCGACGGCAGTCACCACTGGCGTGGTCGCCGTCCCATCCGCGAGGCGGTGGCCGAGACGCTCTTGTGCCTCGCCATCCGAGAGCCGTCCGTGCGGGAGTACGGCTTCGAGCTCGCGCTGTGTGGAGCCCTGGAGGACAGCGAGCGGCTGCTCGCCCGTCAGCTCGGCGCGCACGTCCACGGCCGGCGGATCGCGGATATCGTGGCCATCGACCCAGGTCCCGAGTTCGACCAGCGAGCCGCGATCACCGACGAGACCATCCCGCCGGCGGCCATCGACGCGCCGGTCGGCCCCGGTCAGGCCAGGCCGCTCCGGGATGTCTTGCCCGACCGCCGGCCCGACGAGCGCCATCGGATCGCCGACCGGGCGGTCGAGATCGGCTTCTTCGAGTCCGAGCGCCGGAACGGGGATCGGTACGTCCGGCAGGTCGCTCGCTATCCCGACGCGTGGTTCGACCGCCTTCTCGGCATCGAGAACAAACCCGACCTCGGCCGGCCGGGCGACCTCCAGACCCAGCTCCGGATCGACGTTTCGCTCGGCCTCTTCGACGAAGTCATTCTGGCGACGGCCTCCCATGTCACCGGCGCACACCGCAACCGGCTCCCCGAGGCAGTCGGGATCTGGCGGTTCGACCCCGACACCGGTGAGCGCGAGGTGCTCAAGGAACCGACGTCTCTCCCGACCGACGAGTGGGGCCTCGAGTTGATCGAACGCGAGGCCGGCCAGGCCGCCGTGCGGCCGGTCGATCCCGCGGCGAAGGCCCGCGCTCGCCGACGGCTCGCCGAGCGGGCCTACGGCAAGGGCTGGCGGACGTTCACCTGGCCGGCGTGTGCCCGGTGTGACCCCGACGGTGCCGAGCCGGCCGCCACGGTGCCGTACTGCACCTATCACGACCGGATCGTCAACCCTGTCGAGGACTGCGGGGAGTCCTGCCCGGGCTACGAGTCCGCCGATCCGCCGGCGGTCGACGTCGAAGCCGTCCGCGATTCGCGGTCGCCCTGGGTCCGCGATCCGGCCGGCCGACAGCGTCGGCAGGTCGGTCTCGACCGCTTCGAGTAGGGCTTCGCTCCTGGCGCTACTCCTGGATCTCCCGTCGCAGGTACAGGAATGCGGCGTAGACCCCGGTGAAAACGATGACGAACGCCGCTGTTTCGACGGGGTTGATCGACCCATCCATCACCAGTTGGATCGCGAGGTAGACGACAGTGGCGACGACGGCACTGATCGCGACTGCAACGGCTGGTTTCTCCGCCGGAACATCACTCAACGACGCAGGATCGAGGTCCATGCCGGCCCTTCGCACGCCAGCACATAGATGTTGGGCGTCGGCGGACTCCTTCTCACAGCACGAACCGCTCGCCGTCGACCGCAAGCGGCACGTCGAAGGCCGTTTCGACCGGCAAGTAGTGCGAGAGGTGGACGATCCGCAACTCGCCGGCGTCGAGTTCCTCGCTCAAGCGCTGAGCCCCCTCGATGGTCATGTGCTTGCTCCCGTAGGTCATCGGGACCCCCTCGTCGTCGTGGTGTGACCCGCCGGCCGGGTGGGTGTCACACCGGTCGGCCGGGAGGATGCCGTCGACGAGCAACAGGTCGGCCCCGGCGAGGGCGTCCCGACTCGCTTGCGGGACCTCGTAACTCGTATCGCCCGACAGCGAGAGTTTCGCACCCGTCTCGGGGTCCTCGACCACGAGGCCGTAACACGACAGCGGCGGGTGATCGACGGGGACGAGCGTGACGTCGAGGCCGGCGACCCGGAACGACTCGAATGGATCGCGAGCCTTGACGTCGATCACGTCGAGGTAGTCGTAGCGCTCGCGGACGCTCTGGGCGACGCTTTGGCCCGTTGCGGGGTCGACCTCGCCGGCCGCATAGACCGGCATGTCCCGCGTCAGGCGATAGAAGTTGCCCAGGCCGTCGAGGTGATCGAAGTGGACGTGGGAGATCACCGCGGCGTCGGGAGCGTCGAGGTCCTCCCGGAGGAACTGGGTCCGGAAGTCGGGACTCGCGTCGATCAGCAGCGTCTCGTCGGTACGCTCGTTGCGGACGTGGACCGAAAAGCGGGTCCGCTCGACGCCGCGATCGCCGACCTCGACGCCGCGGTCGCGCAACTGCTCACGGAGGGCGTCGTCGGGATCGCGCGCCTGCTCACAGACGTCACACCCACATCCGACCGTCGGCGTCCCGGTCGTATCGCCGGTCCCGAGCAGCGTGACTTCCATCGACGGGAGCGTAGCGGCGGTCGGCTAAGGATGTGACGGTCCCGGTGGGCCACGGTCGCCGGTTGGACCGTCGGCGACACGCTGTCCCCGTCGCGACCGCCAGACCGAAACCGACGGGCCGCCAATTCAGGCCGATGCCACCTGCTACATTGCCAGTCCCCGGTCTCGGCACCTACTCGGACGAAAACCGCGAGCAGTGGGTCGAGAACGTCCGGACGGCGCTCGACGTCGGCTATCGTCACGTCGACACGGCCCAGGGGTACGACAACGAACAGTACGTCGGCGAGGGGATCGCCACTTCGTCGGTCGATCGCGATGCCGTCTTCCTCGCGAGCAAGGTCGATCCCGAAAATCTCGCCCGCGAGGACCTCATCGAGTCGACGACGGCGAGTCTCCATCGGCTCGGGACTGACTACCTCGATCTCCTGTACGTCCACTGGCCGACCCACACCTACGACGCCGAAGAGACCCTCGGCGCACTTTCGAAACTCCACGACGAGGGCACGATCGAGCATATCGGCCTCTCGAATTTCACGCCGGAGTTGCTCGAGGAGGCCCGGGAGATTCTGGATGTCCCGATCACTGCCCACCAGGTCGAGTGTCACCCGCTACTCCAGCAGGATCGCCTTCGGGAGGACGCCCGCGAGCACGACCACTGGCTGGTCGCGTACTCGCCGCTCGCCCAGGGCGAAGTGTTCGAGGACCCGACGATCCGTGAGATCGCCGAGAAACACGGCGTCTCCCCGGCTGCGGTCAGCCTCGCGTGGCTCGACGCGAAAGAGCACGTCGTTCCGATCCCGAAAGCCAGCAGCCGCGAGCATCTGGCGGCTAATCTGGAAGCGTTCGAGCTCTCCCTCGACGACGAAGACGTCGCCGCGATCGACGCCATCGATCGCGAGCACCGGGTCATCGATCCGGATTTCGCCCCCTGGAACCAGTAGTGCGAAAACACCCCGCTTGCTGTCGGGCCGACTGCCCGCTTAATCGTCGGAGTGGCTGTGGTCGTGGCCCTGGTCGTGATCGTGGCCGCCATCCGCACTCGGCGTCCCGCCGGCGACCAGCGCGTCGTGGTCGCCTTCGATCATATCGAGGTTCTTGAGATTGTCACGCTCCTCGAAGTTCGCGACCGCATTGACGAGGTCCTCCTGTGTGAGCGTGGTCCGCTCCTCGGTCAGCGCGTTCAGGACGGCTTCTCGGAGGACAAGCCGGAGGTCGCTCCCGGTCAGCCCCTCGGTCATCCCGGCGAGTTCTCCCGGATCGTAGTCGTCGATCTCCATGTCGCGAGTGACGACCTGCAGGATGTCTGAGCGCATCCCTTTGTCGGGCTTTGGGAAGTTGACGATCTCGTCGAAGCGCCGCCAGGCCGCCGCGTCGAGCTGATCGGGGTGGTTGGTCGCGCCGATCAACAGGACGTCGTCCTGGATGAGGCTGATCTCGTCGATCGACTTCAGCAGGGTGTTCACGGCGCGCTTGATCGCGGCGTGTTCGTCGCTGGCGCGCGTCTTGGCGACGAAGTCGAACTCGTCCATGAAGAGGATACACGGCGAGAGCCGCCGGGCCACCTCGAAGGTCTTCTCGACGTTCTTGGCCGTCTCGCCGAGGTACTGGGAGGTGATCATCGACAGCTTGACCTCGACAAAGGGCAGGTCGAGTTCGTGGGCCAAGGCCCGGGCGACGCTGGTCTTGCCGGTCCCCGGCGGCCCGACGAACAGGAGCTTGCCGATCTCCCGGAGGCCGATCCGCGCGAGGTAATCGCGGTGCTCGATGGCCTTGACGAGTTTGTTGATCTCGCCCTCCTGGTCCTCGGTGAGCACGAGGTCGTCCAGGCGCATGTCGACCTCCTCGGGCGCGCGGATGTCAACGAGGTCGAGCATCTCCTCTTCCTCCTCGTCCTCGAAGTACTCGTCGAGCAGGCTGTCGATCCAGGCCCGGTCGGCGCGAGCCGGTCTGACCTGTTCGCGAGCCTTCTCGTAGCTCACCTCGTCGAATTCGTCGTCGAAGATCGACGCCAGTGTCGGGTTTTCGAGGAGTTCGTCGGGCTCGATTCGCTTCTGTAGCCACTCCTCGGCCATGTCGCGGTCGGTGAGTTTGATCTCCTCGGAGAAGTCGTCGTGACTGGTAAACATCAGTCCCGAGACCGTGTCCCAGGGGTTCTCAACGTCGGCCGCTTCACTGGTGGCCTCGACAGTCGGGACGAGTGGCCGTTCGATCGTGCCGTTTTCCCAGAAGACGGTCCGATAGATCGACGGCAGATCGTCCGGTTCGAGATCCTCTCGCTCGGAGTAGACGTCCGTCGTGAGGACAAACTCCACGACGTCGCGTTCCGGTTCGCTCATCTCCGGGAACTTTGTAGCGCAAGCGACATAAGCCACTCGAAGACGGCCAGGCGTTCGCCGGTCGGCCACAGCCGCTTTTGTCGTAATGTGCAACCTCTAAGGTCGCCGGCCCGAAACGCCGATCCAATGACTAGCGTCAAGGAATTCCGGATCGACGACGAGCCCACCGCGACCGACCTTGGTCGGGGCGCGTTCGTCTTCACTGACGACTACTCGGTGTTCGACTGGGGGAAAATGCCCGACGAGATCCCGGGGAAGGGGGCCGCGCTGTGTACGATGGGCGCGGCCAACTTCGAGGCCCTGGAGGACGACGGAATCCCCACCCACTACGAGGGGGTCGTCGTCGATGGCGAGCCCGTGTCAATCGAGACGGCGATCGATGCGGGCGCACAGCCCCGCGAGATGGCCATCGAACTGACGCAGGTGCCTGACCTGCCCCACGATGCCGACGGCTACGACTACGACGCCTATCACGACGGGGCGGGCGAGAACTACCTGATCCCCCTGGAAATCGTCTTCCGCAATACCGTCCCCGTCGGATCGAGTCTGCGAAAGCGATCCGAGCCCGAAGACCACGGCCTCGACTGGGAGTCCTGGCCCGAGGAGCCCGTCGAGTTACCGGAACCCGTCGTCGAGTTCTCGACGAAGTACGAGGAGCAAGACCGGTATCTCACCCGTGCGGAGGCCGACCGGATCGCCGGCCGTGCGAACGTCGCCGACCTCGAATCGGTCGCCCGCGAGGTCAACGACCTACTCAACCGCCAGGCTGTGGAGGCAGGGTTCGTCCACGAGGACGGCAAGATCGAGTGTCTCTACTACGAAGGGGAGATCCGCGTCGCTGACGTCGTGGGGACCTTCGACGAGAATCGCTTTTCCTACGACGGCCAGGAGGTAAGCAAGGAGGTCATCCGGCAGTACCACAAGCGGACGCAGTCAGCATGGGTCGAGGCCGTCGGCGAAGCCAAAACGCGGGCGAGCGAGGCAGGGATCGCCGACTGGAAGTCGCTGTGCGATCGCGAGCCCGAACCGCTCGACCAGCACGTGATCGATGTCGCGCGCGATCTCTACTGTGCCGGCACGAACGCGTATCTCGACCGGGACGTTTTCGAGGCTCCCTCCATCGACGACGCGATCGACGCGGCCCGAAGTCTCTAGGCGGGGACGCTCTCAGCTGGTTCACAGCCGTAATTCATTGCCGGCAGCGCCAGCGGCATCGATGCCACCCTAGTTCTGACAGCCCGCACAGTAGGCGTGACGCCGGTAGCTCGTCGGGGATTCGAGGTCACTGCCACACTCCTGGCACGTGTCGTAGTGCGTTACTTGCATGACTATGTCACCTACAGCACCACCGGGGTTTAGCCCTTCCAGAAGGAGCCGATTCTGCCTCTTTTTAGGCTGGCCAAAAACAAACTACATGAATGTTTTTACCAATATGCACAGTTTGCCGACTCTCAATCCGACGCATGGCAATCTTTTTGGGTCCGTTTCCCGTACCTCTGAAACGAATCATGGACGCTGACGAACTCCAGGAAAAACTCGAAGCGAACGGTGAACTGATGGTTGCAGTCGCGGACTTCGGCCAGCCGCTTGAACTCCATCTCCACGACACGGAGATCGACGACGAGTCCGTCCGGCTCGAACTCACCGACGGCGTTCTCACCTTCGACGTGGACGCTGTCGCCGGTGCGTGGCAGCACACTCACTCGCTGGCCGACCTCGGCCTCGAGTAACGCGAACATCCGCTCCGCCTTTTTCGTTTTTGCTCCCGGACAGTCATCGCAGTCGGCTGTCTCGTGTTTTCACGTCGTCCGCCTCGCTCACGGGTCACTTCGTTCCCCGTTCGCTCATTCCGAGGGCGACCGCAGGGAGCCCTCGCTGCTCGCGGGTCGTTTCACTCCCCGCTCGCTTCTTTCGAGGGCTCGTTCACTTCGTTCACTCGCCCTCGCTGACGATCTCGCCCAGCCCATCGATCGGCCGGTCGGGATTGAGATCGTCGAGTTCCTTGGGCGCGCCGAGCTGGGCGTCGGTCTCCTCCGGCTCCCGGAGCCGAGTCCGGCCGCGGTGGACGTAGATCTCGTCGTTGAGATGGAGGTCGATCGCATCGAGTAGCGCCTCGGCCTCCAGAGGCTGGCCGATCTCCTGGAGTTCTTCCTCGGTGGCCTCCGGCGGGACGTTGAACACCCGCTGGGTGATGACCGGTCCCTGATCGAGGTCAGTCGTCACGTAGTGGGCGGTCACGCCGGCGATCCGGACGCCCTCCTCGATGGCCTGCATGTACGCCGAGGCACCGGGGAAGGAGGGCAGCAGCGAGGGATGGACGTTGATGATTCGGTTCTCGTATCGGAAGACGACGTCCGGACTGAGGATGCGCATGTACCGCGCGAGCACGATCAGGTCGGTGTCGTACTCCGCGAGCAAGTCCAGCAGTTCGTCCTCGTCGGGCGTGCCCTTCTCGTCGCCGATGTCGTGGAAGGGCACCTCGTACTTCTCGGCAAGGGGCTGGAGATCGGGATGATTGCCGATGACGACCTCGACGTCCGCGCCCAGATTGCCGCTCGCCCAGGCCTCGAAGATCGCCTCCAGACAGTGACTTTCCTTGGTCACGAGGACGGCGATGCTCTGGGTCTCTCTATCTTTCGGGAATCGGACCGTGATGTCGACGTCGAGTTCCGCTGCGAGATCCTGGAGATCGTTCCGGAGCGTTTCCTCGGTGACGATCATCTCGCTGGTGTCGACCATCGTGGTCATCCGGAAGACACCCTCCCGGACCGCCTGATCCAGATCCTCGATGTTGACACCGCGCTCGAACAGCAACGACGTGACGTTCGCGATCAGCCCCGTCTCGTCGTCGCCGACCACAGTGATCTCGGTGAACTCACGGGTCACGGCCACCACCTCGCGAGTCGCGTGCTGGCGCTCATTGTCACGCTATGGCGTCCACGCGAGCAAAAAGGGTCCGCTTTCGTGGCGTGGGCGGCGGTCAGATCACCAGCACGATCCCGCCGATCACCAGCGCCACCACGATGCCGACAACGTTGTAGTTGAGGTCGCCAGTCTGGATGACCCGCGTCCGGGCACACCACCAGCGGTAGGCCCCGACGCATCGCTCGTAGACGGCGTCGAAGCCGTAGCCCAGTGCGAGCACTGACAGCAGGCTTTCGGGGGCGGCGTCGTTGATCGGTTTCCGGAAGCGGAACCCGAGATAGCCGAGTCCGAGGATCCCGGCAGTCAACGCCAGTGTCTGGACGGTGAGCGTGTGCTCGACGAATTCCATGATCGTATAGCTGTGAACCTCAGCGCCGGGGAAGTAAGTCTGCAGAGCCTCCGAGAGCGGGCCGATTGCGAGCCACGAGGTGAGCGTCAGGCCAGCCAGGATCGAAAGCGGGCCAGTCATCGCCAGTGGCGATTCGGTGACGGACTCGCTCGGCTCGCCGAGGAACATCAGATAGTAGATCCGCAACGAGTAGACGACCGTCAGCACGGCCGTGATCGCGAGCACGACGAAGGCCGCCATCTCGATCGGACTCCCGTCCATCGCCGTAGCGAAGATGTATTCCTTGCTCCAGAAGCCGTTGAACCCGGGTACGCCGATCAAGCCGAGAATCCCCACCAGGAAGGCGACGTTGGTTATCGGCATCTGCCGGCGGTTCCCCACGCCGCGAAACTCGTACATGTCGACGTGTTTGTGGACGGTGCCGCCCAGCGCGAAGATGACCGACCCCGCAGCGAGAAAGAGTAGCGCCTTGAAGATCGAGTGACTCAGGACGTGGGCGGTCGCCGGCAGGACCCCGCCGGCCAGTCCGATCGCCGCCGTGACGTACCCGAGCTGGCTGATCGTACAGTACGCCAGCGCCCGCTTGAAGTCGTTCTCGACGGTCGCGAGCACGGCTGCGAGGAAGGCTGTAATCGTCCCGATGGCGAGCACGGCGGTCGTCCACCACGCCACTCCGTCGAAGATGGGTCGGGTCCGGAGCAGGAGGTAGAGGCCGGCGTTGACCATACAGGCGGCGTGGATCAGCGCCGTGCTGGTCGTCGGGGCCTCCATCGCGTCCGGCAGCCAGACGTGTAAGGGGAACTGCGCGGACTTCCCGACGGCCGCGACGATGAACAGCCCGCCAGCGGCCGCGAGCGTCCACTCGGGCAGCGCGCCCGCGGCCGCCTGGTCGATCAGCCCGCGGATCGAGAACGTCCCGCCGCCGACGTACAGGGTGGCGATCCCGGCCAGCAGGCCGATGTCGCCGAAACGGGTCGTAACGAACGCCTTCACGCCCGCCGCGAAGGAGGCGTCGTCTTCGAGCCAGAAGGAGATCAGGCCAAACGAACACAGCCCCAGAACCTCCCAGAAGACGTACAGCGCGACGAGGCTGTCGGTCAGCGCGAAGCCGATCATCCCGCCGACGAACAGCAGGGTCAGCGCGTAGTAGCGGGTGAGTCCCCCCTCGCGTTCCATGAAGCGCGTCGAGAAGACCAGCGCGAGCGCCCCGACGACACCCGCGATGGTCGCCATCATCACGCCGAGGACGTCCAGATACAGCCCAAAGGAGACGTCGATGGCGGGCACCCACCCCAGGTCGTAGTGGACGGCTGCCGGCGTTTCCGCCGATAGCGCTCGCGGAATCAGCGATAGCGTCAAGATAGCCGTCACGACACCGACGCCCACGGCGACCGCGTTCCGGATTCGATCACCGGCGACGGCGACGTACGGCAACAGTGCCGCGCCGACGAACGGTAGGGAAATCGCCCCGAGCGCCAGCATGGCGGGCGTTTCGAGTCCTGGTCCCACCAGCGCGACCGCCAGGGCGAGTGCGCCGGCGACGAGCAGACCGGGTGTCGATGCGAGCAGTGTCCGTCGATTCGTTACCATGTTAACCTCCCGAGTGCGTCCATATCGAGGGTTCCGTACTGGCGATACACTGCAACGACCAGACCCAGCAGGACGGCGACGACGATGGCGTCGATCAGGATCAACAGGATCACGATCCCCTGGCTGCCGGCCGGATCGGTCGCGACGAAGTTCACGAGCACGCCCTTCGAGGCGATCTCGATCCCGATCAGCGTCTTCACCGCGTTGGCCCCGCTGAGGACCGCCGCCAGGCCGATCAGTAGCAGCGCGATCGCCACGCCGTAGGCGAGTGCAGTCATGATTCTCCCTCCGTGTTCTCGGATTCTCTGCCCCGCCCGATCGGGGTTCCTTCACTCGTGACGGGTCGATCAGTCGCGTCGAAACGTTCGGCGGTGAGGCGGATGATCCCGAGGACGCCGACGAACAGCAGGACGGTCACCGCGAGCAGGTCGACCGACCGCTCGGCCCACAGCGCCTCGGCGAGTTCCATCTCGCTTCCCCCGCCGGACGAGAGCCCGCCAAGCAGGCCCCAGACGACCAGGCCGACGCCCAGTAGCGCGCCCAGTGCCAGCCCGACGATCGGCAGTTTGCGCTGCTCGATCAGCGTGGCGGTCTCGGCGTCGGTCAGGCTGATCATCAGCAAAAACAGGACCGTCACCAGTCCGGCGGCCACGACCGCCTCGAAGACGGCCGCGATCGGCGCACCGGCCAGATAGAAGTACACCGCAAGCGCGACGCTTGCGCCCGACAGCGAGAGGATCGAGACGAGGAAGTCCCGGGCGGCGACCGCGGAGAGCGCGAGGCCGACCGTCGCCACGAGCGCCGCCGTCGTCAGCGCCGTCATGGTGTCACCCCCGAGAGCAGGACGTCGGTGGCCGGCTCAACGAGGTCGAACCCGACCGAGGGAACGATCCCGAGCAGAATTGTTCCGGCAGTCAAAGCCAGAATCGGGAGCGCCAGCAGCGTCGGCGTCCGAGCGGCCGAGCCCACGGCGTCGTCAGGGCTGGCGAAGAGACTCCGGAGAACCGGGAGGTAATACCCCAGCGAGAGAAAGGAGTTGCCGATCACCAGCAGGGCCAGGGCGACACCGAGCCAGCCTGACACCTCGGCACCGCCGACGACGATGAGGAGTTTGCCCCAGAAGCCCGCCAGCGGCGGGACGCCGGCGAGTGCCAGGACCGCGACCGCGATCGCGCCAGCGGCGACCGGCATCCGGTAGCCGATCCCGGCGAGATCGTCGAGGTGGCGCGGGTTCGCCACGTCCCTGCTTGCGAGTCGATACCCGATCGCACCGACGGCGAGGAAGGCCCCGCCCTTCATGAACGCGTTCGCGAGCACGTGAAAGAGTGCGCCGTCGACCGCGACGCCGAATCCGCCGTGGAAGCCGATCCCGAAGCCGAAGACGACGTAGCCGACGTGGGGGATCGACGAATAGGCGAGCAGCCGCTTGAGGTCGCGCTGGCCCAGCGCGAGGAAGTTCCCGACGGTCATCGTGATCGCGCCGAAGACGACCAGCAGGAGGCCGACCGGGATCGCCCCCGGAAACACCGACAGCGCCTTGCCCATCGCCACGGCGGCGGCGGGTGTCGCCAGGCCGGCGAGCAACGCGCTCGCACTGGCCGGCGACTCGGCGTAGGCGTCCGGCACCCACGTATGGAGCGGGACGATCGCGGCCTTCACGCCGAAACCGACGACCAGGAAGAGCACGGCGGCGGTCGCGACCTCCGTTGTGCCAGCGAGCGCCTCGGCGACCCCGCCAAAGGCGAGCGTGCCGCCGGTCTCGGCATACACCAGCGACACGCCGAAGATCGCCAGCAACGAGCCGACTGTGTTCAGCACGACATACTTGAAGCCGGCTTCGACGGCGGTCGCCCGGGACACGGCGAAGGGGACCAGCGCGTAGGTCGCGACGGCCATCACCTCGAAGAAGACGTATAGCGAGAACAGATCGGCCGCAAAGCCGATGCCGACGACGCCGGCGACCGCCGCCAGCAGGAGCGGATCGTAGAGCTCCGTGGCCCCCTCGTCGTCCGTGCCGGCTATCGTGTAGACGGTCACGGCCAGTCCGAGCAGGCACGCCACGACCGAGAGGAAGATGCTGAGGGCCGTGACCTGGACCCCGACGCCAGCCCCGCCGATCGCGTATTCGATCGGGAGTGAGCGGGTCCACAGCGTCCAGGTCCCGACGAGGGCGGCGAGAACGGCTGTGACCGCGACGATGCCACTCGCCTCGCTCGCCCGGTCGTGGTCGATACGGCCCACCAGGTACGTGGCGAAGATGCCCGCGAACAGCGCGAGCAACGGGGCCATCGCAAGCGGCGTCTCGGTCACGGCTGTCCTCCCGGCGAACGGTCCCGATGCACACCCTTCGCCTCGGTTTCTCGCCGACCGTCGCGAACCCGTCGCGTTCGCTGGGTCACGGACGAATACATACCTCTGTTTTTCCGGTGAATACTTCTTGAATCATTCGACTTAATTCGGATGGCAGCTTCGACTTTCTTCATTTTTGTTCCCAAACGTGTCTGGCGCTTTGCTGGTCGGCGACTCGGCAACGGTCGTCCTCGAACGAGTCGCTTTAGATGGGGCGAATCCTGGACAAACGTGTGACGACGCCACCGCAAATCGACGCTGCCGATCGCGTCGCCCTCGTCGGCATGGGTTCGGAGCTGCGCGGCGACGACGCCGTCGGCCTCGAAGTCGTCCGTCGATTGTCCGGCCTCGAAGACGACCGACTCCGCGTGATCGAGGGCGGCGTCGCGCCCGAAAATCAGACGGGCGTGATCCGCCGGTTCGATCCGGACTGGATCGTCCTGGTCGACGCTATCGCCTTCGACGGCGAGCCCGGCGACTCGAAGTGGATCGAGTCCGACGACCTCGGTGGCGAGTCCTTTTCGTCGCATAAGTCAACCCCGGCGATGTTGGAAACCTTTCTCACTCGCGAGATGGACGCTGCCGTGGCGTTGTTCGGCATCGAACCGGCCCGGATCGAATTCGGGACCGAGCTTTCGCCGGCCGTCGAGCAGCGGCTCGACGACCTGGCGGCGGAGTTGAGCGATGCGCTGGAACGAACCCGGTAGCGCGACGCGGTTCACCGTTCGAAGGTGTACGATTCCTCGAAGGACTCCCGGTCGCTGTCGGCGAGTTCGAAGTCCTTGCCCATCACGATGGCGTCGGTCGGGCAGGATTCCTCGCATTGCCCACAGAACATGCACTTGGCCACGTCGTACTCCCAGGTGACGTTGCCGTCGTCGTCGGTCCCGACGACGATCGCGTCGGCCGCACAGTGGCGTTCGCACATCCCACACCCGGTACAGGGGTCGGGATCGAACTCGACGGCTCCCCGGAAGCGATCGGGGAGCGTGCGCTTGTTCTTGGGGTACGATACGGTCGCGCGGTCTTTCCCGAGGGTTTTCAGCGCCTCGGGGAGGAGTTTGCCTGGTAAGCTCATAGGAGTCCCTCCGCGTACAGTCCGACAGCCAGTACGAGTCCGATCTGGACGAGCCCGATCGGGACGAGCCACCGATAGAACACGTCGACGACCTGCTCGATCCGGAGGCGCGCGAGCACGCCCTTGAGGACCGACAGGACGGCCACGATCGCGAGTGTCTTCACGAGGAAGACCGCGATCCCGAGCACGGCCCCACCGATCCCCTCGATTGCTCCGACTGGGTAGGGGCCGCCGAGGAACAGCGCCGACAGCAGTGCTGCGCCGACGACGAGTTCGACGTCCTTCGTGAGACGGAACAGCGCGAGTTTCCGGCCGGAGTACTCCGCGAGTGCCCCGGTCGCGAGTTCGGACTCGGCCTCCGGCGCGTCGAAGGGGATGCGTTCGAGTTTGGCCTGCAGCGACAGCAGCCCGATGACGAACGCCGGGGCGAAGACGACCACGTACGCCGGGTTCGACCCGACGAACGCGACGATGCTCGACAGTTCGAGCGTCCCCGCGGCGACCGCCGGCGCGAAACACGCCAGGAAGAACGGAATCTCGTAGCCAAACAGCTGCGTGATCGTCCGGGTGGTCCCGACCTGGCTGAAGACGTTCCCGGAGTACCACCCGCCGAAGAACAGCGAGAACGACGGCAGCGAGAGCAAAAAGAGGACGACGACCAGATCGCCCTCGAAGGACATCGCCGCCGCCTCGCTCCAGACGGGGATGTACAACATCGCGGTCAGGACGCCGGCCAGCCCCGTCAGTGGCGCGGCCCGGTAGATCCGTTCGGTCGCGTTCTCGGGGACGGCCGACTCCTTGGCCAGTAGCTTCAGGAAGTCCGCCAGTGGCTGCAGCGGCGGCGGCCCGACGCGGTTCTGCAGGCGGGCGTAGAGCTTCCGGTCGACGTATTCGGCGGCCAGCGCGTAGGTGAACAGGAACGCAAAGCCGGGGAATACAAGCAGGTAGAGCAACCCGGTCGCGAGGTCGATCTCGAGGCTCACGGTCGGTCACCCCGGTCGATTCCCGACTCGCTCGACACCGATCCGCCGTCGGTGCGTTTGTCGTACCATTCCATGCCGTACTCACGCAATTCCTCGAGGTTGAACGAGTCCTCGCCGCCGTGGCTGCCGTCGGTCTCGACGCCGATCCGGGAGGTACAGCTGATACAGGGGTCGATCCCGGCGACGACGATCGGCGTGTCGGCGATGTAACTGCCGCGCAGCGCCTCGACGACGGTCGGCCAGTTGGCGAGCGTCGGCACCCGGATGTGAACCCGTTCGGGCGTGTCGGTCCCGTCGGCCCGGATGTAGTGGATGAGTTCGCCGCGGGGGGCCTCGTAGCGGCTGACGACGTCGTCCTCGGGAATTTGTGCCAGCAGCGCCTGGACCGGCTTCGGGCTGGCCTTGAGATCCCCGTCTGGAATATCCGCGGCGGCCTGCCTGATGATCGAGATGCTCTCTGCGATCTCGCGGATCCGAACCGTCGTCCGCGCGAGGAGATCGCCTGCCGTGTCCGTGATCACGTCGAAGTCCATCTCGTCGTAGGCAGCGTAGGGGGCATCCCGCCGAACGTCGACGGGTAGCCCCGAGGCGCGACCGACCGGCCCGGCCGCACAGTACTCCCGGGCGAGTTCGGCTGAGACAGTGCCGACGTTCTCACATCGCATCCGGACCGTCTCCTCGTTGGGAACCGTCTCCAGATAGAAGTCGATGCGTTCCTCGAGTTCGTCCATCTTTTCGAGGACGGTCTCGCGTTGCTCCGCTGTGAGATCCTGGCGGACGCCGCCGATCGTGTTGATCGAGTAGTGGATCCGGTTGCCCGTAATCTCCTCTAAGAGGTCCAGCACGATCTCACGGTCGCGCCAGGCGTACTGCCAGAGGGTGTCGAAGCCAATCTCGTGGCCCGCGACCCCGAGCCAGAGCATGTGGCTGTGGATGCGTTCGAGTTCGCCGATCAGCGTCCGGATGTAGTTCGCCCGCCGGGGAACGTCGAGATCGAGGAGGTCCTCGACGCCGATGGCAAAGGAGGTCGTGTGGGCGTGCGAACAGATACCACAGATGCGCTCGAGCAGATAGATGTTCTCCAGATAGCTTTTCGAGAGGACGGCCTGTTCGATCCCGCGGTGGTTGTACGACAGTTTGAGATCCGCCCCGGTGATGACCTCGCCGTCGACGGTCAGCGTGAAGTTGGCGGGTTCCTTCAACGAGGGGTGCTGTGGGCCGACCGGAATTTCCGTGCCTGAGACGTCTTCGGACATCAGTCGCTCACCTCCAGGTTCTCGGCTCGCAGCGGCGGCCCGCCGTCGAAGTTGTCGGCAAGCAGGAGCTTCTCCGGGTTGGGGTGGCCCGTGACTTCGACGCCGAGCATGTCCATGAGTTCACGCTCGTACAGCGTCGCGCCGGGGAGGATGTCGGTGAGTGTCTCGATCGTGGGATCGTCCTTCGGGACGATCGCCCGGATCGTGAGTTCGACGCCCTCGCTCAGGTCGCCGTCGTCGTACTCGCCGTACTTGAGGAAGTGATACAGCACCTCGATCTCGTCGCCGGCGTCGACGCCGGTGATCGTGACGAGGTGGGTGATGCCCATTTCCTGAAGTGTCTCGATGGCCTCGACGAGAGCATCCCTGTCAGCGAGGACGAACTCCAGGCGACCGCAGTCGTGTTCCTCCGAGGCGGCGAGTAGCTCGGACAGTTCGTCGTCGAGCTTACGCTTCAACTGGCTCGGTGTCATCCGTTCCCTCCTGTTGCTCTGGATCGGCCGCGACGGCCTCGTCGATCCGTGTGCCGCCCTGGACGATCTCGGGTTTGGCCGCCGCGAGGCGCTCGGCTTTGGCCTCCTGGCCGGCCTCTTCTAACAGTGCGACGATGCCGTCGATCAGCGTCTCGGGCGAAATCGGACACCCGGGGACGTACATGTCGACGGGGATCACGTCGTCGATGCCCTCGTGGCAGTTGTAACAGTCCTGGAAGACGCCGCCCGTCGCGGCACACGACCCGGCGGCGATCACCAGCTTCGGCTCGGGCATCTGCTCGTAGATGCGCTCCAGCCGGGGAGCCATCTGCTTGGTCACCGGCCCCGTCGCGACGAGCACGTCGGCGTGTCGCGGCGTGTCCTTTTGCTGGATGCCAAAGCGCTCGACGTCGTACCGGGGCATCAGCGCGTCCAGCGTCTCGATGTCACAGCCGTTGCAACTCCCACAGTTCATGTGGAGTATCCACGGCGAGCGGTTCCGCGCCCAGTCGATGATGCGTCCCATGTGTGTTACCTCCCTGGTTGTGGTCGGCCGCCCTCGACGATCGCGAACAGCGCCAGTCCGACGACGGCAAGCAGCGGCACGCCGAGTAATACCCCGTTCGCGTCGATCGGGATCGTCGCGACGAGCAACACGGCGACATGAATGATCGTAAAGCCGATCCCGACGTGATAGAGCCGATACCGGGGCCGCCCCTGGCCGCTCGGCGGCTCCTCGCCGCTGGCCCACGCCGTCCGGAACGCCTCACCGGCGTCGGCCCGGTCCGACGCGATCCTGTCTCCCACACGATCAATAGTGAAACTTATCAGAAGAAATATACCAAAGGCGATCGGCGGTGCAAGAAGGATATCAGTCACCATATCGAGTTGAAAATACGATATTCCACCAGATAAAGCTTGTCTCGATTATAGATATTTGGTTTCCTTCGTGAACGATAAGGAAGGTATTGCCGGTAAACGCCGGTATATAAGATATCTTACGTGTGTGGCATAACTCTGGAGCGATCGGGTTGGGGAAAGTCACAAGAGTTTTCGCGGCTGCCATCCGCGTTCCACGCGATGAGTACCTACACCGCGACCGTGACTGTCCAGCTCAAGGAGGGGGTGCTCGATCCGGAGGCCGAGACCACCCGCGAGGCGCTCGAACGCCTCGGCTTCGAACTCGACGCGCTCCGGGCGGCAGACCGCTTCGAGATCGACCTGGAGGCAACCGATAGCGAGGCGGCCAGAGACCGCGTCGAGGAGATGGCCGAGCGCCTGCTCGCCAACCCGACCATCCACGACTACGAGGTCGCCGTCGAGCAATGACCGTCGCCGTCATCCAGTTCGGCGGGAGCAACTGCGATCGGGACACCGTTCAGGCCCTCGAGTCGATCGGCGTCGACGCCGAACTCGTCTGGCACGAGGACGACCTACCGGCCGATGCCGAGGGGATCGTCCTTCCCGGCGGGTTCTCCTATGGCGACTTCCTCCGGGCGGGCGCGATGGCCGCCCACTCGCCGATCATGGCCGAGGTTCGGGCGGCCGCCGACGATGGCACGCCCGTGCTGGGGATCTGCAACGGGGCCCAGATCGGGTGTGAGGCCTCGCTAACTCCTGGCGCGTTCACCACCAACGAGAGCGCGCGATTCCAGTGTGAGCACGTCCACCTCCGCGTCGAGAATAGCGAGACGCCCTGGACGAGTCAGTACGAGGAAGGCGAGGTCATCGAGCTACCGATCGCCCACGGCGAGGGGCGCTTCGAGATCAGCGACGACCGTCTCGACGCACTCGAAGCCGAGGATCGCATCCTCTTTCGGTACTGCGACGCCGAGGGGAACGTCACGCCCGAAGCCAACCCCAACGGTTCAAAACACGCCGTCGCGGGCGTCACCGGGGAGGCCGACCACGTCGCCGTCATGATGCCCCATCCCGAACGGATGGCCCTCGCCGACATCGGCGGGATTGACGGCCGTGGCGTTCTGTCTGGGTTTGCCTGATCGGTCGTCTACCCGTCCCGTTTCCTGGCCCGATAGAGCGCGTAGCTACCTAATCCAGCCACCGACGAGAGGAGACCGAACCCCGGACCGTTGGTCGTGGTGGCTCCGTCGGTGCTGTCCTGGGTGTTCTGGCCACCTTCTGATTCAGCATCGGTCGTCGAGGTCGGTATCTCCGTGACCGTCGTCGTCCGTGATTCAGTGGCCGATCGGTCTGTCTCGGTCGTTGCCGGAGTGTTCGTGACTGTCTCGCTGACTGTCGCTGTTTTTGGGTCTGTCGGGGTTGCTGTCGGCGTCACCGTTTTCGTCGCCGTCTCGCTCGGTGTCGACGGGCTGGATTCTGTCGCCGTCTCCGTCGGTTGTGTCGTCTCGGTTTCGGTTGCCGATGGCGTCTCCCGTTCCGTGTCCGTCGCAGTCGGCGTATTTGTCACTGTCTCGGTGGGTGTCGAGGCTTCGTTCTCGGCCCAGCCTGGACTGTGCAGATCGCCGGTTCGAACAAGCCAGTGCGGGGGCCACGTGATCTGGAACTTCGGTGAACCTTCCGCCGGTGCGTCGACGGCGCTCGTATCGATGAACGACGTATATTGACTCCGGTAGAGTGGGAGCATCGGAAGGTCCGCGTTGTACACCTTTGCGAGTCGCTGCACGATCGATTCGGCCTCGCCGCGGTCGACAGTCGTGGCCAGCGCTTCCAGTTCGTCTTGGGGAGTGACGTCTATCGAGCCGTTGTTCCCGTCCGCGGGCACAGTCACGGTGCTGTCCAACCCTGGATACTCGAGTAGATCGGGCTGGACCATCCCCATGCCGAACCCGAACCTGTACGCGACGTACGGGTGTGTACTGTCGATGCTCCCCGGTAGCCACCACCCCGACACGACGTCGAAGTCACCGGCGAAGATGTCCCGAAACGTCACTTCCCGAACGTCGGCTTCGATGCCGAACGAACGGAGTTGTTCGGCGACGGAATCCGTCGCGTTGACGAAGTCGGTGATGAACTCGGGGACCGATATCGAAAAGCCGAGGGGGGTCCCGTCCTCCGCCGTCCAGGTTCCATCCTCGCGAGTATATCCTGCCCTCGACAGGACGTCTGTCGCAGCCTCGTTATCCGGATCGACATACGTCTCCAGTGAATCCTGCGCTATCCAGTCCGCAACAGCGGACGCCGGCAGGCCACTTGGCGTCTCTACCGGCTGGTTCGTTTCCCGGCCACTCGCCTGGGTCACGGCCGAGCGGTCGATGACAAAGGCGATTGCCTGTCGGACGGCCCGGTCGTCCAGCGGCTCGACATCGTGGTTCGGCCAGAGGCCCAACCCCCAATAATCGGGGATCCGCACCTGTACAACGGATGATGGCAATTCGATGGGCTGGTTCGGTAGCGTCGACATCGAGGCGATCACGTCGACCTGGCCGGTTTCGAGTGCCTGAAACCCCGTGTCTGTTCCGAGCAAGGCGCGAAACTCGTAGGACTGGAACCCGATGGAATCGCTGTCGGGATGGGTCGGATTCAGTTCGAGTTTGATTCCCTCGGTGTCGATCGAGTCGACAGTGAAGGGGCCGCTTGCGGCGAATTCGCCCATCGACGTAGGCGTGAATGCCATGAGTTCCTCTCTGGCGGCGATTTCGCCGTCGGCACGTAACGTCTCCAGAAACGGCTCGTAATACTCATGTTTGACGAACAGTCGGCGGTCTCCGAGAACGATGCGTTCGAGCAAGTCCGGATTGTACGACGCGTCGAAGTGAACCGCGAGTCGCTTTTCCCCGAGCGTCTCGACTGCCGTGGCGTATTCCCAAAGATCGTCGTCGACGGTCTTGCCGAGCAGTAGCTGGGTTCGCAGATCGCGGGCCGTCACCGGATCGCCGTCGTCCCAGACAAGATCCGGTCGCAGCGAGAGGGTCATGGTTTCGCCCTCGACTGTCCACTCCGTCACGGCGGCCGGGATGAATTCGCCGCGACCACGATGGTATTTCACCGTCGGGTCAAACACCATCGCAGCGGGGATATCCGCGCTCGACGTTCCAAAGAGGTTGAAGTGCAGTCCCTGGGTAGGGCCGGTCATCGTCCCCACGAGTGTCCCGCGCTGGGGCGATTGGGCTGCTATTGGGGTGACGACATCCGCCATCGTCCTGAAACCCGCAACCCCACCAGCAAGCACGCCGCCAGTCCCAAGCGATGCGAGCAACTGCCGACGGGTTGGACTGAGTGAAAACTCGTCTGACATTATTCTCGCCTTCCCACGGACTACTATTTAAACCACTGCCACGTGACAATTGGTGAGAGGTTTTTCCGTTTCCTTCGTCACTGGTTGCTCCGAGTCCAAGCCGTATTGTCTCTATCCGCAGTCTTTTCCCCCGAAAAATATAATGAACTATTATGTTGGTGCCGACTGAACATCTAACGGGGTGCCCAGATGCCAGTCACAGACCTCGCCCGAAGCGACGTGGTCACAGCACAGCCGGAGACGCCGGTCACCGAACTCGCCGGGCGGATGGATGCCGAAGACGTCGGCAGCGTCGTCATCACCGACGACGACACACCGGTCGGGATCGTCACCGACCGTGATCTTGCCATCCGTGTGCTCGGCAAGGAACGCGACCGGACTGAAACGACCGCCGCGGACGTGATGACGGCGGACCTCAAGACGATCGAGGCGGACGCCGGGTTCTACGAGGCGACGAACCTGATGAGCGACGCCGGCATCCGCCGGCTCCCGGTCACCGACGGGGACGAACTCACCGGGATCGTCACCGCTGACGATCTGACGGAACTCATCGCCGACGAGGAACAGCAACTCGCCTCGACCATCCGCGCCCAGCGGCCGGCGTACTGACGCGCCGGTGCTGGACACATCGATATTTTCCGCCGGCGACCGGCACTCACTCGAACAGGCCTTCGACATCCGCTTCCCGCCCTTGTCGCCGATCGACGTGTTCGCTCAGTCGTTGCCGGATGATCCCTCGATCGTCCGGGCTCCGGACGTAATCGAAGACGAACGTGATGAACTGACTTCCCTCGTCGCCGTCGTCGAGGTCGGCTTCGGCGAACTCGATCGCGGCGTCGAGGAGTTCCTCGTCGCCCTCGACCTCGGCGATCGCCTCGGCAGCCAGCGTTGTCTCCTCGAAGTCCAGATCGGCCAGTTCGATGACGTCGCCGTGGTGGGTCATCGTCGGCGGGTCGGTGTCCTCGACGTGAGCGGGGTCGACTTCGAGTGCAGCGAGGTACGCCCGCACTGGACCGAGATCCACGCCCTGATACTCCTGTGGATACCCCTCCAGATACGTCTGTGCGCGGCCGGCGAGTTTCCGCGCGCCGGATTCGTTGTCGACGGTAGCGTGGTGAATGGCGACGGTGAACTGGATCAGTCCCTGGAGGAAGTCCTTGGGTTCCTGGCGACCCCCCATCCCGAGCCACGGTGCTTCCCAGGCGTCGTGGGTGATCCGATAGTACCCGGCGTTGTAGAGCGCGATCCCGGCCCGCAAAGCGGCGTCCATGCGCTTCGTTCGGGCCTGCTCCGACAAAACGCCTCTGTCTGCAGTCCCGTGCCCGACGGATGGCAGCCGTGCCAGACGGCTGCCCGAGTCAGACAGATTTTTGCACACCTCGGGGGAAAATTGCGGTAGATGGTCCCCGTTCGCGCACTGCTCGGCCGGGCGAAAGCCCGCGTTCTCGACGATCTCCGGACGGATCCGTATCTGCCGGCCCTGCTCGTCCTGGCAGCGGTCCTGTCGGGCTTCTGGTTCTGGCATCGGCTCCCGAACCTCGCCACCAGAGACGAGTGGAGCCGGGCGCTGGATCCCCTCGTCGCCTTCCGATCGGTCGTCGCCGATCCGAGTTATGAGGGGCTCAAGCAGGGCGTCGCGTGGGGTCGGGTCCCGTTCGGGGCGACGTTCTACCTGTTCGGGCTCGCGCTCGTCCCGATGATCGCCGTCGCCGTCCTGACCGGCAATCTCGACGCGATCACCGGAACCCCGCACATCAGTTGGGCGTTCGGCCACTTCCCGATCTGGAACGAGGTCCCGGCGTGGTTCTGGACCGGCTACATCGGGTTGGTCCGGCTGTTCAATGTCGCCTTCGCGGTCGGTTCGGTGTACCTGACCTACCGGATCGCCACGACGATCGCCGATCGATCGACCGGCCGGCTTGCGGCGCTGTTTTTGACACTCACGTTCGGCTTCCTGACGATCGCCCACGAGGGTGGCGAGGACATGCCGGCGCTGTTTTTCCTGCTCGTGGCCCTCTATCTGTTGATCCTGTTCGTCCGCTCGGGCGAGACGTGGACGTTCTACGCCGCGAGCGCGGTCGGCGGCGTCGCGATGGCGTTCAAGCTGACGATGGCGGTCGTGATCGCGCTGATCGCGCTCGCCCACGTGCTGCGTGCCCGCGAGCGAGAGGCGTGGCCGCGATCACTCTACCGTCCGCGACTGATCGGGATCGGTGCGGCGCTTGGCTTACTTGCCATCGTGGTCGGACTCCCGACGACGCTCGTCGGCGCGTTCGACCCGGTGCTCAGCCGGATCGGCGGCCACTCGATCAGCCGCCCGGGGAACCCTCACGGCCCCACCGCGCCGACGTGGTGGTGGTTCGCCCGCGGGTATTTCAACGGCCTCGGCCTCCCGCTGTTGGTCGGTAGCGTCGGCGGCCTCGTCGCTGCCCTCTCCCGGGTCGGCCGCCGCCGCGCGAACACGGGGACGCTCCTCGTCCTGGCAACGATCGGCGGGTTCGCCGCGCTGTACGTCCCCTGGCACGATTTTCGTGTCCACCACCTCCTGCCGACGTTCCCGCTGCTCGCAATCCTCGTCGCGACGTGGCTCGTGGAGCTTCGCGACCGCCGCGAGACCGTTGCCCGCGTTCTCACGGTCGCACTGATCGTCAGTTCGGGTGTCTACGCCGGCGTCGGCGTCGCTGGCTACGCTGACACGCCACGCGATCAGGCCGCAGCCTGGCTGGACGATCGTGTCCGCGAGAACGAGACGATCGAGACCTACCGGTGGCACTTCCAGGACACGGCACTTCCCCACGGCGCGAACGTGACCTACAAGGAAGGCGAGTTCACCGCCTGCCCGGAGTACATCATGCTGACCTATCGCGATCTGGTGTATCTCGACGAGACGTATCTCCGGAACTCGCCGCGGCGACAGGCATATATTCGGGGGCTTCTCGACGGTGAATCCGGCTACGAGACCGTCGCCGAGTTCGGCTCCCGGCCGCCGGCGTACTTCCCGCAGCGGCCGACCCCAGGCTCGCTCGTGGACCTGCTCCCATACGGGATCGTCCCGCAGGTCGATCAACACGCGGACGAACAGGAACTCCGTCCCAACCAGTTCACGGTGATCCTCCAGTCGACCGGCGAGTGCGATGCTGATCGCGACCCACCGTTCTGAGCAGGCGGCCACGGTCGCGTTCTCAGTGTCCTTCGCCGGTCCGGAGCGATGCCCGATCGATCCCGAGAAACGGATACCAGCCCGCCAGCGCCGGGAGGTAGATGTCGAGGAACCGATCGACGAAGACGACGGGGACGATCACCGCGCTTGGCACCCCGAGCGCGACGAAGACGGCCGTCGCCGTCGCCTCTGTCACGCCGAACCCGCCGGGCGTCAGCGGCAACAGCGTCACGCTGTAGGCCATCACGAGATACAGTGGCAACAGCAGCCCCGGTTCGAAGGCCACGCCGAACCCCGAGAGCAACAGCCAGACGCGTACGCCCGGGGCGATCAGTTTCGCCACGAGCCACCCCGCAGTGTACCTGACCCAGACGCCCGGATCGCCGGCGATCGTCCGGAACGCGGCCGTCGAGTCGGCCGTGAACGAGACGGCGTTCTCCGCGCGCGCAGCGAGCGATTCACCGACGCGGGGGAGATACCTCAGCAGGCGCGTTACGCCCGCGAACACCCAGTCGAGGCGTTCGAGGTTCGTCCCGGCTCCGAGAATAGCCACCCCGGCCACGAGATACAGGCCGATCGAGAGCGCCAGGAGGCCGGTGAGGCCGATCGAGAGCCGGTCGACGGCGAACACCAGGCCGACAGTCGCGACTGCGCCGTACAGGAGTGCATACATCGCCGTGTGAACCCCCGAGATCGCGGTCCCGTCGGCGTAGGACACCCCAACTTTGCTCCGGAGGACGAACGGCGCGGCGAGTCGGCCCGTCAGTCGCGACGGCAGCAACTGGTTGACGAAGTTGACCACGAGGGCGACACTGCCGGCTGTCCGGCGGTCCGTCGGCTGGATCGGCCCGAGCGTCGCCCGCCAGGTCTCAAACCGGGCGAGGAGGCCGAGCAGGCTCGCCAGCAGGATACCCAGTACCGTGAGCGGATCGAGTCCGGCGAGCAACGACAGCGCCTCGATCGGATCGGTCTGTGACACCGCCCACCCGAGCGCGACCAGGGCGACCGCATACTGGACGAGCGTGACAGCGACGGCCCGGACCCGCCCCGCGTCCACGTCACTCACCTCCGTCGGTGACGGTGCCGTGGTCGTTGGAACCGTCGCCGTCGGTCGTTCCGACGACGTCCCCAGCCTGAACGAATGTGAATTCACTCGACAGGATTCGTTCGATCGCCCGGCGCATCCACGCTCCAGTGTGGTAATACACCCGCGACGGGACCCCCTCGACGGCAGGCAGATCGACGCATTCCCAGGGGTGGATATACAGGATCGGCGTGATTCCCCGGCGGGCCAGCCATCGCATTCCTGCGATCGTGTATCGGGGGCCGAAAAACCGCAGCCAGGTCCCGGTCAGGGGCAGTCGCAGTCCGGGCATGACGCTGACCGGTAGTTCCCGCATATCCGCGGGTGCAACGGCGTCGATCTCCGTCGCCGACACTGGCTGGTGGACATCGTATTCACCGCCGTACCATCCCGGAATCGCCCGACTCGACACGATACTCGAATCGTAGCCGTAGCCCGCCCGCGAGAGGGTCTCGAAGTGATCGTCGGCCAGATCGAACGACGGCGCACGGAATCCCGATACGTCCTGGCCGGTCGCTTCGGCCAGCACTGCGCGTGAGCGTTCGATCTCCTCGCGCTGTGTCGCCGGATCGAGATCCGACAGTAGCCGATGAGTGTGCGTGTGTGAGCCGATCTCGTGACCGTCCTCGGCGAGCGAGCGAATCGCGTCGGGGTGGCGCTCGGCGAGTTCGCCGACCACGAAGCTCGTGGCTCCTGCGCCGTGGGCATCGAGTGTTTCCCGGAGAAAGGTGAGGCCGTCGAGACCGATGTCGTCCCGATCAACGACCCCGTCAGCGTTCCGGTACGCCGGTATCTGATCGAACAGTTCGACGTCGATCGAGAGGACCGCCTGTCGATCAGTCATCGTGCTCGTCGAGTTCGGCCCGGAGCAGACTGAGCTCCTCGTTGAGCGTCGAGACGCGTTCGGCGAGTCGTCCGAGGCGATCGAACAAATACGTCACGACCACGAACAGCGTCAGATTCGAGAGGACGAGCATCGCTCTGGCCTTCCAGTTGAGTCCGAGTACCGTTGCGACAACCTCGAAGGTACTCGGGAATATCCCGACGAAGATCAACCCGCCGCCGAGGACGAGCGACAGCGCGAGAATGGCGAGGTCCTCCCGGCCACGACCGACGATGCGATAGGCGTTCCAGAGGAAGGCGAGCCCGACGAGCACGGCGAGGACGTTGACGAGACTGTAGGTCATGATTCACGAAAGAGCAGTACCCGGAGAATGGCATCGGTCATGCGCAGTGGGTAGAGCGCAAAGGTCTCGACCGTGAACTGCGAGGACCCCGTCTCCCGGGTCGGCATTGCGATCGAGACCTCCCGGATGTCCAGATCGCGTCTGGCGGCCTCCAGGGTCTGTTCGACCGCCCAGTGTTTGTCCGAGCGATGCAACAACCGCTCTAAGGCAGTGACGCGATAGACCCGAAATCCGCTCGTGACGTCCGTGACGTCGACGCCGCCAAGCACGTTGACGACGGCAGTGAACGACCGGATCCCGAGGTCTCTGAGCCACGAATACTCCTGAAAGCTCTCGTTGAGATACCGACTGCCGATCACCATGTCGGCGTCCTCGGCCACCGAGAGCAGCCGCGGAATTTCTTCGGGATCGTGTTGTCCGTCGGCGTCAACCTGGACCACGAAGTCGAAGTCGTTCCGGATGGCGTAGCGATACCCGGTCCGGACCGCGCCGCCGACGCCCGTGTTGAAGACGTGTTCGATCACCGTCGCGCCCGCTTCCCGGGCGAGCTGGGGTGTCCCGTCCGTCGAGCCGTCGTCGACCACGACGACCTCCTCGACGTGACGGCTGGTCCCGTCGACGACGGACTCGATAGTCTCGCGCTCGTTGTACGCGGGGATGACGGCGACCGTTCGCACGGTAGGATCGCCACCGTGCGATCACTTAGGCGTATCGTTCCCAACGCATCGCTTGGGCGTCTCGCTCGCAACGCATCACTCAGGCGTCCCGTTCGAAACCCACTAGTGGTTCGCCCGCGTCCCGGCAGACAATGACCGGCACCCGGACCGTCGTCGTGGGGCTCGACGGCGCGAGCTGGCGGCTGCTCGACCCCTGGATCGATGCCGGCGACCTCCCGAACCTCGCCGCACTCCGGGATTCGGGCTCGTGGGCTGAGACCGAGAGTTGCCTCCCACCGGTAACCTTCCCGAACTGGAAGTGCTACTCGTCGGGGAAAGACCCCGGTGGGTTCGGCGTCTTCTGGTTCGAGCACGTCGACCTCGACGAAGGCACGATCACCGTCGCCGACGGCAGCGACTACCACACCGCTGAACTCTGGGACTACCTCGCGGCCGACGGCCGATCGACGGGCGTCGTCAACATGCCGACGATGTACCCGCCACGAGGAATCGACGGCGCGTCGATCGTCGCCGGCGGTCCCGACGCTGTCGAGGGCGAGTACCGCTCGATCTCCGGCGGCTACACCCACCCGCCGGAACTCGAATCCGAGATCGAATCGCGCTTCGACTACCAGGTCCATCCGGACCCCCTGCTCTCCAGCAACGACGAACGTGGGGCCGAGGTCGAGGCGATCCTCGATGTCCTCGAGATGCGCTTCGAGGTCGCGCTGTGGCTGCTCGAGGAGCGCGACCGTGATTTCGTCCACGTCACGCTGTTCTATCTCAACGTCCTCCATCACTTCTTCTGGGACGCGGAGCCGACCCACCGCGCGTGGCAACTCGTCGACGAATATCTCGGTCGCCTGGCGGACATCGACGACCTCAACGTCGTCCTCATGTCCGACCACGGCAGCGCCCCCACCACGACGGAGTTCTACGTCAACGAGTGGCTCGCCGAGCACGGCTATCAGGCCCGGACGGCGACGGTCGACGATACCCTGCGGCGGATCGGCCTCGATCGGGAGACCGCGCTCGGCGTGGCCAAGCGCCTCGGGATCGTCGACGTGCTCGCCACGGTCGTCCCCGAACGCCTCCAGGCACTCGTGCCCCAACAGGCGGGGCTCAAGCGCGATCGCAAGCTCGAAGCGATCGAACTCGACCGGACGAAGGCCGTCGCGAGCGGGCAGGGACCGATCTATCTCAACCCCGCCTTCGACGACGCATCGGTCCGCGAGTCGCTGATGGCCGATCTCCGGGCAGTCGAGGACAGCGAGGGGCCGCTGTTCGACGGCGTCTATCGTGGCGAAGACGTCTATTCCGGCCCCTACGTCGAGGATGCCCCGGAGATCGTCCTCGACATGCGCCCCGGCGTCCACGTCAACGACGGCGTCGGCGGCGGCGAGATCACGGCCGGGCCGGACCGCTGGGCGGCCGAGAACACCCGCCACGGGATCTTCCTCGCGAACGGCCCGGACTTCACCGCCAGCGGGCAACTCGACCGGATCAGCATTCTCGACATGGCCCCGACGCTGCTGGTCGCGGCCGGGTGTGACGTCCCCCGCGACATGACCGGTGACGTCCTCCCGATCGTCGCCGGCGATCCCGACTGGGGCCGGCGTGATCCGATCCGGATCGACGAGGGGGGACGCGGTGAGGCCGGCGAGGAAGTCGCCGACCGCCTCCAGCAACTCGGGTACATGGAGTGAGGGCCGATGGCACTGTTCTGTTGACCGATCTGTTCCGCTATTGTCTCTCGATACGGAAGCCGCTATGATTATAACTACCAAGTAGTATTACTCGGATATGGCAACATCGAGAGACGCGAGTGGCACTGTCAAAACCTATCTCCAGGAGATGGGGCCGTCCTGGGTTGCGGGGGCGATCGCTGCCGGGCCGGCGACGATGGCGAGTCTGATCGCCGCCGGCGCGGGATACGGCTACGACCTCCTATGGGTGGTCGTCCTTTCGGCGTTCGCCGGTGCGTTGGCGCAGTACCTCGCGATGCGACTCGGCCTCCTGACTGAGCGCGGGATCGTCGGCGTCGTCGAGGACCACCTGGGTGAGTCCTGGGCGTGGATCCTGGTTCTCGACGCGGTGATCGCCGCCGGCGTCGCCCAGCTGGTGATCATGAACACCGTCGCCTCGGTCTCGGCGACGATCACCGGGCTGGATGCCGGGATCTGGGGGATCATCTGGGCGGTGATCCTCGCCGTCGGATTGGCTGGGAGTGGCTACCGCTTCGTCGAACTCTTCGCGAAGGTGCTGGTCAGCGCCGTCGTGCTCGCGTTCGTCGCGAGCGTCTTCGTCGTGCCGATCGACCCCGCCGCGGCGGCGAGCGGACTCGTCCCGTCGGTTCCCGGCGGCAGCGCGGCCGTGGCCGCCGCTGTCCTTGGCGGCGCGGTCCACATCACGCTCATCACGATGCACTCCTACACGATGCGCGCCCGCGAATGGACGGCCGACGAGTACGATCTGGCGACCTTCGACGTCGGGATCTCGATGCTCGTGGCCTTCGGTATCTACAGCGTGGCGATCTTCCTCGTGACGGCGAG
Source organism: Halorhabdus utahensis DSM 12940 (assembly GCF_000023945.1). NCBI lineage: Archaea > Methanobacteriati > Methanobacteriota > Halobacteria > Halobacteriales > Haloarculaceae > Halorhabdus > Halorhabdus utahensis. The sequence continues at coordinate 2,290,476 of NC_013158.1, forward strand.
TGTCCTCTCGGACCCGAACCTCTCGACCGTCGGGGCGGCCGAGGCGCTCGGCCCGCTGGTCGGCGAGCGAGCCGAGGTGCTGTTCCTGCTCGGCCTCGGCGGCGCGGCCGTCTCGACGCTCGGCGGCAACACCATCGTCCCGCCGTTCCTGCTGGCGGACAAACTCGGCTGGGGGACGACTGTCGAGGACTCGCGCTACCGTGGACTGCTCGCCGCCTTCGCCCTGCTGTCGGCCCCCGGCGCGTTCATCGGCGGCGAGGTACTCGGGCAACTGGTGCTCGTCCTCGCGATCGGTACCGTCGGGACGCCCTTTGCGATCGCCGTCGTGCTGTACCTGCTGAACTCCGGGGCCGTCCCGCGGGTGAACTCGCTCCCCGCGAATCTGGCTGGGGTCGCGCTTCTGGCCGTCACCGGCGGACTCGCGGCGAACTTCCTCCGTGAAACGGCCACCATCGAGTTCTTCCGTGAAGCGACCGCCGGGAATGTTGACGTCCTCACCGCCGCGGTGCTTTCCTTCGGCGTGATCCTTTCGATCGCGACTCTCGGGCTGCTCGTGAAGTTCTTCCAGGAACGGGTCGCCGGCACTGTCCCATGACCGACGTCCCGCTGTCGGGATCGACGCTGCTGGTCGGCCCCTCGCAGGTCGGCAAGACGGCAACCACGGCACGGGCGCTGGGTGACTGGCTCGACCGCCACGGCACCGACGGCGTCGTCGTCCTGGAGTTCGCGCCGGAAGTCGAGCGCGACGGGAGAATCCTCGGGGGACGGCTGGACCGCTTCATCGAGATTCCTGACGGTGTTTGGCACGGCGTCCTGGACGCCCACGCCCCCCGGGCGGCGTCCGATTCGGCTGCGGAGGCTGTCACACTGGCCCGCGAGAACGCCGAGCGAGCGCGGCCACTGTTCGAGAACGCGCCTGATCCGCGGGCGGTGTTCGTCAACGATGCGACCATCCCCTTCCAGCACGAGACGAACGATCCCGCGCTGCTGACTGACTACTGCGAGCGCGCCCGCTGTGCCGTCCTCAACGCCCTCGACAGCGACGAACTCGGGACCGAAAACCCGGTGTCCCGACGCGAGCGCGAGGTGCTACTGTCCCTCCGTGAGAGCGTGGACCGGACGATCGACCTGTCCTGACTCCGCCGCTGACGTCCCATCTCCGGCCCTCCGACAGACTGTCCGTATCGCTCATTCGATCAGATAGCGGAACGCCCGAAGCGTGTCGCTGCCGCGGTCGGTCAGCGAGACGCGTGTCGTCCGGCCAGCCTGTTCGCTGTCGACGTATCCGCGCGCTCCGAGCGGGTCGAGAATCCGGGCGTCCAGCCGTCGGTACTGGCCCTTTCGGGAGTCGGCACCGCCCTCGACGAACGGCAGGCCTTCAGCCTCGCCGAAGGCGATGAGGTCGCGTTTGGCGGCCGGACCGTCGCTGTCGAGGAAGTCCATGACCGCCACCTGCTGGCGGTCGGGGCTGTCCATCGGATAGGTCGGGAGTTCCGCGATCTTGGCGACCCCCTCCGCGACGTCGCCGTCGGTCTCGGCGGCGTAGCGCTCCGCGCGGACGTAGTACGGCGTGGCCCCGGTGGCCATGCAGGCTATCATCCCGCCGATCGCCGTCACCTTCGAACCGGACGCGAGGTTGACGTAGACGTCGCTCTCCTCGAACTCGCTGGCAAGGCGGGCGACGGTCCCGATCGAATCGTAGAGGTCGAAGATGTCACAGGCGACGGTCTCGTGGGTGATCCCCGTTGCGTCGAGGCGGTCGCGAACGATGTCGGCGTAGGAGGGATGGTCAGTCTCGTCGGTGTACTGAAGGAGCACGACGCGATCGGCTCGCAGTCGCTCGGCCGGCAGGGCGATCCGGTCGTTCTCGTACCCCACCGGCATCAGGTGCACGCGCTCGGGAACGTCCATGTCCGTGTTCCTCCCCGTGCGCCCTTAACGACTGTGACATAATGACGACACAGTAATGATCGTAACGTCTGTAACGCCATTACTGCCAAGAACTTAACCCCGTACGACGGGCAGCCAGTCGTATGGTGACGGACCTGACTCCCGTTGACGATGAGTTGACCGCGGCGCTGGCGGGCGAGTGCGACCGCCAGCGAGAAACGCTCTCGCTGATCGCCAGCGAGAATTACGCGAGCGACGCCGTCCTGGCCGCCCAGGGGTCGGTGCTGACCAACAAGTACGCCGAAGGCTCGCCCGGCGACCGCTACTACGCGGGCTGTGCGTACGCCGACGAGGTGGAGCAACTGGCGATCGACCGCGCCAGAGCCCTTTTCGATGCCGAACACGCAAACGTCCAGCCCCACTCGGGTACCAGCGCGAATCTGGCAGCCTACCAGGCACTCCTCGAACCCGGCGATACGATCCTCTCGCTTTCGCTCTCTCACGGCGGCCACCTCAGCCACGGCCAGCCCTACACCATGGTGGATGACGTCTACGACGTCGCCCACTACGGCGTCGACGTGGAAACGGGCCGCCTCGATCACGAGCGCGTCCGCGAGCGTGCCGAGGCCGTCGATCCGGACCTGCTGGTCTCGGGCTATTCGGCGTACCCCCGACAGGTCGACTTCGAGGGCATGCAAGCCATCGCCGAGGCGGTCGACGCCGTCCACGTCGCCGACATCGCACACCTCACCGGCCTCGTCGCGGCGGGCGAACACCCCTCCCCAGTCGGCGTCGCCGACGTGGTCACCGGTTCGACCCACAAGACTATCCGGGCCGGCCGCGGCGGGATGATCCTCTGTGGCGAGGCGTACGCTGACGTGATCGATCGGGCCGTCATGCCCGGCACGCAAGGCGGCCCGCTGATGCACAACATCGCCGGCAAAGCAGCCGGGTTCGGCGAGGCACTCGAACCCGAATTCGATGCCGACGCCGCCCAAACCATCGAGAACGCTCGTGCCCTCGCTGCCCGCCTCGCTGACCGCGGGTTCGACCTCGTCTCGGGCGGTACCGACGTCCACTTCGCCTTGGTGGACTTCCGGGAGACCCACCCGGAGCTGACCGGTGCGGTGGCCGAGACCGCGCTGGAGGACGTCGGTATCGTCCTGAACAAGTCGACAGTTCCCGGCGAGGAGCGATCCTCGACAGTCACCAGTGGCATCCGGATCGGTACGCCGGCGATCACGACACGCGGGTTCGACGCCGCGGCGACCCGCCGACTCGCGGACGCCATCGCGGACGTCTGTGACGCGCCCGATGACGACGGCGTCCGCGAGCAGGCACGCGAAACGGTGGCCGATCTCGCCGAAGCCCATCCGATCTATGCCTGAAGAACTGGAGATCCGCCGGTGTCGCCCTGCTGACGCGGTCGCCTCGCTATCACTCGGCGAATTGTGTCGGCAGGAAACGTCCGGACGGAGTCCCACGCGAGCGAAGCGAGCGTGGGGCACGTCCGGGCGTGAACCACAGAGCGAGTGCTGAGCAATGCGAAGCACTCGCGAGGAGTGAACGTCCGGACGGAGTTCAGCGCGAATGAAATGAGCGCTGAGCACGGTCGAACGGAGTTCGACCGGAGATTTGAACTCACTCGTTCCCGTTCGCTCGCTACGCTCGCTCACCTCCCACTCGCTGCTCAAATCTCCGCCTTAGACGCATAACTGGCGCTGGTCGCTCGCTTCGCTCGCGACGTAGCGCCGCAAAATGTAGCGTCCGGACGGAGTCCCACGCGAGCGAAGCGAGCGTGGGGCACGTCCGGGCGTGAACACGGAGCGAGTGCTGAGCAATGCGAAGCACTCGCGAAGAGTGAACGTCCGGACGGAGATTTGAACTCGCCGAGAAATGCTCGCTTCGCTGCGCGTTCCTCGTCTGCTCAAATCTCCGTCGTGTGTTTTCACATTCCGCAGACTCCTCGCTAACGCTCGTCGTCTTGCGGAATGGAAAACGTCCGGACGGAGATTTGAACTCCGGTCCCTGGCTCCGCAAGCCAAGAGGATAGTCCACTACCCTACCCGGACTCGACTCTCTCTACCGCGGTTGCAAATAAAGGGGTTACGATTCACCGACCCATCCGCCGGACGGGACAAACGTTCGTTTGACCCTACGGAAGGCCCTTTTCCCAATCGTCCCTCTCTTCGAACATGAACCGACGCAGATTCCTCCAGATCGGCGCATCGACCGGTGCGATCGGTCTCCTCGCCGGCTGTCTCGGCGGTGCGAGCACCGACAACCCTGACGACACCGATTCGCCGACCGACGAACCGACTGACACACCTGACCCGACGTCCACCCCATCGCCGACCGATTCGGCCTCGAATACCGACGATCGGGAGCACGACTCCGAGGACCGCTCCACCTCGACGCCGGACGACCACGGAGCGGACGACGGATCGAGCGAGATATCGACTCCTGAAGAGGGGACCGGAACCGGAACGCCCGATTCGGGGGCAGCCGAACAGGCCTGGAGCGCCGGTGGCGAGATGAACGGCGTCACCTTCCAGTTCACCTCACACGCACCCAAATGTGGCCTGGGCGAGGACGACGCCGACGTCGAATTCCAGCCCGACGAGGGTCGGATCGTCGTCAAGGGGATCCGCCGTGGGAGCGACCTCTGTAAGCGCGCCCAGCTGGGTGATGTCTCCCACGACACCGACGCCGAACGACTTGCCGTGTCCGTCGACGCTGTCGACCGCGAGGAGTGCGAGGACGGCGGGGTCGGCGGCCAGTGTCTCGTGGACATCCCCTACGAGGCGACCTTTTCCTTCGAGGACGACATTCCATCCGAGGTTGCGATCAGTCACGGCGACCGCTTCGGTATGAGTGCCGCCTACGGCTCTTCGAGTGCGACGCCACCCGAGGAGTGAGGCTTCACGCCCGTCGGAAGGGTGGGGCTCCACACCCGTCCGAACGGTGGGTTCACCGTACCTTTTTAACAGAGAGGGCGACCAGCGTCGTTCATGTCCGTTCACCATTTCGCGAGTGAACCACCCGAAAGCGGTGGGTCGAACTGTCGACGACAACGCTTAAACGGAGCGCAACCCTGGCCTCGGTAGACAGATGGGTGCGATAGAGGACGTATACGCGGATCTCGACGCCGATGTCTCCGAGGACGACTTCAGGGAAGCCGTCGAGGAGAAGGTCGAACAGATGGGGGGACTGGCCGACGAGGAAACAGCGGCGATGCTGATCGCCCACGAACTCACCGAGAACGAGGCCCAGACGGTCGCGGACGTCCAGGCCGGCATGGAGGAGGTCCGGTTTCTGGCGAAGGTGCTTTCGATCGGCGAGTTGCGGACCTTCGAGCGTGATGGCGACGACGAGGACGGCCGCGTGATCAACGTCGAGGCGGCCGACGAGACCGACAGCCTCCGACTGACGTTCTGGGATGGGGAAGCTGTCGCCGTCGACGAGGGGGAAGTCGAAGTCGGCGACGTCCTCCGGGTCAAAGGTCGGCCACAGGAGGGCTACAACGGTCTCGAGGTCAGCGTCGATCAGGCCGAACAGGATCTCGACGCGACGATCGACGTCGAACCCGGTGACGGCGAGACCATCGACGCGCTCACCATGGGCCAGTCGAACGTCACCGTCGAGGGCGTCGTCCTCGACACCGAACCGGTGCGGACGTTCGAGCGCGACGACGGGTCGGAGGGCCGGGTCGCGAATCTCTCGATCGGCGACGAGACCGGCCGCGTCCGGGTGACGCTGTGGGACGACCGCGCCGACCGGGTCGAGGAGATCGACGCCGGTACGACGGTCGAAGTCGTCGACGGCTACGTTCGGGAACGCGACGGCGATCTGGAGGTCCACGTCGGCGAGGAGGGGGCGATCGACGAGCTTGACGATGCCGACGTCGAATACGCGCCGGAGACGACGCCGATCGATGACGTGGAACTGGACGAGACGGTCGACATCGGCGGCGTCGTCCGCTCGACCGATCCGACGCGGACGTTCGACCGCGACGACGGCTCGGAGGGGCAAGTCAAGAACATCCGGATCCAGGACGACACCGACGACATCCGGGTGGCGCTGTGGGGCGAGAAAGCCGACCGCGACCTCGCGCCGGGTGACGAGGTCGTCTGTGCCGACGTCGAGATTCAGGACGGCTGGCAGGACGATCTCGAGGCCTCCGCGGGCTGGGGATCGACGGTCGTCGTCCTCGAGGACGGTGCGTCGATGGCGACGACCCCCGACGCGGACGATGCAGGCACTGCGGGCGAGAACAATGTCCAGGACGCGGGCGCGTCGACCGGGCTCTCGGCGTTCGCAGATGACGGCGAGGGCGGAGAGACAGCGAGCGACGGCACGGGCGGGAGTACTGCGGGTGCGGAAGACGGGACGGCGGACGGCGAGGAGGTCGAGTTCACGGGCACCGTCGTCCAGACGGGCGATCCGGTGATCGTCGACGACGGCGAACAGACCGTCACTGTCGATACGACCGAGTCGGTCCGTCTCGGGGAGGAAGTCACGGTCAGGGGGCGGCGACGCGGCGACGAGATCGAGGCAGAGGAACTGTTTTGAATCGGTCGGCGGCGGGAGGAAACGCTTAAGACGGAAACCGCCCGCTTGTGGCGTATGAGCGTCGAGTTACCGTTTGCTCCCGTCGATTCGATCATCCGGCGAAATGCCGGCGGACTGCGGGTGAGTGCCGAAGCGACCGAAGCCCTCACCCGTCGTATCCAGTCTCGGGGGGCAACGTTGGCCGCCGACGCCGCCGAGGCGGCCAGCGCGGACGGACGGAAGACGCTGATGGCGATGGACTTCGGGGTCGGGGAGGTACCGGAGAAGGATGCACTCGAACTCCCGATCGCGCCGGTCGATCGCATCGCACGCCTCGACATCGACGACCGGTATCGGGTCGCAATGGATGCACGGATCGCGCTGGCGTCGATCCTGGAGCGCGAGGCCGACGACGTCGCCGCGGCGGCGTCGTTACTGGCCGAGCATGCCGGCCGCCGAACCGTTAAGGCGGAGGACGTCGAACTCTACGCCCAACTGACTCACTACGTTGAATGAAGTTTGGTTACCGCGAAATCTGCCTCGAACACGACACCGGCAGTCGGCATCCGGAGAGTCCCGACCGACTGCGTGCGATACAGCGGACCCTCGCCGATTCGGCGAACGTCGAGTACGTTCCCGCCACTGCCATTCCTCGTGACGCTATCTGGGCCGTCCACGATCACGACTATCTGGAAGATGTCAGGCAGTTCTGTGCCAACGGGGGCGGGAACTGGGACGCCGACACTGTCGCCGTCGAGGCGACCTGGGATGCGGCGGTGGCGAGTGCCACGCTTGCCGCGTGGGCCGCAGACGAAGCACTCGAGGGTGCCGACGGTTGCGAGACGCCGTTCTCGCTGGGTCGACCGCCGGGTCATCACGCCGTCGAAGACGACGCGATGGGTTTTTGCTTTCTCAACAACGCCGCAATCGCGGCCGAACATGCACTTCGACGGGACGGCGTCGACCGGGTGGCGATACTCGACTGGGATGTCCACCACGGCAACGGCACGCAGGACATCTTTTACGACCGCAGTGACGTGTACTACGCCTCGTTCCACGAGGAGGGTCTGTACCCCGGGACGGGCGACGTCGGGGAGACCGGTGCCGACGCGGGGCGCGGACGCACCCTGAACGTGCCGTTCCCGTCGGGGAGTGGTGACGCAGATTACCTCGCCGTCCACCGGGAGGTCGTCGCCCCCGAGTTCGAGAACTTCGAGCCGGATCTCATCATCGTCAGTGCAGGGTTCGACGCTCACGAGAACGATCCGATCTCCCGGATGCTGGTCTCGACGGCCGGGTACGGCGTGCTCGCGGAACGCGTCCACGAACTTGCCGACCGGATCGACGCTGGGCTGGCGTTCGTTCTGGAAGGCGGCTATGGCCTCGAAACACTCTCGGCCGGCGTTCGCGAGATCCACGAGGTACTCAACGGCGAGCACGCCGACTCGATCGAACCGGCACCCACCGATGGCGGCCAGAACGTGCTCGATTCGCTGGTGTATCAGGGCTTCGGGTCGAGATAGCCAGCCAGTTCCCGCCCGAATGACTCGGCGAGCGTCCCGACGGCAGCCCCGACCAGCACTGTGTGCGTGGTTTCGAGGGTGCTCTCGACGTCCGTGCCGAGTGCGACGTCGAAGATCGCGTCGCTTTCCAGCAGCTCGGTCGCGGTGTGGTATTCTCGTTCACGTTCGACCACGTACCGCTCCTCGCTCACGAACGGGCCGTAGACGCCGGAATCGGCGTACTTCTCGTAGAAGCCATCGGCGTGCTCGCGGACGTGGACGGGTGGTCCGACGTGCCGTTCGACCGCGGGCCGTTCGGCGACTTCGAGCTCGAAGAGGAGCACTGCATGTTCCCCGGCAAAGGCGGCCGCGCGCAACACGTCGAAGCCGTGACGGTCGAGCAGCCCGCGGATACCATCGAGTGACTTCTCCAGCTGTGGGTAGAGGTCGTCCTCGACGAGATCGGGTGTCTCGAAGGTCACGGCGACGGGCGTCGTCCCGCGCTCGTCGAACGCCGCTCGGACTGCCTCCGGGTCGAGTGGGTCGGGGTCGACGGGTTCGAACAGCGACTCGCGTGGTTCGGCGAGCAGTTCGCGGGCGTAGTGCTGGAAGCGCGCGAGGTTCGCCGTCGAGAGCGCCGCGGCGACGTTGCGCTCGGGATCGGTCGGGTCGATCACCACGAGATCGTCGTCGAACGTGGCGGTCCCGTGCGTTTCCGGATCGAAGCGGACGGGCGGGTGCCATTCGGCCGCGGCCTCGACGAGCGACCGGAAGCCGCCGTGTTCGAGCACCAGCAACTCGGTCAAATAGCCCGAGAACCCCTGGGTTCGGAGGTCGCTCCCGTAGACGCCGATCCCCTTGAGGAAGGCCTTCGTGAGCCGGACGTCGTCGGCGAGGTCGTCGTCGAGGCGGGCCTGCAGGTACTCGGTGTGAAACGGCGTTCGATCGACGGCCGACTGGATCGCGGTCGCATCCTCGACGTCGTAGCAGGGGACTAGATCGACGTCGTAGCCGTCGACTTCACCGACGACGTAGGGGTGTTCGGCGTATTCCTCGTGGCCGTCAGGGAGGACCGCGTGGCCGATATCGAGGCCGACTGCTTCGAGTTTCTCGCGGTCGACAGCGGTTGGGAACCGGACGAAGACGTCGACGTCGCGGTCGCCGGCGATCCAGGTGTTCCGGGCGGTGGAGCCGACGAGCATGACATCGCCGTCGATCCCGCGTTCTTCCAGGGCCGCCTCGGCCCGGCCGATCACCTCGTGGGCCGCCTGCTCGAGGCGTTCGCGTTCGGCGTCGGTGGGTTCGACCCGTCGTCGAACCGCCCGGAGAACGCCCGAAAGCTCCTCAGACATACAGAAACCGTACCGGCAGGAACGGGAAAGCGTATCGATGCGTCGCGACCGCCATCCGGCGACCGGACGAAAGCGAAAGCCCTATCAAATAACTCCGACTACCCTGGAATGCCTGCCGCCGTAGCTCAGATGGTAGAGCACCACGCTGTTAACGTGGTTGTCCCAGGTTCGAGTCCTGGCGGCGGCGTGAATTTCTGTGAAATTCACGGCACGTCAGAGCTTGCTCTGACGGCGACGTAAAATCGCGAAGCGATTTTCCGGCCCACGAGAACTGCGTAGCAGTTCTCGGGACGGCGTCTCTTGACGATTCTGCGAGGCGTTTCATCGCCGAGCGATAGCTATCGTCAAGGACGGCGTACCCCAGAGTCGAACACGGAAGTCGCAGCCCGGGAAGCGAGCGTCAGCGAGTGACCCGGAACGTCTTGCATCGGTTCGAGTCCTGGCGGCAGGCTTCCGGAGAGCGACGCATTCAACTCGGGACGGCGTGTGCATGTAGCTATGGTCGGACCGCCGCGGTACAAACTGGCAGACACTGCCCAGCAGATCGTCGGTGGGTTCCTGCTCGCGGGGCCGTTCGTCGTGACCGAGGAGGTCTGGACGCTGGCCGACGGGATGAGCTGGTTTCACGGCCTGGCGACGGCCGTCCTCGTCGCCGTCATCGGCTACGGCGCGCTCTACCAGGCCGACGACGACCGCGACCCGGATACCGAAGCGGAGGTTGCTGGACTGCCACTCCGGTTTCTCTCGCTCATCTCGGTCGCCTTTGGTTCGGTCGCACTGCTGGCGATCCTGCTCAACGCGCCCGCGTCGTTCTTGGAGGGCATGGGACGGATGGAACAACTCGAAGTGACGCTGCGGGTGGTCAGCGTCGGCGCGATCTTCAGCGTCGTCGGGGCGGCGACCGCCGATAGCGTCTTCTGATTGCGGTATGCAGCATGCTTAAGTCGATCGCCGCCCCCAGAACGGGCAGAGATGGACTACACCCTGGCGATCGACGACGCGCCGGAGACCGTCCCTGGCGGGACGAGCATCCTGTTGATTCATCCGAGCACTGGCGAAACTGACCGCGTCGATACTGACTTTCTCTCGACCGATACCGACCATTTCCTGGTCGTCTCGACGCGCACGACCGCCCGGGAAGTGTCCCAGAAGATCGAACACTACGAGGTCGACGAGCGGAAGGCGACGATCCTCGACGCGCTCTCGGTCGAACGCGGATACACCCGCCGCCGGAGCGACGACGTCCGGTACGTTTCCGCGCCCGATGACTTCGACGGGATCGTCGCCGAGACCCGCGAGTTCCTCTCGACGACCGAGGGGAAGCGACGGATCAGCGTCGACTCCCTGACCGAGATGCTGTACTACGCTGACGAACCGCAAACGACGGCCGCTGTCGAACAGTTGCTCGCCTTGTTGGCCGACCACGACGCAGTCGGGTTGTTCCACCTCGCGCGCGGCGTCCACGACGAAGATCGACTCGACCGGTTCCGGTCGCTGTTCGACGGCGTCATCGAACTGGAGACGGACGGATCGATGACGGCCTCGTTTTGACCGGACCCGGTAAGAACGGCCGAAAAGTACGATAAATCGTGAGGATTGGTAACTTTTATCACACCACCAACAGTTAAGGGTACGAGTGAGAAACAACAAGTCGTATGCCGCATTGCCAGAACTGCGGTGCGTTCGTAACCGCCGCATACGCACGCGTTTTTACGCCGAACGGAGTTGATCAGCCCCGGGTCTGTCCGCAGTGCGAGGACAAGATCCGTGACGGAGCCGACGTGCGGGAGGCGCGGTCGACCCGGCGTGGATAAGCCCTCCTGTCCGTGTTCCGCGTTCCCGCCACCTTCCCTCCAGTGCCCTCATCCCTGGGTTCGGGTGACGATCTCCCGTGCCTCTTCGAAGACAGTATTGGCGCGCTCCGGGTCACGCGCTTCGGCCGTGATACGGATGAGGGGCTGTGTCCCACTCGCTCTGAGCAGGAACCAGGCGTCACCCAGGTCCACGCGGACACCATCCAGCGTGGTGACGTCGTCGTACTCCGCCTGGACACGTTCGTGGATGCGTTCCATCACCGCGGCTTTCTCCGTCACTGAGACGCTGTCCCGGTGGATCGGGTACGCCTCGATGTCGTCAACGCGATCGGCGAGCGGGCGCTCGGCCGCGAGCTCGACCAGTTTTGCGGCCGCGAGCGGGCCATCGGGACACAGTGCCTGGGCGGGCCAGATCCACGCGCCGCTGGGTTCGCCGCCGAACGCGACGCCGGGTTCACTGGCCCGCTCGGCTACGGAGACGTCGCCGACCCGTGTGCGAACAACGTCGATGTCGTCGGCCGCGAGGTAATCGTCGACGGCCAGGCTGGTGTTGACCGGGGCGGCGACCGTCTCGCCGGGGTCAGCCGCGTCGCGCGCCAGAATCGCCAGCAGGGTATCCCCGCTGAGGAACTCGCCGTCTTCCGTGACGGCGCGCAGTCGGTCGGCGTCCCCGTCGTGGGCGATCCCGAGTCGCCCAGTCTCCCGAGCCAGCGCCGTCAGGGACTCACAGTTCTCGGCCGTCGGTTCGCTGGGTCGTCCCGGGAAGGCCCCGTCCGGCTGGGCGTTGAGCGTCTCGACGTCACACCCCACCTGGGTGAGGGCCTCGACGCTGACGCCACCGGCACCGTTGCCGAGGTCGACGACGACATCCGGCGGCGAGGTGACGGACACGGCATCAAGGATGGCCTCGACGTGGGCGTCGGCGCCGTCTCGTCGGCGTCGCGTTCCGAGATCGTCCCACGCGACGAGATCGAACGCCTCGGACTCGATCCGGTCGGCGACAGTGTTCTGTCGAGCCGTATCGAACGCCTGGGTCGTCGGCTGCCAGAGCTTGATGCCGTTGTCCGCTGGCGGGTTGTGGCTGGCCGTGATCACGACGCCGGCGTCGCCATCCTCGCCACGAACGGCGCGCGCGACGGTCGGCGTCGCCGCCACGCCGAGGTCGATCACGTCGGTGCCTGATTCACGCAGCCCCGCGGTCAGCGCATCCAGCAGGAACCGCCCGCTCTCACGCGGATCCCGACCGACGACGACGCGGTCGGCGTCGATTCCCAGCGCCCGTCCCACAGACAGTGCAAGATCGGCCGTGACCGTCTCTCCAACCGGGCCACGGATACCGCTCGTTCCGAACATACGTTTGTTCTCGCCGACCGGTCCCAAAAAGACTCGGTCAGGACAGTTCAACGCTGAGTGGCGTCACCGCCACGCCTCGGTGTTGTCCTCTTCCTGGAGTTCGCCCTTGGCCTGTCGTGACCCCGGCCAGAACGTGACCACGATGACGAGCGCGTAGCATACGCCGACGAGTCCCAGGACGACTTCGCCGGGAATCCTGCCGATCGAGGCGGCCCCGATCGGCCCCGACGTGGGATCGCCGAACACCGTGAGTCGGATCAGCCAGGCGGCGAGCAGCACAGACAAAAGCGGGGTATACACCCGCGCGAGTCGCCTGGAGACCGCTTCGATCGGTGGCGTTTTGATCGTCGGCTCCCGGAGATCGTCACTCAGGAGTTCGCGCCAGTTGGGTTGCTCTGTCCCTTCCGGATCGAGCGCGTTAGCAAACACGTTCTCCTCCAACAGGCGCACCCGCGATCGCCAGACATCGTAGATACGATATCGCCGCGCCTCGATACCCAGAAAGACGACCAGCATGCCCATACCGACGAGCAGAATATAGTGCGGGCGGGTCTCCGCCGAGAATGCCCAGGTGAGCAGGGATGCAGTCAGGACGACCGCCCAGTTCGTCGTCCGATCGATTCGGGTTCGCCAGGACGTCGTCCGGCCGAGTTCTCCCCGATAGGTGTGGCCCATCAGCGAGAGGAAGTCGGATCTGTCGCGGGCGGCTTCCCCTGCCACTTCCCGCTTTTCGGGCGATTCTGGGTCGAAATCCTTCGGGGGTCCGGACATGTCTCCCGGTTCAGGCGAGCGGCTCGTAAAACTACCCGTCGACACTGCCGATGCTCTATCGGATCAGTTGGTCAGAAACGAAAACCGCGGATGCGACGACCTTACAGGTCGCGCGGCTGGACGGTCTTGCGGTCGTTCTCCTCGGCACGTCGCGCTGCGTCGGCGAGCAGCTCCTCGACCTCGTCGTCGAGGGCAGCGTAGAAGTCCGAGGCAACGTTCATGTCATCGAGCTCTTCCTTGACGGCGGCTTTGACGATTAGGTCTGCCATACAGGGTTGTGTTCCACAGGATCATTTATAAGCGTTCCCAATTCTACCCGCTCTCGGGACGGTTAGACGGGTTTGAGACCCGCCTGGAAGGTCAAAGGGGGTCTCCGTGTGGGACAGTCGAGTGTGCGATCCGCACACGGAATCGATGCCTAAGAGTACCCTGGCCCCGGAATGTGTCGCATGCGAGAGATCCTCGAAGCCCTCGAAGACGGCGATATCAGCGTCGAGGCGGCCGAAGCCGAACTTCGCGGGTATGCCAGCAACGACGGTGGTCGCTTCGACGCGGCACGCGAGGTCCGGGGTGGCGTTCCGGAAGCGATCCTCGGCGACGGCAAGACGCCCGCCGAGGTCGCCGCCCTCGCGGCGACGGCCGTCGAGACGACCGGCCGCGTCATCGCCACCCGCGTCACGGGGGCGCAGGTCGCGGCGATCCGCCGTCGACTGGCGGCGGACCACCCCGGCACGACGATCCGCTGGCGCGAGCGCTCGAACGTGGTGGTCGGCCACGCCCCCGACTTCGAACCGCCGCGACTTGAGGCCGACGTCGGGATCGTCACCGCCGGGACATCGGACGCCGTTCCCGCGGGCGAGGCGGCCGCGATTGTCGGCGAAATGGGGGCTCGCGTCGGGCGGATCGACGACGTCGGCGTCGCCGGCATCGCCCGCCTGCTCGACCGCCTCGATGACATTCGGGCCCATGACGTGATCATCGTCGCCGCCGGCCGGGAGGGCGCACTGCCAACCGTCGTCGCCGGCCTGGTCGATGTGCCAGTGATCGGGCTCCCGGTCTCGACGGGGTACGGCCAGGGTGGCGACGGCGAGGCGGCCGCCCTCGGGATGTTGCAGTCCTGTACCGCACTCACGACCGTCAACGTCGACGCCGGCTTCACCGCCGGTGCCCAGGCCGGCCTGATTGCCCGGCAACTTGACGCGGCCCGCGGCAAGCGTCCCTGAGTTCCCACTGTTCATGTTTGTGGATCACATACATGTCATAACGGGACACACTCCCGACGGTCTCACATGCCAAGATGCGATCACTGCGGCGAACACGTCTCCGACCAGTTCGAACGCGTCTTCGCGGACGCTAACGGTCGATTACGTGCCTGCCCCTCCTGTTCGTCCCACGCCGGCATCGCCGAAACCGCCAAGGAACGCGCTCCCGACACGTGAGGGGGCTGGCAGATGACGGACCCCGACGCCGATCACTACGTGTACGTTCTGTGGTGTGCTGACGACACGCTGTATACTGGTTATACCACCGATCCGGCGCGTCGCGTCCGCGAACACAACGACGGCGAGGGCGCGAAGTACACCCGCGGTCGGACGCCGGTCGAACTCGTCCATCTGGAGACGTTCGAGACGAAATCGGCCGCGATGTCCCGCGAATACGCGATCAAGCAACTGTCGCGTGGCGAGAAGGAACAACTTGTCGACGGGCCAGTTCCGGATCTGGCGTGAACGATCACGTTTCATCCCATCACGAACGCTGACCCGGCGTGAGACGAACGGGTTTTGCCGATCCCCCTCCGAATACGCGTATGAGCGTCGGCGACGCCTTCGACCAGTGGGCTGAGCAGGGGAAGGACCGCGGCATGGAACAACGACACTGGCACACGGCCAAGCACGCACTCGGCCGGATGCCGGTCGAGGACGGCGACGTGGTGCTCGATCTGGGCTGTGGGAGCGGGTACGCCGCCCGCGCGCTTCGAGCCGCCGGCGGGGCCGGGCGCGCCTACGGCCTCGATCGCTCGCCACAGATGGCGCGAAACGCCCGCGAGTACACCGACGACGCGGCTGTCGGGTTCCTGGTCGGGGACTTCCAGCACCTGCCCTTTGGGACCGACAGCGTCGATCACGCCTTCTCGATGGAGGCCATCTACTACGCTCCCGATCCCGTCGAAGCGCTTCGTGAACTCCGTCGCGTCCTGCGATCGGGCGGGACCTTCTACTGTGCAGTCGATTACGTCGCGGACAACCCCCACACCGCCGAGTGGGACGAGTACGTCGACGTCGCCATGACCCGGTGGTCGCGGGCGGAGTACCGCGAGGCCTTCCGGGAGGCCGGGTTTCACGTTGCCGAGCAGGAGGCGATCCCCGACGAGGAGGTCGAGATCCCGCCCGCCGCGGAGTTTCCGACCGAGGACTGGAAGACCCGCGAGGCGATGGTCGAGCACTTCCGCGAGCACGGCACGCTGCTGACTGTCGGCGTCGTGCCCTGAGCGTGTCGGCTCACGGGTGGGGAAAGGTCTTTGCCGCCCCCGCCCGGCCTCCGGACATGATCGAGGTACGTAGACACGCCTCACAGCACGACGCCATCGGGGAGCTGCCACTGCTCACCGAGTCCGCCCGCGTGACCGCGGTCACCTACCAGGACGACGACCGGAGTGAGGAGATCGCGACGGCGATGGAGCGTCTCCTGGCCGATGTGGCGATCGAGGGTGTCGACGGCGCGATGCTTCCGGGGGAGTGGGAGGCGGCCGCCGAGGCAGCTACGGCCGCCGGGCGCGCCGACCTCGCCCGTCAGGTCACGGCGCTCGGGAGGCGCTACGACCGTCCGTACCCGATGCTGGCTGCCGTCCGGTTCGATACGGCGGTCGACGTGGACTTCGTCGCCGGGCAGTACGTCGGCCTGACGTACGAGGGGATCCCGCGGGCGTACTCGCTGTCGAACTCGCCGGCCGAGGACGAACTGGAGATCTGCGTCCGGCGAGTGCCCGGCGGTCGACTGTCGCCGCGCATCTGTGCGGATCTGGCAGTCGGCGACGAGCTGACGATCCGCGGGCCGTACGGCGAACTCGTCCTCGGCGATCACGCGCCTCGTGACCTCGCGTTCGTCGCGACCGGCACGGGCGTGGCCCCGCTGAAGAGCATGATCGAGTACCTCTTCGAGACGGGCCGGGACGAATACGACGGCCAGCGTCGTGACGTCTGGCTGTTCCTCGGCGCCGACTGGACGGACGACCTGCCCTACCGCGAGTACTTCCGGGACCTCGCGGCCACTCGTGAGAACTTCCACTTCGTCCCGTGTCTGGTCTTCGAGTCGCTGCTTTCGGAGTGGGAGGGCGAAACCGACTTCGTGCAGGACGCGTTGCTGGCCCACGTCGACCCGGACCGCGTGACGACGGGCGTCGCGGCCCCGCTGGAACGACGGCTCCGTCGGGAGCCTCGATCGGGCGTCGACGCTCGGATCGATCCCGGGAACGTCGACGTCTACGCCTGCGGGATCAACGCGATGGTCTACAGTCTTCTGGCGGAGACCGACGCCATCGGCGTCCCGGATCAACGTGTGGAGGTGGAGGGGTTCGGATGAGCGGAGCGGTCGAGAACTCTCCTCGGCCTGTTCCCCACAACACGGTCGGGTTCGGCCCGCACGCCACGGCTCGTTTCGGGCGCGGCCAGCCCCACCCCTTTCGTAAACCCTAACCGCGACTCAGCCCTACGAAGAGTCGAATGAGCAAGCAACTCCCGGACGTGCAGGCGAACAGTCCGGAGGTCGCCGTCGGACTCAACCGCGTCGGCGTCACCGGTGTCGAGAAACTCGTCGAGATCGACCGCGAGGACCGTCGCCCGATCGTCCTGATGGCGACGTTCGACGTCTTCGTCGACCTCCCCACCTGGCGAAAGGGAGCGGACATGAGTCGCAACATGGAGGTCATCGACGAGACGCTCGAAGCCGCCGTCGACAACACCGGCTACCGCGTCGAGGACGTCTGTGGTGACGCCGCCGAGCGTCTTCTCGACAAGCACGACTACACCGACCGCGCGGAGGTGCGCATGGAGGCCGAGTACGTCACCCGCGAGCGCACGCCCGAAAGCGACCGCCCGACTCAGAGCACCGCCGACATCATCGCCTCCGCGACCGCGACCGACGAGGGGACTCGGGAGGAACTCGGCGCGCGTGTCACCGGCATGACGGTCTGTCCCTGTTCACAGGGAATGAGTGAGTCACGCGCCCGCCAGACGCTGAACGACCTCGACGTCGATCGGGAGACCATCGACACCTTCCTCGATGAAGTCCCCCAGGCCGGACACTCCCAGCGCGGGCACGCCACGCTCACCATCGAGAGCGATGGCTCGCCGGACGTCGACCTCCGGGACGTCATCGCGGTCGCCCGCGATGCGATGAGCGCCCACATCTACAACCTCGCGAAACGTCCGGACGAGGATCATATGACCTACGAGGCTCACGCCGACGCCAAGTTCGTCGAGGACTGCGTCCGGTCGCTCGCGGAGGGGGTTGTCGAGACGTTCCCCGATCTCCCCGAGAACGCTGTCATTCGAATGGAGCAGTCGAACGACGAGTCGATCCACCAGCACAACGCCCACGCCGAGCGCGTGGCTCGATTCGGCGATCTCACTGACGAGGTCAACGGCGACGCCGAGGGTGGCAACCCCGAACCCGCCGACAGCGGCGTGGCCGGGACGGAAACCGACGCTGTCGACCGGCGGACGAACGGCTCCGGCGACCGATAGAGCCTCGCCGTCTGCCCACACCTGTACTCGCTCGAAAAGGGTTTTGAGGCCCCGCCCGGTAGGGGGCGGCATGCTCCGGATCATCGCGCTCCTGCTGTTGATACCTCTCGTCGACATGGTGATGCTGGTCGTGGTTGCCGGTAAGCTGGGTGCCGTCCCGACGGTGTTGCTCGTGGTGTTGACGGGACTGATCGGCATGTTGCTCGTCCGTGCGGAGGGCCGTCACACGATCGCGAAGATCCAGCGGAAGGTCCTCCAGGGGGAGGCACCGACCGACGAGTTGCTCGACGGCGCGCTGCTGTTGATCGCCGGCGCGCTGCTGTTGACTCCCGGGCTGGTGACCGACGTGATCGGCTTCGTCCTCGTGATCCCGCCGACCAGATATCCAGTCCGGCTCGCACTGAAGAAGTGGGTCGTCACGCCCTATCTCGAAAAGAAGACCGGCGGGTTCGCCACCGGCTCGGTCTACGTCGGTGGCTTTCCGAACGACGACGGGGACGGGCCTGTCGGCGGTGATTCCAGCGGTCCCGGTGGATTCGGTGGGCCCGGCGGGATCGGGGGTATCGGGGGTATCGGTGGCTCGACGGACGATGGAGTCCGCGACATCGGTGAGGCCCAGGACCTCGACGACGTTGAGGACGGGGACGATCGGCCCGAGTGATCGCCAGCCACGAGGGTGACGACGGGAGCGAAAAGAAACGCTTAATGGTAGGCCTCCGGTACGCCTTGATGCGCTCACCTGGGCCAATAGCTCAATCAGGTTGAGCGCTCGGCTGATAACCGGGAGGTTCGCGGTTCAAATCCGCGTTGGCCCATCCTGTCACCTCACGACGTTCGGTGACACGGCAACAGCAGTCTCACGCCTTCTTCCTCTCAATTTCGGAACTTCACCAAAGAACCTAGTCTTTTCGGTGAACAATCTACGTCGAATTAGGAAGGCTCTGATCCGCGCGCGAGAAGACAAGTGCATATTCCCTACTGGTATTGCCGCGCATCTCTTGGGAGAGGCTCAGGAATTGCGGAAATTTCCCATATTGAAACACTATATGCAATACTTCCGCAAAGCTATCCCTTTGCCCACGTGGTTCTTCGAGAGATAAGCGGCCAATCAATAAAATAGAAGATCAAATCCCAAGAGCGGTGGCTGTCTGACAAACAGATGGGTACTTTCCCTTCCCGAGATAGTCAGTCAGACCGAGGGTCAGAGGGTTCCCATTGTCGATGCTGTTTTGCAGAGTCCATATACACCTCTTCGTTCAGTTCCACGGTATCGGTCGGCTGATGGTAGGAGGGAGATATCCTGATTCCCCGATAGAACAGCTCTCGGAGAATCGCGCTCTGTTCCTCCATCGAATCGCCACCCTCGCCTCACTAAGCGTCTCATCGTATGGCTCGATAGGATCGCTGTTTAGGTCAAGGAGACCGTGCTTGGCCGATAGAATCCACCAGTCGTCGTGGTACTGTTCCACGTAGACGCGCATTTCTCGAAGTAGTCGGAGATGTAGAGATCCTTTGGCTTGGCTGGTTCGTCTCGCTTGGTCTTGACGCAACTGACAAGACCTATTTCTCGGGTCATGGAATTATTTCCCACGTAATAATGGCTCCCTGTTGATGCACAGGATGTCGAAGTTCATCAAAGTGAGCGACATTTCATGTCTCTACCTCGAGGTCGTATCAGTACCCTATATCGATACAGAACTTCTCCGCTATCGCTTCAGGGCTGATTCGCTCGTAAGATTCGTCGAGCGCTGGTAGTAGAAGCCGTTTGATGGGATCGCGTTCCTGCTGGGTCGGGAATAACAAGTAGGAGAGTTGATAGATTTATTTGATAAAGTACAATCATTATCCAATTGGCATTCAATTTGTAATATGGAGCTCCTAAGAAGCAGTTGCGATTACTGTAGTGATAATAGCCCAGACAACAAATATTCTCAGTGTAGATTGAAATTCCACTACGACTGTGCAAAAAATCGCGGCGAACTTCGGGTTAAACAAGAAAGCGGTGAACTGTTGAGCTCAGGCTCACTACCAGTGGTCTTGTCCCAATTGTGGACGCCGTTCACAGGGTACCGTTTGATATTTGATCGGTATCCTGGGTTGGACAGACCCTACAGATAGTCATCTCCTATATGAGGCACCGTTAGAGGAGTATACCTCATTTCACTTGTTCCGCATTCGGCCAGAGGTGCGAAAACACTCGTTCACTAACTACCGGTCATTTGTATCAATAGTAAATTTACTTCACGAAGATACATATCTGCTTCTGATGCAGACAGTTTCCCTTTGCCACTCCCCTTCTACAGGCGGAGTTCCTCTCGGTTAAAGCTCCACTCACTGTGCTTGACGCAGATTCGGATGGTTCGACGCACCTATCCGAAGATCACGTTAACTTACTCTCCATCGCAACTCTGTTGCCTCACAGGCTTTTGATGATTTCGCTGCAGGAGAAATTCTGGCCTTCGAGAGAAATGGTCTGAACACGAGTTTACCAGCCACTCAACATCCTTTGTCAATAACCCACATTCTCCAAAATATTTAAATATGTGCGACAAAAATCGGCTTCCATGTCAAACTCCGGCAGTTATAATAAAGAAGTAACAAAAACATCTATCGAGTCAATCTATGCCAGTATGTCTGGAGAACGGGAGATATATGACTTTGAGGTCTGGTTAGGATCAGGCAGTCTAGTGCCAGTAAAAATCAAAGAGGGTGTCGTTAATGGAGGGGATGTGACAGGAAGGAATGGTAGAGGCTGGAAGCGTTTATATGAAATGGATGTTTCAACAATCACTGGCCATCCAGTCGCATCTTACACTGATACAGTATCTATGACATATAGCGGGACAATAGGCGAAATGAATTCAATTGATGATCTCTCAGAAAAAGAAGAAATATTTTTTGGCTATGGACACTGGGATACGAGCTGGGACGACATTGATTTTAAAGATAATCGAACTACAGTTTTGCCTAACAGAGACAATTTCAACTCACAATATGACACGTGGGAGACGAGTTACGATGCAGATATACAGGGTTTAGGAGACTTTGGCGATAAATTAGTTTTAGACACCCATCTCCGAAATGCGGACAGCGGATGGCTTGATACAGCGTGGGTGGAAATAGGTGGGGAACTGAGAGCTGTACTTGAAGATACAAATGCCAAGTCAGATACGTATACATTTAATCTCACTTCTGAACAGGCTACGTATGTTGACGAGGACAGTATGACAATAGAGATTGATGTTCAAGACAAATATCTCGATGAGGATATTGGTGTTTATATTAATGATAATTTTGTCGATTTTCTCTTTGCTGATGAAATAACTGAAGGCACAAATACGATTTCGGCAGATTCTTTTGATGGGTATGAAGTAATTAGTGGGGAGAACACTCTACACTTTGAACTTGATTCTCCAGACCTCAACGTTGCGATACGAATTTCTGAAGCGCGAATCGATGCAGATGTCCAATCCCCCCCAAACTTCGGCGTGTCCATTGACAGCACGAACGACCCAATAACGGAGGGTGATGATCTGCAAGTCACAGCAACAGTGTCAAATAGTGGTGACTTACAGGGTGATGGGACGCTAGAACTATCCGTTCCGAACGTAGGGACCACCTCAACTAACGTGAGCGTGGGAAGCGGAAACTCAACGACGAAGACGCTATCAGTGTCAACTAGCACAGGGGATGCAGGGTCTCCGACAGCTACGGTATCTGTGTCAGGTGACGATAGTGCATCAACATCTCAAACTGTCAAAATTAACGAGCAACCAAACTTCGGCGTGTCCATTGACAGCACGAACGACCCAATAACAGAGGGTGATGATCTGCAAGTCACAGCAACAGTGTCAAATAGTGGTGACTTACAGGGTGATGGGACGCTAGAACTATCCGTTCCGAACGTAGGGACCACCTCAACTAACGTGAGCGTGGGAGGTGGAAACTCGACGACGAAGACGCTATCAGTGTCAACTAGCAC
This sequence comes from Halorhabdus utahensis DSM 12940, assembly GCF_000023945.1. Classification (NCBI taxonomy): domain Archaea; kingdom Methanobacteriati; phylum Methanobacteriota; class Halobacteria; order Halobacteriales; family Haloarculaceae; genus Halorhabdus; species Halorhabdus utahensis. The sequence continues at coordinate 2,312,433 of NC_013158.1, forward strand.
AGGGGATGCAGGGTCTCCGACAGCTACGGTATCTGTGTCAGGTGACGATAGTGCATCAACATCTCAAACTGTCAAAATTAACGAGCAACCAAACTTCGGCGTGTCCATTGACAGCACGAACGACCCAATAACAGAGGGTGATGATCTGCAAGTCACAGCAACAGTGTCAAATAGTGGTGACTTACAGGGTGATGGGACGCTAGAACTATCCGTTCCGAACGTAGGGACCACCTCAACTAACGTGAGCGTGGGAGGTGGAAACTCGACGACGAAGACGCTATCAGTGTCAACTAGCACAGGGGATGCAGGGTCTCCGACAGCTACGGTATCTGTGTCAGGTGACGATAGTGCATCAACATCTCAAACTGTCAAAATTAACGAGCAACCAAACTTCGGCGTGTCCATTGACAGCACGAACGACCCAATAACAGAGGGTGATGATCTGCAAGTCACAGCAACAGTGTCAAATAGTGGTGACTTACAGGGTGATGGGACGCTAGAACTATCCGTTCCGAACGTAGGGACCACCTCAACTAACGTGAGCGTGGGAGGTGGAAACTCGACGACGAAGACGCTATCAGTGTCAACTAGCACAGGGGATGCAGGGTCTCCGACAGCTACGGTATCTGTGTCAGGTGACGATAGTGCATCAACATCTCAAACTGTCAAAATTAACGAGCAACCAGATGGCGCAAACTTCGGCGTATCCATTGACAGCACGAACGACCCAATAACGGAGGGTGATGATCTGCAAGTCACAGCAACAGTGTCAAATAGTGGTGACTTACAGGGTGATGGGACGCTAGAACTATCCGTTCCGAACGTAGGGACCACCTCAACTAACGTGAGCGTGGGAGGTGGAAACTCGACGACGAAGACGCTATCAGTGTCAACTAGCACAGGGGATGCAGGGTCTCCGACAGCTACGGTATCTGTGTCAGGTGACGATAGTGCATCAACATCTCAAACTGTCAAAATTAACGAGGCTACTTCCATTTCGTTGAGTGTGACGGGAGACTCCATTACCGTCGGGGGTGTTGCCACCGTTTCTATTGCTGCAAGTCAAATAACTCAGATCACCGTTAACGATCTCTGGACTGATTGGAATGTGGATGCATCATTGGAGAAGGGAGAGTTTAATGACAAAGTCACAAATGAAGGAAAGTGTGTTTTACACTGGAGCTCTCAGCAGAGTAGTGTTTCAGTGCCGATAACAGTTTCAATACCCGAACGATACGTTGGTGGAATATATACTCTCAATCTAACAGCATCCAATTCGAATGAAACAGTTGAAAAACAGGCAAATCTAGAAATGAATAATAACTAGAGATAAATATAAATATGAATCACCCATTCCTCTAATATAAGCGCTGCTTTTGCTATTCGAGTAGATGACTCTGTCCATTGATGTAGCAGTTATCGTGGGGGAATCCTCCAACGGTTCTACGCAGTCACAGTATTCTTGTTCCGACTCATAGAGAGCGGCGGCGGATCCTCCTTCATTAACAGCCTCGCCATCTGCTCGTAGTTTCTCTGCTATCCTTCTGTAACATTAGTTGAAAGGTGACTCCCTGAGAAACTCGTCCGAATCCTTCTCAAACGTCTCAGTCCGATTGTCATAGTGTTATATAGAGTTGCGAACGAGTACTGCCGTATATGAGAAACGGCCTAGCGATGCGAAGGATAATTCGAACGACGGTGTTCAGATAAGCACCGATCAAGGAGCTACTTTCTGCCGGCTACACAGCCGAATCCTGGTGGAATGAAAGGGCGAGGGCTTTCAGAGCAGTCTCACTCAGCTTGAGTCCTTATCTGAACACTACCGTCTGTCCGGGACTGATTTGGAGGCCACTTGCGCTTCAGTACACTCAAAACCATTTGACCGCAGTCTGTAATATAGTTTATAATTAGTTATTTATTGATTGGATAATAACGGTTCGCGTATGCCAGCCAAAACCGGAGCGTCACACGGGTTTGCAGCCTTTTCGACGTTGTTGATCGGAACTATGTTTTCGAAATTCGTCTGGGATGTGCTTCCACCGCTCGGAGAGGTCTCCTTACTGGCGATGGAGTTTTTGAACGAACAAGCCGGTATTGACGTCCCCACGAGCGAACAGTTCGCCGGGACTATCGTTGTCATGGTCGGATTGTCCTTCCTTTGGGGCGTGGTGTATCACTTCGGAAGACATTGAGCAGGGGATTTACCCGGAGACTGATCTCACCGCCGTTCCCGCGATGGTGTTTCGATCTGCACTCGGCAAAGAGGTAGTTGCTGCCCTGTTCTGGTGGATTGTACAGGGGTGCTTCAGAGCGGTCCCGTCCATTTCGGATCCAGCTTGAACGCAACGTAACCGCTCTGCCATTGACTCGATTTAGCGTTCAAACTCCACTAAATGCCGCAAAGCCGCCGTCGATGGGGATGACGGCGCCGGTGACGAACTCCGAGCCGGGTGCGATCAGCCAGAGCACGGTCGAGAGCAGGTCCTCGGGGTCGCCAAAGCGGTCCTGGGGCGTGTGGTCGATGATCTGCTGGCCACGCTCGGTCAGATTCCCCTCGTCGTCGAGCAGCAGGTAGCGGTTCTGCTCGGTCAGCAGGAAGCCCGGCGCGATCGCGTTCACCCGGATGTCCGGCGAGTGGTTGTGGGCCATGTCGACGGCCAGCCACTCCGTGAAGTTCGAGACGGCGGCCTTCGCGCCGGAGTAGGCGGGGATCTTCGTCAGCGGCGTGAAGGCGTTCATCGAGGAGACGTTGAGGATGTGGCCCGCGCCCTGCTCGGCCATGTACTCGCCGAAGGCCTGGGACGCCAGGAACGTCCCCAGGAAGTTGAGATTGAAGACGTTCTCGACGCCCGCGGCGTCGAGCCCGAAGAAGTCCGTCTCCTCGTCCGTGGTCGCCTCGGGGCTGTTGCCGCCAGCGCCGTTGATGAGCACGTCGATCCGGCCGTATTCGTCGACGACCGTCTCCGCCGCCGCGTCCAGTTCCGCCCGGTCGAGCACCGACGCCTCCAGTGTCATGTACTCGGCGTCGACGTCCTCAAGCGCCGCGCCGACAGCGTCGAGTCCCTCGCTATCGATGTCGAGTACGACGACCGTCGCGCCCTGTTCACCGAGCGCGATCGCCATTTCCGAACACAGCACCCCTGCCCCGCCGGTGATCACACACACCTCGCCCTCGACGTCGTAGTTGTTGGGTACAGTCATTACGTCTCCCGGTGCGGACGGGCGGACCTTAAACAACCACGGTCGACGCTCGTTGCGTCCCGGTCAATCCAGAAAGTCGATGCCGGTGATCTCAAAGCGCGCACCGCCGGTGTCGCTGTCCGTGACCAGGATATCCCACCCGTGTGCGTTGACAATCGTCCGGACGACCGAGAGTCCGTAGCCGCTGCCGTCGCCACTCGTCGTGAACCCGTGGTCGAAGACGTCTTCTTTTTGTTCGTCCGGAATCCCGGGGCCGTCGTCCTCGACGTAGAACCCGGTTTCGAGCGGTCCGACGGTGATCGTCACCGTCCCGCTATTGCCCGGTGTTTCTCCCCCGGCGTGGGTGTCCGGGCTCGCCGAGCCGTGTTCGACTGCGTTCTGACGAGCTTGCGAGCCAGGGCTCGTGGAACTGTGTTCCACGGCGTTCCGGAAGAGGTTCTCGAACAGCTGACAGAGCCTGTCCGCGTCGCCATTCACCGTCGGGACCTCGTGATAGACGATGGTCCCGCCGGCGGTGGTGTCGACGACCGGTCTGGCGGCTTCCACCACTTCGCCGATGGCCGTCGGCTCCGGATCCGTGACGACATCCCCTTGTCGGGCCACCCGGAGCAAGTCTTCGACGAGACGGGCCATCCGGTCCGTCGTCTCCTTGATCGTCTCGATGTGGGCGTCGTCGCCGGTCTCCTCGTAGAGTTGTAGGGTTCCGCCGATGATCGAAAGCGGGTTCCGGAGGTCGTGGGCGAGGATGTCCGTGAACTCCTTGAGACGGTCGTTCTGGCGTTCGAGCATTCGCTCGTACTCCTTTGCCGTCGTCTCGTCGTGACTGATGGCTGCGAACCCTTCGTCGTCGCCCGAAAGCGGCGATAGCGTCAGCGTTCCCCAGAACACGGATTCGTCGGCGCGTTCGTGCCAGTGCTCGACCTCGACGGTCCCTTCGGTCGCGTCATCGAGGAAGCCGTCCGGCGGATCGCCGGCTTCAGTCCCGTCACCGTCAGTGAACAGGCTACTCACGTCTTCGCCGAGTACCCTTTCCGCGTCGTAGCCGTACATTGCTGTCGCCGGTGGCGGCCATTCCGTGATCGCACCGTCGCTATCTAACATGAATATGGCATGTGAGTCGATACTCTCGACGAGGCGCTGGGCGACTGGTGCCAAGTCATCGCTCGGCTCGGCCCGTTCATGGCTCACCGGCGTGTTTCCCATACGTTTGATCCGATGCCCGATTGCAAGAAGACAGCAGGTGGCACACCATGGCAGTAAAGACAGATTGGCTGTCAACTCTGGCAGAAATCATGCGCGCCCGATCGGCTGTCCGGCAATCGAACCGTCTAGTCGCTCCCGCTTTGCCCTTCGAGTTCGACGACCATGACCTCTAGATCAGGGCCGGCTCCGTCAGTTCGGTACACCCAGGATCCGCGCGGGTCGACGTCGCCGGCGAGTGCCGAGAGCAGTACCCGCCCGAGCGTCCGCTCGAAGTCCTCGGAATTCGTGAGTTCGTCGTCGGGAAGATCGGGGTTCATGATCGGTGGACAGAAGACAGCAAACCGCCGACCGTTTGGGGTCGGCGACGCCGCGACCGGTCGTCACGATGGATCGTCGCCTGACTGACGGATCTCGCCAGCCCAACTGTCATCTCTGTACCACCCGGTAGCCCCTCGCGAGGGATAGTACTACCGAAAAGCATGGTGCATCATGCCCGAACGTCGGCGAGCACGTCGCTACCGGGGAGACTTTAACGGTATTGCCAGTGAAGACGCGAATATCCCATGAGTGTCATCGTCGAGCTCACAATCCCCTCGGAGGCATTCGAGTTGGGGCAGATCCTCCGCGTCGAAGGTGCCACACAGGTCACACTCGAAACGATGGTCCCCCTCGGGGGGAAGCCGACCCCGTTCGTTCGGATCTCCGACGGCGCGCGGCGGTCCTTCGAGAATTCGGTTCGGGAACACGAATCCGTCCGTGATATTACGCCGGTCAATACACACGACGAGGAGACGCTGTACGCACTGGAGTGGGAGCCGCCCGACGGATCGCTGTTTGATCGACTTACCGATATCGGGGCGGCCTTGCTCGATGCGACCGGGACCGCCGATCGATGGCGGATCGAGCTTCGATTTCCCACTCACGATGCGCTCTCTACGTTTCAGGAGTACTACATCGAGGAGGACATCCCGGTGTCCGTCGAGAAGATTTACAATCCGACGAAACCTGACGCAGGGCCGTGGTACGGGCTGACCCCGGTCCAGCGGGAGACACTTACGCACGCGGTCGAGGCAGGCTACTATTCGCTCCCACGAACTATCTCGACGAAGGAACTCGCCGCGGAGTTCGACATCTCGGACCAGGCTGCCACCGAACGGCTCCGCCGGGGGATCTCGACGCTCGTCACGAATACGCTGTTGACACTCGAAGACGAGTGATTCGGCGTCGAGTACGTCAGTCAGCGTCGAAACGCTGGAGACGGAGATCCCGACGACGGATGACAGCGGTCGACCCTGTCTGCAAGCGTCGTGGAATGGTGGGCACGTCGTCCGGGGTGGGGTTCAGGCCTGGCATCCGGGTGGGGGCAATCGGATGCCGGTGCCGAATGTATTCTCCAGCATATACATGTCCATCCCCTCAATAAAACAACTATTGCATGGTGATCAAAGTCCTTTTTACATGCCAAGCTGGCGTAGTCGATCGATCACCGATTCGATGGACGTGGTAGTCCCAGCCAGGCTCGGATCGGGAGCTGGACAGCGTCGGTTCGCTTCGACTACCCGAACGGACCACGGTCGCCACCGAAGCCCGTTTCCATGACCTCACACTCGCCGTTCTGATTGATCAGGATGCGGCCCTGGTAGCCACAGTTGCCGTTGTTGTTGTACTGACATCGCGTACATCGACACTCGACGTCCTTCCGTGAGTTACCGGTTGACATATGGATCCATACGGCAGCCAGTTACTTGGAACCCTGCCTCACCTGGCCCTCCTGTCCGTCGACCAGCGACCCCGCTGCTGCGCTCGATTGGCTACTGGAGAGCGCGCTTGAGCACCCCGGAAGCGATCCAAACCTCAGCACTGCACCGATCGCGAGCAACCAACCGAGCGTCATCGGTCGCTTCACTGCCAATAAAACAGAAATTTTATATTCGCTGTCGACAGTTCCTGGCTGTATGGCCGACGCTCCGATCGTCCAGCTGTTGACGCTTTGGTTCGTCGCCGCGATTTTCCTGCAAACGGAGTCCGGTGGGTCCGGGCTGTTCGTCAGGATTATCGGGCTGTTTGCACTCTTGCTCGTGTATCTGCTCCCGTTCGTTATCCTGGCACTCGTCTTCGATAGTATCGACAACGAACGATAGCGTCACACGTACGCTGTCGCCAATTCGACTCGCTTGCAAACGGCGGTCGCATTACTACTCGCTGGCGTTGTCTCCCTCGACCAGCGCCTCCAGCAATTCGATGGCGAGTCCCTTGTCCAGTGGATCGTTCGCGTTCCCGCAGTGGGGTGACTGGACACACGCCGGACACCCGTCCTCACAGTCACAGTCCGCCACGAGTTCCCCCGTCGTCGCCGCCAGGTCACCGATCGATTCGTAGCCGGCTTCCGCGATCCCCACGCCCCCCGGATAGCCGTCGTAGATGAAGATCGTACTCCGATCGGTGTGGGGGTGATGGGGCGTCGACAGCCCGCCGATATCCCGACGATCACACAGAAAGGACAGCGGCATCGTCGCGATCATGGCGTGCTCGGCGGCGTGGATCCCGCCCGGAAAGTCGCCCGCTGCCCGCAGATCCGCCTCTAGCTCCGGTGGAAGCGCGTAGTACAGCGCCCGCGTTCGCAGGCTCGTCTCGGGAACGTCCAGGGATTCCCGGCTGATCGCCTCGCCCGAACGGGCGTCGTGGCGCTCGAAGCCGGTGATCTGCTTGTGCATAGTCACATCCGCAAACCGGACCGGAACGCTCTCTCGACCGGGGAAGGGCTTCTCCCGCAGGTCCGCCTCGACGGTGATCGTCTTCTCGTGGAGGACACGCGTGTATTGATCGGCGTAGGTACGGTCCAGCGTCGCCACGTCGTGATCCAGATCCAGATCCACCACCTCGTATTTCGTCCCCTGGTGGTGGTAGATCGCCCCCGGATGGGCGTCACGTAGGGCGTCGCCGAAGGGCAGCGACGCGATCACGTCGTTCGAGCCACGTTCGCGCAGTTTGATCTCCCGGTCGTCGGCGCTCCGCAGGCTGGTTTCGTGGGCTGGACTGCCGCCGCCGTCGTAGAGCCACCGCGTCCCGGCGTCGGTCGTCCGGCGCTCGAGATCGCCCCGTGATTCCAGATCGGCCACGACATCCGGGAACGTCTCGCCGAAGTGGCGATCGTCGCCCGGCGACAGCCAGTTCTCGCGGGCGGCCGAACGGACGTGATCCGGGAGGATCTGGTCGTTTGCGGGGTTGGTCAGGGCCTGCTCGGGCTCGCGGTCGAACAGCGCCTCGGGATGGCGGGCGACGTACTGGTCGAGTTGGTCCTCGCCGGTCACCAGCGCGACCAGGGCGGGATCCTCGCCCCGGCCCGCCCGCCCCGCCCGCTGGAAGGTTTCCATGCGCGTGCCCGGGTAGCCATCGAGAACGACGGCGTCCAGCCCGCCGACGTCCACCCCGAGTTCGAGTGCGCTTGTCGTCCAGACGCCCCGGATGGAGCCGTCGTGCAGGCCCGCCTCCAGTTCCCGGCGACGGTCGCTTGTCAGCGCGGCCTGATAGGCCCCGATCTTCGTCGCCAGCTCCCCCGCGCCACGCTCGCGGAGCTCCCGCTCGCTCTCGGTCGCGTAGCGCTCGGCCACCTGCCGGGAACCGGTGAAAACGGCCGTCTGGAGGCCGCGCTGAACCAGATCGGCGAACAGCCGCTTGGCCTCGACGTGGTGGGACCGACGCTGTCCGTGGCCCCCGCCACCCCGTTTCTCGGGCGGGTTCCAGACCACCCATTGCCGCGGGCCGGTCGCGCTGTCGTCCTTGGTGAGCAGCCGAAACGACGGTTCGGGTTGGTTGGTCACCGTCGCAGCGTGGCCGACCGGGTTGCCGATGGTGGCCGAACAGCAGACGTACTGCGGCGTCCCGGCGGACTGCGTCCGCCTCTCCGGCGAGCGTGGCTCGCCGCTATCAAATCGCTCGGCGAGCCGATTGAGTCGCCGGAGGACCAGCGAGACGTGACTCCCGAAGACACCGCGGTAGGCGTGGACCTCGTCGATCACGATCGTTTCCAGGCGCTGGAAGAACCACTCCCACAGCCTGTGGGCGTGGGGCATGATCCCGTAGTGGAGCATGTCCGGCGTCGTCAACAGGACCGTCGGCTGGCGCTCGCGGACGGTCTCCTTTTCGCCTTTCGAGAGCCGGCCGGTGTAGCGATCGACCGTCACCCGCGACCCGAAGCCCAGTCCATGAGCGAGATCCGAGAGCGTCTCGGCCTGGTCGTTGATGAGTGCGACCTGCGGCGCGATGTAGAGCGTCGTCCCCACGTGGTCCATCGCCCGCTCGAACGCGGGGACGGTGTAGGCGAGGCTCTTCCCGCTCGCGGTCGGGGTCGCCAGGACGACGTTCTCGCCGTCGCGGACGGCCTCGATCGCGTCGGCCTGGTGGCGGTAGAACCGGTCGACTCCCTGGTCTTCGAGCGCCGAGGCGAGGCGATCGGAAACGTCCAGGTCGCCGTCGGTCGCCTCGCGGTCGGGGAAGCGTCGCTCGTCGGCGATCTGTCCCTCGTAGTACGGGCGCTCGCGGAGCCAGGGGAGGACGTCGTCCACGCGCTCGCTTGTGGTTGCGTCGTCCTAACGGTTGTGCTCCGATGTTCTGCCTTCTCTCATCCCTGATGTGATGAAACGGCCGCTCACTCCAGAGACCAATAGATCAATCGTCGTCACTGCGGTAGGCGTCGCCACCGCGTTTTCGAATCCGCAAGACGTAGAGAGCTCCTTCGGCCTGGTCGGCACGACATCCGAGACGGAACGGACCGATCCGGAGCTTCTGGTTGGGTGCGCCGTGGAGCGGTTCGAGATATTCAGGCGGGTCCCGCCACTGGTCAGTGACGATCTCGTCGAGTTTGCTGACGATTCGGTCCCGTGCGTGCTCGTCGAGTCCGTCGAAATCACGTCGCGCCGTGTCGGTAAGTTCCCAGTCCCACTCACTCATCGTCGCGTGCTGTCCCGTCGAGTCCGTATTCGGCCTTCACCTCGTCGCTACTGTGGGTGCGTCCCTCGCGGATCTCCGCCTCGCTCGTGAGCATCGCCTTCAGATCTGCACGGTTGAATTCCGGATGCTTGAGCGCGTCACGGAGCACCGCCCGGATGAACTCGCTTCGGCTGTTGAACCCTTGATCTTCCCACGTCGTGTCGACATCCGCCAGAAACGATTCCGTCATCCGGATGTTTACCGTCGTCTTCTCGGGTGGGGACTCCGTTTTTGCCATATATTGTGTTGAATTTGTGTATGGATAAGCGTTACGTCAGTTGGGACGTTCCTGTCGCCATCGACGGAGACTGGGCCGACCAGTCACATCAGCATAAGCGGCTCTTTCACTCTTGTCCGAACTGCTATGTCTCGACGCGTACCGTCTCGCCTGTCTCGGCGGACTCGTAGATCGCCTCGATCGCCTGCATGTCGAGCATAGCGTGCTCGCCGTCGGGTTCGGGTTCGCGACCCGACAGCACGCAGTCGGCGAAGTAGGCGAACTCCTCCTCCAGCTGGTGGACGTCCGTCACGTCGATGGCGTGGCGCTCGCCGTCGAGCCTGACCTCCATGTCGCGGGGCTCACGCTCGAAGAATGCCGGGTCGATGATGACCTGGCCCTCCGTCCCGGTCACCCGGAGGAAGCTGTCGTGGTAGGCGTTGTGGTTGGCGGTGAAGACGACGGGCACCCCACCCTCGAACGTCGCCCGGACGGCGACGCGCTCCTCGACGTCGGCGAACGCCTCGTGGGTCGATCCTGTTTCCGCCGAGACCTTCTCCGGATCAGCGTCGAGCAGGAATCGCGTCGTGTTCAGCGGGTAGATCCCGATGTCCATCATCGCGCCGCCGCCCGCGAGGTCGGGGTCGAGTCGCCACTGCTCGCTCGCGTCACCCTCCAACTCGGCGACCATCCGCTGGGACATATTGGAGTGGACTTGCACAACGTCGCCGATCGCGCCCGCCTCGATGAATTCCTTCGAGCGGCGGACGACCGGATCGAGGTGCATCCGGTAGCCGACCATCAGCGAGACACCGGCTTCCCGAGTTGCTTCGACGAGTTCGGCGGCCCGGTCGACACTGGCTTCCATCGGTTTCTCACAGAGCACGTCCTTGCCGAACGCCGCCGCGGTTTCGACGTACTCCAGATGGGTCGCGTTCGGCGTACAGACGTAGACGGCGTCGTATTCGGACTCGGCGACGCCGTCGTGGAACTGCTCGGGCGACAGGTGGGTCAGGTCGTGCTCGTCGGCGAGTGCCCCGGCGCGTTCGGGATCGAGATCGACGACGACCGTCGCCTCGGTGTGGTCGGCTCGCTCGATGCCGGGCAGTGCCCACTCGCGGGTGAACCAGCCGGCCCCGATCAGCGCGAATCGGACCGTCCCAGCGCCGTCGTAGGTCTCCCAGTCGCGGCGCGCGAACTCGGAAACGTGATCCATGAGATCCATGGTCCCCATTCCGGTCGCCTTGAGCAATACTCTGTCGCCGGGTCTGCCTTGAGCCCCGTCTCTGTCTCACGTGTCGGCCAGTACGAAGTAGGAAGGTTGCCGGGTTGGGGGACCCGGCGAGCGCCAATTGATGACAGTAGACGATCGCACTCCTCCGGCTTCACCGCGGCGGACGATCCGCGGTGGGTCTTGAGCATCACACAGACGATCGAGCCGTGATCGTCCGGGCCGGTAACGGGGGGCAACGTCGCCGACCCGGTTCGAAGGTCGCGGGGCGTCTATGTAAAATCCGGATGACAGTCTCAGAGTCAGCAGCCGAGTCCGGCGTTTGATATGGACCGGTCGAATGATGGATGTAGCCACCCGGTTCGGCGACTCGACAGCATCGCTCATTTCCTCACTTCGCCGTCGATACGATCTTGATCACGTCGCCCTCATCGAGTTCGGTGTCGTCGCTGATCCGGCGTTTCTCGCGGGCGTCGACGGCGTGGAGATACCCCTCACCGATGTCCGAGTGGACTGCATAGGCCAGGTCTCGCGGTGTCGATCCATCGGGCAGGAGGTGTGCGTCGGGCAGGACGTTGCCCTGGCCGTCGGTCCAGTGGGTTTCGTCCTGGACCGGATAGGCCGTTAGTTGATCGAGCACTTCGTAGACGGCCGTGTCCAGCGCCTTCTGGACGCCCGTCCCGCCGTGGTCGTCCATCACGTCGCGGATCCGTTCGAGGCCGGCTTCCTGGTCGTCGCTGATATCGCCGGTGATCTCGAAGTCAGGATCACCGGGATCGTATTCGACGATGTCCGCTTCGACGGCCCGCCGGAGGGCGAGTTCGCCGTCGGCGGTGACCGGGATCGTCGCTTCGTTTCGCTCTTTGAGTGCCTGGATATTTTCGGGTGGGGCGACGTCGGCCTTGTTTGCGATGACGATGATGGGCTTGGTTCGCGCTCGGATGTCACTCGCCAGCGATTCGCGATGCTCGTCGGTCCAGGCGAGTGGATCCTCGGGATACTCCAGTTCGCGGAGCGTCCGGGCCACGTCGAGTTCCGTCGCGCCGACCCCCGTCAGAAACTCCGAGAGCGCCTCGTCGATGTCGAAATCGGGCGACCGGGAGCGACGCTCGACGGTCTCCCAGTTGCGCTCGATGATGCTGGCCAGCCACAGATCCATCTCCTCCTCGATGAAATCCAGATCCTCGACCGGGTCGTGCTCGCCGATCTCGACCGGTTCGCCCTCCTCGTCGGTCGCCCCGGAGGCGTCGACGACGTGGAGGATCGCGTCGGCGTCGGTCAGCTCGTCGAGGAACTGGTTGCCCAGCCCGCGTCCCTCGTGAGCACCAGGGACCAGGCCCGCGACGTCGAGCAGTTTGACGGGGACGTATCGCTTGCCGTCGTGACAGCGATCGTTACCACACCGCTCGTCGAGATCGAGACACGGACACTGTGTCCGGGCGTGACTCACGCCGCGGTTGGCGTCGATCGTCGTGAACGGGTAGTTGGCGACGTCCACGTCGGCCATCGTCGCTGCGGTGTAAAACGTCGACTTGCCGGCGTTTGGCTTGCCGGCAAGTGCGAGCGAGAGCATGTCACTGCCTACCCCGCTCGTCACTTTCCCACTTTCGGTCCCGGCTGGTCCGGGGCCGTCGCGATCGCCGCTCAGTGATCCATCCGGACGACGTTGATCAGCGAATACACCGGCACGCCCAGGACCGAGTCCTCGCCGTGTTTGTCGGTCAGGACGACGCCACCGACCGGATTGCCGCCCCGCTCGCGAACTTCCTCGATGGTCTCGGTCATCGTCTTGCCCGTGTCGATGTTGTCGTCGACGATGTAACAGTCCCGACCGCGGATCGTGGCGAAGTTCCGGGAGAACGACCCGCTCGTGTCGGCTTCGGTGTCGTCCCAGCGCTCCTTGCTCGGCGTGTAGACGCTGAGGTCGGTCTCGAGTTCCCGCGAGACGGTCGTCGCCAGTGGCCCGCCGGATTTGCCGATCCCGATCGTCAGGTCGACGTCTTCGCCCTCCTTATCGAGCAGATCGGCCATCGCTCGGCCGACGTAAGTCAGTCGCTGACTGTCGCGGCCGATCGCACTCCAGTCGATGTGGATGTCGTGGGGCTTCTCACGATCCGACTGGTCGCTGCCGGCGTCGGTCTGATCGACGAGCCAGCTTGCGGTCTCTCGGGAGACGTTGAGTTCGTCGGCGATTTCGCCCTTCGAGAGGCCGAGATCGGTCAACTTTGCCGCACTGTCGACGAGGTCGTCCAGTGACTTCATCGGTAGGGGGGTTCGGACCCGAGCACTTAAACGGTCCGGGACCAGCGGTGCTGGAACCGCCCGCGTCGTCAGGACGCCTCGGAATCGGCTCCGTCGCCCTCGTCACTATGTCGGTCTTTGATCGACTGGAGTTCGGCCTCGACGTCCACGTTCACGTCCCGGCTGTCGTCGTTCGCGGAGAGTGCTTCGAGCCGCTGGTCGAGTTGCTGACTCAGCGTCCGGACCTCCGAGAGGTTCTCCCGCGTCCGGTCGTCGAGATCGGAGCTGTCGACGGCCGCCTGGACGTCGTCGAGGGCATCGTCGAGGCGGTCGACGACCGATCGGCCGACAGCCGCAACGTCCTCGCTTGCGCTCGTCGACTGGCTCTCCGTCTCGGAATCGCCGACCATCCGGAGTGTTCGCTGTAAGAGCCGGAGTGCCCTGATGTTGGTTTCGAGCACCAGGATGGCCGCCGGGATCGTCACGTCCGTCGTGAACTGGAGCAGTCGGTCGAGACTACGACCACGCCCACGTTGTTCGGCCTTGAGATCGCGCTGGAGGGCGGATAGCGACGTCGTGAGCTCCCTGAGGAGCTGCGGGAGGTCCGCTCGATCGGGCTGGCTGGACATACCGCTCGGTTGGGCAGTGAGCCACATAAATGTGCGAGCCGCCGACCCCGGCTTCGCGCTGACCGGGGACGGCGAGCATGCGAGTGGGCCCCCGGGGGCGGGGCCGACACCTGGATCACTTCCGCACAACTATCACGACTGTTACCATTGTTCATTATATACGCGTGAATCGCTATTCCGTGGCGTCCGGCCCCCTCTTGGCGATGTCTTCCCACGTCACTCACTCACAGACAGCGATGATACAGGTAAATATTTCCCGTGTGATACCCAACTCTGAGAAGATACGATGGGCCAGTTAGATACGTTATTTGCGCCGGAACGGGTAGCTGTCGTCGGAGCGACCGAGAGTGAGGGCTCCGTCGGGCGCGCAGTCATGGAGAATCTCCTTGACGGCTATGAGGGGGACGTCGTGGCGGTCAATCCGAGCTCGGAGACGGTGTTCGGTCTCGACTGTCATGACAGTATCGCCGACGTCGGGGGCGTCGATCTGGCGATCGTCGTCGTGCCGCCACAGATCGTCAACGGGGTCCTCGAAGAGGCTGGCGAGGCCGGGGTCCGCGACGTTGCCGTGATCACTGCCGGGTTCGGGGAGGCCGGCAGCGAGGGGGCCGCCCGGGAACGGGACATGAAAGCGATCGCCGAGGACCACGATCTCAATCTCGTCGGTCCGAACTGTCTGGGCGTCCTCTCGACGCGCCGGAACATGAACGCGACGTTCAGCCCGAAATCGGCCATCGAGGGCAACATCTCCTTCATGAGCCAGTCGGGGGCGTTCATCACGGCCGTCCTCGACTGGGCGAGCGATCACAACGTCGGCTTCAACGACGTCGTCTCACTGGGTAACAAGGCCGTCCTCGACGAGGGGGACTTCATCGACTACTGGGGCGAGGACCCCGAGACGGACGTCATCCTCGGCTACCTCGAAGACATCGAGAACGGCCGGGATTTCATCGACACGGCACGCGAGGTCACCAAGGACACGCCGATCGTCGCCGTCAAATCCGGACGGACGGAAGCCGGCGCGTCGGCCGCGGCCTCTCACACCGGCGCGATCGCCGGCAGCGAACGGGCCTACGAGGCCGGTCTGGAGCAGGCGGGGGTACTCCGGGCGACCAGCGTCCAGGAACTGTTCGACTACGCGACGATCCTCGAAGATCAGCCGATGCCCGAGAACGACCAGATCGCGATCGTCACGAACGCCGGCGGCCCCGGCGTGATGTCGACTGACGCGATCGGTGACTCCGGGCTCGAGATGGCGACACTGACCGACGAAACCCTCGAGGCACTCGAAGCCGACATGCCGGACGGAGCCAACATCTACAATCCCGTCGACGTCCTCGGGGACGCACCCAGCGAGCGCTACGAGCAAGCGCTCGACGTGGTGTTGCAGGACCCCAACGTCGGCTCGGTGGTCGTCGTGGCCTGCCCCACGGCCGTGCTCTCCTTCGAGAAGCTGGCCGAAACGGTCACCGACAAGTTCGAGGAATACGGCGTTCCCATGGCAGCGAGTCTCATGGGCGGGGACTCGGCCCAGCAAGCCAACGAGATCCTCGGCGAGGCTGGCATCCCGTCGTACTTCGATCCCGCACGCGGCGTCAACGGTCTCGACGCGCTCCGGGAGTACGCCGAGATTCGCGAACACGAGTACGCCGAGCCCCGGGACTTCGACGTCGATCGCGAGCGCGCTCGCGAGATCCTCGAACGGACGAAGGAACGTGACACTAACAAGCTCGGGGTCGAGGCCATGGAACTGCTCGAAGCCTACGGGATCCCGACCCCGCAGGGAGCCATCGTCTCTGACAAGAACGCGGCGGTCGAAGCCGCCAAAGATATCCCGGGCAACGTCGTGATGAAGATCGTCAGTCCGGACATCCTCCACAAATCGGACATCGGTGGCGTCGAGGTCAGCGTCCCCGACGACGAGGTCGCTAGCACCTACGACGATCTGATCGCTCGTGCGCGCAACTACCAGCCCGACGCGACGATCCTCGGCGTTCAGGTCCAGGAGATGGCCGACCTCGACGCGGGGACCGAGACCATCGTCGGGATCAACCGCGACCCGCAGTTCGGACCGCTGGTGATGTTCGGGCTGGGAGGCATCTTCGTGGAAGTGCTCGAAGACGCCACCTTCCGGGTCGCCCCCGTCAGCGAACCCGAGGCCGAGGAGATGATCGACGAGATCGATTCCGCGCCGCTACTCCGTGGGGCGCGTGGTCGCGAGCCGGTGGACGAAGCCGGCGTCGTCGAGACGATCCAGCGCATCTCGAAGCTCGTTACTGACTTCCCAGCGATCCTCGAACTCGACATCAACCCGCTCGTCGCGACGCCGGATGGCGTCGTAGCCGTCGACATCCGGGCGACCGTCGACCAGGAGGAACTTTAAAACCATTACCCACCGGAGGACTACAAACATGAAACCCATACTCGTCACCTCGACCGAAGAAGCGACCGGCAAGACAGCAGTCACCCTCGCGATCGCGAAACTGGCCGATGCAGCCGGCTACAGCGTGGGATACATGAAGCCCAAGGGCACCCGTCTCCAGAGCGCGACGGGCAAGACCCGCGACGAGGATCCCATGCTCGCTCGCGAGCTCCTCGGGCTCGACTCGGAGATGCACGAACTCGAACCGATCGTCTACACCCCCACCTTCGTCCAGGAGGCCATCCAGGGCCGCGAGCAACCCGATGAACTCCGCGATCGCGTCCTCGAGAACTACGAGAAGATGGCCGGCGAACGCGACGCGATGGTCATCGAAGGGACCGACCGGCTCGTGACCGGCGGGATCGTCGATCTGACGGATGCGGACATCGCCGAGATGATCGACGCCAACGTCGTGTTGCTCTCTCGGTACGACGAACCGGAGGACGTCGACGACATCCTCGCGGCCGCCGAGACGCTCGGCGACTCCCTGGCCGGTGTGCTGTTCAACGCCGTCCCCGACGCGGTGTTCGACCAGTTGACGACCGACGTCGTTCCGTACCTCGAAAACCGCGGCATTTCGGTGCTCGGTGTCGTCCCGCGAGTCCAGGAACTCGCCGGACTCACTGTCGACGACCTGGCCGAACGGCTCGGTGCTGAAGTGCTGACAAGCGACGCCGGCACGGACCTCTTCGTCGAGCGCTTCACCGTCGGCGCGATGTCCGCCGAGAGCGCGCTCACGCAGTTCCGCCGCATGCAGAACGCGGTGATGATCACCAGCGGCGACCGCCCGGAGATCGTGACCGCCGCGCTCGACGCCTCGGGGATCAAGGCAATCATTCTCGGCGGTGGCTTCCGGCCCTCCAGCGCCATCATCGGCCGCGCCGAGGAGGAGGGCGTCCCGATCCTGTTGCTCCAGTCGGACACCCGCATGGTGATCGATCGGACCGAGGACCTGCTCCAGACCGGCCCGACCCGCAGTGCGGCGACCGTCGACCGGATGCAGACGCTCCTCGACGATCACGCCGACGTCGACTCGCTCATCGATAACGACGACTGATCGCGTGACGGCCGCCCATTTCACTGGCTGAAAACCGTCTCAAGGTTTATCCAGGTCTGGTTCGTAAACACGTTCGGAGCCATACGGCTCCGTAGTGTCACACGCGGGGATCACCCCCGTTTCCCTTTGGCGACTGGATCTCTGCACAGTCACGTCTCCGTGTCTCTCGGGGCCGCGCCGGCATCCCAGCGTTTAATACCGGACCTCCGGAACCCGCGTACATGCCGAACCACGCTCCATCCTCGGGACCGGCGGACCCACTCGATCTCCACGGCGTCATCCCGCCGACGATCACGGCGTTTCACGACGACGAGACCGTCAACGAGGCGGCGACGGCGGCCCACGCCGAATTCGTCGTCGAGCACGGTGCCCACGCGGTCTTCCCGCTGGGCACCAACGGCGAGTTTCCGCTGCTTTCGGCGACCGAACGAGAGCGAGTCGTCGAGGTCGTCGTCGACGCCGTCGGCGACGAGGTGCCCGTCATCGCCGGCGTCGGTGCGCCGGGCACCCGGGAGACGGTCCGGCACGCCGAACGCGCCGTTGCGGCCGGCGCGGACGGCCTCGTCGTCGTCACGCCCTTCTATTTCCCGCTTGCGGCCGAGGCGGCCGTCGATCACTATCAGCGAGTCGCCGACGCGGTCGATCGCCCGGTGTACGTCTATCACATCCCGCCGCTGACTGGCAATCACCTCTCGACCGATGCGATGGCCGACATCGCCGACATCGACGGCGTGGCTGGATTGAAGGATACCAGCGGCGACGTCCCGTGGCTCGGACAGGTGCTGGCGGACAACCCCGACCTGACAGTACTCGCGGGGCACAATGCACTCCTGTATGCTGGTCTCGAACTCGGGTGTTCCGGGGTCGTGAGCTCGGTCTCGAACGCGTTCCCGGGACTGGTCGTCGATCTCTACGAGGCGTTCGACGACGGTGACGCGGCCCGTGCCCAGGCGCTTCAGGAGACCGTCCGCGACGTCGTGAACGCGTTCGATCGGGGGCCGTACATGGCCGGCGTCAAGACGGCGCTGGCCGAGCGTGACGTCGGTTTCGACCCCGGGCCGCTCCGGGATCCCCTGCGGACGATGGACGATGGGGAAACCGCGGCGTTCCTCGAGGATCTGGCGTCGATCGGGTTGCTGTAGGGCGAGCGGCCCGGCGGTCGGCTGGCGTCCTGGGACCTCAGTCCCCGGACTCTATGGGAACTATTATGGATCCGTCGTGGGACCATACACGTCGAGATCACATGAGTCAGGTAACCGTCGAACGCGTTACGCACGACCGCTGGGACGACGCCATCGCCGTCGACAACGGCACGATCGAGTTGCTTGCGCCGACAACTATCGGCCCGCGGATCACCGAGTTCGGGTTCGTCGACGGCCCCAACGAGTTCCATCTCTTCGAGGAGGTCCGCGACGAGTGGCCGCTACTCGGCGGTCACCGCGTCTGGCACGCCCCCGAGGACCGCGAGCGAACCTACACCCCGGATCTGGAACCGGTCGCGGTCGATCTCCTCGACGATGGGGTCCGACTCGAAAAGTCGCCGGGCGAGGACAACGTCGCCAAGGCCATGACCGTCCGGATGGCCGAGACGGGCGCGTCCGTCGAGGTGACCCACGAACTCACCAACGCCGGCCAGTGGCCGGTCGAGTTCGCCCCCTGGGCACTGACCGTCATGAAGGGCAACGGAACGGCTGTCATTCCCTTCACCCCCCAGGCCGACCCCGAATCGCTGTTGCCCGATCGCTCGATCCAGCTGTGGCCCTACGCGACCCTGGCCGACGACCGTTTGTCCTTCGGCGAGGAGCACCTCTATCTCGAGCAGGACCCCGACGGCGATGGCGAGACCAAGATCGGGACCGCGGCCGGCGACGGCTGGCTCGCCTATCTCAACGACGGCCACGCCTTCCGGAAGGATTTCGCCCACGATCCCGACGCGACCTACCCCGATCTGGGCAGCGACACCGAGGTCTACACCGACGACTACGTGACGGAACTCGAATCCCTCGCGCCGATCCAGACTGTCGAACCCGGCGAGACCGTCACGCACGTCGAGACGTGGACGCTCGAAGACGGCGTCGAGGACCTCGACGCGACGGCGGCGATCGAACCCGATTCGGTCTGATCGCACGCTCCTTCATACTGCTCGGTAGAAAACTGACGGCTCGGTGTCGCGATGCTGGAGCTACGTCCCGGAACCCAGCGCCTCTTCCTCGCCGGTCGCGCCCTGGGCCTCCCAGATCTCGATCATCTTCGCGACGAAGGTCTCGGTCCGGAGCGGGTGGCCCTGGTTGCCCGCAGAATCGAGTGGTGCTTCGACGACCTCCTCGGTGAACTCGTCGTCGAAGTCCATGTCCGTCACGGTCTCGACGACGTCGAAGGAAAGCGTGTTGTCCTCCAGGCTGTTTTCGAGCCACGGGACCTTCGACTGGGCGTCGTCGTACTCGATCTCGTAGGTCTCCCCGCCGAAGAGGTCGAGCAGTGCGTCGAGTGTGCCGATCTCGACCCACTCGTCGTCCCACTCGATCAACAGCGTCTCATCTTCGAGTTTCGTGTCGTGACGTTCCATCGTAGATACTCCCTACAGTGACTGACCTGCCCGGGGAGTATATATGCCACGACTGCCCTCGTTTCCACGCTTCGACTGATCGAATCCATCCATTTTAAGCCCGCGTCACGCCCATCGAGGACCATGACTCCGCCGCGACTCATCGCATTCGGGGAATCACTCCTGCGACTGGCGACGCCCACCGCAGAGCCGATCGAGACCACCGACACGCTCGACGTTCACGTCGGCGGCGCGGAGGGCAACGTCGCCGTCGCTGCCCAGCGGCTGGGCCTCGACGCGACGTGGGTCTCGAAACTCCCCGCGACGCCCGTCGGCGAGAAAGTAACCACTGCCTACCGGACCCACGACGTCGACCCGGCCGTCGTCTGGGACGAGAGTGACGACGCCCGACTCGGGACCTACTACCTCGAAGCGGGCGCGGCCCCCCGCGGCTCGCAGGTCATCTACGACCGGGCCGGCTCGTCGATCACGACGGCGACGTTCGAAGAACTTCCCACGGCCCCCTTCACCGAGGCCGATGCCGTCCACGTCTCCGGAATCACGCCTGCACTCTCGGCGACGCTGGTCGAAACCACCAGCGAAATCCTCTCGACGGCCAAGGATTCCGGGGCGACGACGGTCTTCGACGTCAACTACCGGTCGAACCTCTGGGACCCAGAGTCGGCCCGGGAGACACTCACCGATCTCCTGCCCGACGTCGACGTGCTGTTCGTCGCTCACCGCGACGCCGAGACGGTACTGGATTACGACGGCGACGCCGAGACCGTCGCCGCCGACCTGCACGCCGACTACGACCTCGACCTCGTCGTCGTGACGACGGGTGAGGCGGGTGCACTCGCCTTCGACGGCGAACGGAGCGCGCACCAGCCGGTATTCGAGACCGAGACGGTCGACGCGATCGGGACCGGCGACGCCTTCGTCGGTGGGTTCCTCGCTGCCTGGCTGACCGACGAGTCGATCCCGGTCGCGCTCGAACAGGCGGCGGCGACCGCGGCGCTCAAGCGGACGATCGGCGGCGACGCCGCGACGATCCGGCCCGAGATGGTCGAATCGATCCTCGACGGTGACGTCGAGGAAATCTCGCGGTGAGCGAACCGCCCGTGGCAGTCGTTTTCTCAACGGAGCGGTGACGTCGAGCGGTCCGGGCGGGCATCGAGCGTCACCTCGACGGTTCGCTCGTCACCGTCCCGCAGGATCGCGACCTCGATGGTATCACCGGGCCGGGTTTCCAGCGCCAGATAGCTCGCCAGGTCCTCGAAGGTCTCCATCGGCGTCCCGTCGATGGCGCGGATAACGTCGCCACCCACGGGGACCTGGCGTCCACCGACGTACTCGATGCTACTGGGCTGGAGGACGCTGTCAGCCGGGCCACCACGAACGGTCTGGACGACCAGCAGGCCCTGTGGCTCCGCCAGGTCGTTCGCCTCTGCGAGCCGCGGCGTGACCACGTCGAGTGAGACGCCCATGTAGGCGTGCTCGTAGGTTCCCGACTCGATGAGTTCCGGGACCACGCGCTGCGTCAGCGCAGCCGAGATCCCGAAGGCGATGCTGTCGCCCTGCTTCGAATTCACGACGCCCACCACGGAACCGTCGAGATCCATCAGCGGGCCGCCGCTGTTGCCCGGGTTCACCGCCGCGTCGGTCTGGATCGCGTCCGGAATCTGATAGCCCGCCGGCGACGGGATCAGCCGGTCGGTGCCGCTGACGATCCCCGACGTGACCGACCCGTCGAGGTTGTACGGGTTCCCGATGACGACGACCTCCCGGCCGATCGTCGGCGGCTGGTCGCCGAACGGGAGCGGCGCTGCGGAATCGGGCACTGTCCCGGGTTCGATCACGGCGAGGTCGCTGTGTGGATCCGTCCCGACCACCGGGCCACTCGCCCACGTCCCGTCGTGGAAGCGGACCTGCGCCTCACTCGCCGTCCCGACGACGTGGGCGTTCGTGACGACGTGCCCCTCGTCGTACTGGAAGCCGGTTCCCTGGCCGGTCGTCGTCTGGACGGTCGTGACCGAGGGGATGGTCTCGCGGTACACCCGGGTGTAGGGACTCTCGGCTGTGTCCGTCTCGGGAGACTCTCCGGCTGCGGAGGGCGACGGCGACTCCCCTGGCGACGACTCGGGTGCCGACAGCGACGTCGAACACCCCGCGATCGCGGACGCGAGTGCCGTTCCGCCGAGCGCCAGAAACCGCCGCCGTGTAGATGTCTCTGGAGTCATCTCTGTTCACGTGTACGGTTCACTCGCTTGTGAATGTTCGGTCCACCCGAACGGTGGTATGTCGTTACGTGAGTCGCGTTCGGGAACAGCCAGAAAGCCCCGAGGCGGTCGGCTCGGTGCGCCGGCTGCGCGCTTCGCTCGGTCGCTCGCTCCCTCGCTGTCACCGGAAATCTCCGATTTCCGAGATCACGAGAGAGCTTCGCTCTCTCGAACGACAGTGCTTGCCCGTGCGCGCCGTCGCCGAGCGCGAGGCCGGCGAGCCGGCCTCGAATGGTCGCGGCGGTTGCACCGCCGCGCACGCCTCGCCCCTTTCAGTCCCACCCGAGACCGGTTGGCCAGCCGGCATGGGCGGGACTGAACGGGGGCTTTCTGGCTGTTGCAGGCGATCCCTGATACACGAAACACGATAACCCGAACGGGGGGTTGCTGTCGCTCGGGTTTGCTATCCGCGACCCCCGGGCGAAGCGCCACTCAGTCCGGGCTTGAAAAGGATTAACCGCCCGACTGTCGAAAATCCGCCATGCCGATCGATTACACGCAGCTCAGCGACCCGAACGCCGAGTACACGATGCGGGACCTCTCTTCGGAGACGATGGGCGTCACCGCCGACCGCGGCCCGCGAGATGTCGAGATCACCGACGTCCAGACGACGATGGTCGACGGCAACTACCCCTGGACGCTCGTGCGGGTCTACACCGACGCGGGCGTCGTCGGGACGGGCGAGGCCTACTGGGGCGCGGGCGTCCCCGAACTCGTCGAGCGCCTGAAGCCCTTCCTCGTCGGCGAGAACCCGCTCGATATCGATCGCCTCTACGAACACATGGTCCAGAAGACCTCCGGCGAGGGCTCGATCGCCGGTGTGTGGCTCCACGCCATCTCCGGTGTCGAGATCGCGCTGCACGACCTCGCCGGGAAGATCCTGGACGTCCCCGCCTATCAACTCCTCGGGGGGAAATACCGCGACGACGTCCGGGTCTACTGCGACCTCCACACTGAGGACGAGGCCGACCCGCAGGCCTGCGCCGACGAGGCCGAACGCGTCGTCGAGAATCTGGGCTACGACGCGATCAAGTTCGACCTCGACGTGCCGTCGGGTCACGAGAAGGACTCCGCGAACCGCCACCTCAGCGGCCCCGAGATCGAGCACAAGGCCGAGATCGTCCGCGCGACGACCGAACGCGTCGGCGCGGACGCCGAGGTCGCCTTCGACTGCCACTGGACGTACACCGGCGGCAGCGCCAAGCGACTCGCCGAAGAGATCGAGGACTATGACGTCTGGTGGCTGGAAGACCCTGTCCCGCCGGAGAACCACGACGTCCAGCGGGAGGTCACACAGTCCACGACGACGCCGATCGCCGTCGGCGAGAACGTCTACCGCAAGCATGGCCAACGCCGCCTACTGGAGGAGCAGGCCGTCGACATCATCGCACCTGACGTGCCGCGAGTGGGCGGGATGCGCGAGACCCGGAAGATCGCCGACCTGGCCGACACCTACTACATCCCCGTCGCGATGCACAACGTCGGCTCGCCGATCGCGACGATGGCCTCCGCACAGGTCGGCGCGGCGATTCCGAACGCACTCGCCGTCGAGTACCACTCCTACGAACTCGGCTGGTGGGCAGACCTGGTCGAGGAAGAGGGCCTCATCGAGGACGGCTCGATGGCGATCCCCGAGAAGCCCGGGCTTGGCCTGACGCTCGACCTCGACGCGGTCGAGGCGCACAAGGTCGAGGGCGAGACGGTGTTCGACGAGGCGTAGTCTCGGCGGGCTTGACAGGCGAACGAAGTGAGTCTGTCGGCGGTCGATCCGGCCTGACCGGATCGAACCGGCGAATCTCCGATTCGACTCGTTCGACGAAGAGAACCGCTTTCGAGGAACGGAGTCCATGAGAGTTCAGGAAGAGAATACTTCTGTAAGTGGTCGTATCCGAGAGAGCTAAATGCTTGCTCCTGTAAATATACTTTTACGAACTATGTCGAACGACGAAGCTTCGGCTGTCGTTCAGACACGACTCGAAGAGGGCGAATACGAACGGTTGCGACGGGTGGCAACAGAGAACGATCTATCCCTCCAAGACGCACTTCGGAAAGCCGTGAGGGAGTACGTGAACCGTCATGGAAAACACGATCCGGACGATCCGTTCTTCTCAAAACCCTCGAAAGATCCGACAGCCGACTCCTCGATCACCGCAAAGAAAGCTGACCAGTATCTTTACTGAGTAGATCGACCGCTTCAGTTGGCGACGGAGACGACTTCGATGTCGAACTCCAGGGTCTCGCCCGCGAGTTGCGGATTGAAGTCGACGCGGATGACCTCGTCCGTTACTTCGGTAATTTCGGCTAGATTGCCGTCCTGGGTCTGGAGGAACATTCCCTCCTCGGGCTGCTCGTCACCGAGTTGCTGGCTGAGTTCGGCCGGATCGAACGTCCGGACGCGCTCCTCGGACCACTCGCCGTAGCCTTTCTCCGGCGGGATTTTCACGGTCGGCGTATCGCCCGGCTCCATGCCGATGAGTGCGTCCTCGAGCCCGTCGATGACCTGCCCAGCGCCGACTTCGACCGTCAGCGGCGTGAACTCACGGTCCGGCTGCTCGTCGGCCAGTTCGGTCTCCTCGGCGACTGACTCTCGGGAGGTGTCGAAGACGGTGCCGTCCTCGAGTCGTCCTGTATACTCGATGCTGACTGAATCGCCTGTAGCTATCGTCATGGGTATGAAAGGAGCGACACGGGGATACGTCCTTGCATCGCGGCACGTGACGCTTTTGGGATAATCTGCTGTGTGGTTGGATTCGACGGAGGATTTCTGTGTTAGCGGCCTTGATTTCACTGCGTTCAGGACCACTATCGAGAATCGGTAGAAAGCCCTCACCCGCTCTCGGCCGCTGAGTGACATATTCTCGCTTCGCTCGCGGTTACACCGCTCGCAATCGAGGCTTTAACTTCGCTCAAGCCTCGCATCGCTCGAATAGAGGTCACTCAGCGACGCGCGACACGGGTTCGCCCTTTCGATCCACCAGGCGAATAGTGTGCGTAGATCAGCTATGTGACCGAATTCCTGGTGGATTGAAAGGGCGAGGGCAGCGTGGTGGCTTCGCCGCCACGTTATAAGGCGGTCGGTGTACACCGACCGCCCAGGTCGCGTGCGTCTCAGCGGCCCCTATCCGAGCGAAGCGAGGATATCCTGCTGAGCGTGCGCGAGCGGCCCGAGGGCTTTCTACTACTCCGAAGAGAGAAGCACTCTAACGTCAGAAATATTGCTTCCAAAAAAGACCGTGTTGACTGAAATTGAGGACGCGCTCACTCCACCACCCGATCAGCTATACCGAGTTGCGACCCAGTCGATGATCACGCCGTAGGCAACGCCGGCGGCGAAACTCGGGAGGTCGCGGAACTCGCTGGTGAAGGTGACCGCCGCGCTCACGACGAGTCCCAACAGCAAGCCCCTGACGTAGACGTTGTACTTCGAATCGACGACCTGGAGCCCGCCCGCCAGCCCGATCACGAGTCCCATCACGACGCGATTGTACCACATCGAGAACAGGAACAGTTCGTTGCCCGCGAAGCCGATCCGGAGGCCGACGCCGAAGATGCAGAAGATGCCGAGGAACGCGCCGGTGAGGATCCCGATGGCGAGTCGTCGTTTCATGGTGGATGCTGTGGTGGCTCGGGAATGAACATTGGGGTCACTTCGCAACAGCCGTCTCCAACTGGATTTTGTCTTCTGGCGGGAGAATCGACTGACTCAACGGGGTTGTGTTAACCAGAAAACACATATGATGTCCAATTGACGGGCGACGTATGGATTCGCGTTCGCGGCTGGGCCTGCTGATCGGTCTCGGTCTCCTGCTCAGCGGCGGTCTCGCCTATGGTGTGGGCATGTATCAGGAATCCAGTGCCTGTACGTCGGGCTATTGGATGACGGTGGATCAGATGGCCGCGGACGAACCGGTACATCCCCCTATCGAAGAAGTGTCCTTCGAGAACCTCTCGACTGCCGAGCAGGAGCACTTTCGGGAGGCACTCACAGGCAACAGGCAGAAACTTTGCAGTGGCTCCGACCGAATGGAGAACCTGACTGAGGATGTGATACGATACCAGGGTGGGCGCTACATGGCCGATCTGCTCGCGTTCGACGGTACTTCGTGGGGCTTCCCGCTGGTGTTGGTCGGCATGGTTGGTGTCCTTCTTGGCGGTGCGCTTTCCGTCCTCACTGGTGGCATGGTGATCCTTCGGAAAATATGGGATCGGCTTCTCATCACGTGATGCAGACTGTTATGACGAGATGTCCCGACTATGCTGGCGGTTCTCTACCCTGTGGAAATCGAACTGCCGAGCATTCCACGAGGCTTATTACCCTTCAACAATCAGAATTGTCTGGTACAATGAATAGACGGGAATTTCTCGCGACTGCTGGAGTACTCTCGGCACCGTCTGTTGCCGGCTGTTCCGGTGGCTCGTCGATGAACTCACCGACTGCGACGGGGGCGAATACCGATCCGTTCCCTTCGCACTCCGGGACGCACGCCATCACCTTCGAAGGCCAATACTGGTCGTGGGAATTTTCCGTCCCGAAGGAGTCCACCGTCCACATCACTGTCTCGGTCGAAAGCGGAATAGTCAATGTTCTTACCTTTGGCGCAGCGGACTTTCAGTCGCAGACGTCCACTGACGATCACGACGTCGTTGCCGCGAAGGCCATCGACCGGGCGTCAGCGGAGGAGATTTCCGACATCGAGATAGAGGCAACGCTCGATGCTGGTGCGTACGTGCTTGTCGTAGATGATGCGGGCCGGAGGGCTTACGGTGGGCTTCAGACGCGGCAAGAGATACACGTGGAGGTCACCACCGAGGCGGCCTCCGGCGAGTGAGTTTCCTCGCTGCGACTGGCGTGCTCAAATCTCGCTTCACGCACTACACAACATCAGGAGTCGCGACGCGATGAAACGCGTCGCTTGTGGATTTGAGTTGAAGAAGTGCGACGGCCGAGATTTGAACTCGATGGCGAGACGGTCGCTCACTTCGTTCGCGCTGCGACTCGCGTAGTTCAAATCTCTATTACCGCATTCACCCTCGCGCTGAAGCGAGCGACACGCAAAGCGGTCGCTCGCGGTTTTGCGCTCGGTAGAAGTGCGACGGCCGAGATTTGAACCAGATGGAGACGTTCCGGGCGTGCGCCTTCGCTTCGCTCAGGCGGTCCGGGCCTGCGACTCCCAGGGTTCAAATCTCTCATCCGCACCGCACAGCGTTCTGGATCGCGACGCGATGAAACGCGTCGCTTGAAAGTTAGAACGCTGAGAAGGTGCGACGGCCGAGATTTGAACTCGGGTTAGGACCGTGGCAGGGTCCTGTGATACCACTACACCACCGTCGCACGGTGCATTCCAAACTGGGGCCGGAGAGAAATATAAGGCTTCCGAATCACGTGGACGGGAGCGCCCCGTCGCGTCACCGACTCGCGTGGGGCGCGATCCCTTGCGAGAGCGTCTCACGACCGGTTGGAAGCGGCATCCTTTTACGATGCCGCCCGCGAGTAATCGGCACAGTCTAGTGGCGTGACGTGGAAGCGTCACGGCATGACGCTCAACGCACTCGTGCCGTCGTCGCTCTGCCGTGAGGCGGAGGACAAACGTGAGGCGACCCGGAAGATCGGCTACGTGGCCCGCGCGGCCACCGTCTTCCGGGTCGATCGACTCATCGTCTACCCCGACCCTGACGGGGCGGGAAGATGGGGCGACGGGTTCGTCGAAACCGTGCTGCGGTACGCCGCCACGCCCCCATACCTCCGAAAGGAGGCCTGGGAAAGGCGGGACGAACTGGGGTGTGTCGGCGTCCTGCCGCCGCTCCGCGTTGCGACCCAGACCGGCTCCGGATCGGACGATTCGGGGTCGTTAAGACAGGGAATCGTGACCGAGGTCGGATCTGATGGGCGCGTCCGGGTCAATTGCGGCATGCAACACCCGATCTCCCTCGCCGTTCCGGGCGACCGGACGATAAAGGAGGGGGAACGCGTCACCGTCAGGATCTCTTCGAGACGACCGGTTCGCGCGAAGATCGTCGATCAGCCCCCACCGGGCTATCAGGTCGACCGTGCGAACCTTGACGCTGCGCTCTCGCGGCCCGACGCCGGCGTACGGATCGCCGCGTCCCGACACGGCCAGTCGCTCACGACCGAGCGACTCGGGCGACTCGCCGGGACGATCGCGTCGGCTGGCGACATGACAGTCGCCTTTGGCGCGCCGGAGCGCGGCTTGCCGGCTATCCTCGGCGTCGAACCAGGTGCTGTCGACCCGTCCACTGTGGACGAGTTGGCGGCAGCCGTCGACGCGGCGGAACGGAATGACGAAACGGTCACCGGATCAGGATCGGACGGACCCCGATTCGACCTTTGGCTCAATACGGTTCCCAACCAGGGAAGCGAGGTCGTGCGAACAGAAGAAGCGATGTTCGCCACCCTCGGCCCCCTGACACTCACGGAGTGAGAATCCGATGCCACAACCAAGCAGACCACGCAAAGGCTCGCTGGGCTACGGTCCGCGTACGCGGGCGACCAGTGAGACGCCGCGGTTCAACAGTTGGCCCGACGACGAGGGCCAGCCGGGCGTACAGGGCTTTGCCGGCTACAAGGCCGGCATGAGCCACGTCGTTGTCATCAACGACGAGCCCAACTCACCGCGGGAGGGCATGGAGGAAACCGTGCCCGTCACTGTCGTCGAAACCCCGCCAATGCGGGCAGTGGCGCTGCGAGCCTACGAAGACACGCCGTACGGCCTGCGACCGCTCACGGAGGTCTGGACCGACGAGTTCCACGAGGACCTCGACCGGGCCATCGACCTCCCTGCAGAGCAGGACCGCGACGGCGCAGAGGCACAGATCAGAGACGCTCTCGATGCGGGTCGGCTCGGGGACGTGCGCCTCATTACGCACACCGTTCCCGGCGACCTGCCGAGCGTCCCGAAGAACAAACCCGACGTGATGGAGACACGCGTCGGCGGCGGTTCGCTTGCCGATCGCCTCGAGCACGGCCTCGAGCTCGTGGCCGACGGCGGCGAGTACGCCATGACCGACGTCTTCCGCGCCGGCGAGTACGCCGACGTGGCGGGCGTCACGAAGGGCAAGGGTACCCAGGGCCCCGTCAAGCGCTGGGGTGTCCAGAAGCGAAAGGGCAAACACGCCCGCCAGGGCTGGCGACGCCGGATCGGCAACCTGGGCCCGTGGAACCCATCGCGGGTTCGCTCGACGGTGCCCCAGCAGGGCCAGACTGGCTACCACCAGCGCACCGAACTCAACAAGCGTCTCATCGACTTCGGCGACGAGGACGACGTCACCCCCGACGGTGGCTTCGTCAACTACGGCGAAGTCGAGGGGAATTACGCGCTGATCAAGGGCTCGATTCCCGGGCCCGACAGCCGTCTGGTTCGCCTGCGCCCGGCCGTTCGGCCGAACGACCAGCCGCGCCTCGACCCCGAGGTACGGTACGTCTCCACTGAATCCAACCAGGGGTGAGATGAATGCAGGCAACACTACACGATCTGGACGGTGACGCCGCCGACGAGATCGAGCTGCCGGACGTCTTCGAGACGCCCTATCGGCCCGATCTCATCAAGAACGCGGTGCTTGCCGCCCAGGCCAACCGAAAGCAGGACCACGGCGCAGACGAGTACGCGGGCATGCGGACGCCCGCCGAATCCCAGGGCAGTGGTCGCGGCCAGGCCCACGTCCCTCAACAGGACGGACGCAGCCGACGTGTCCCTCAGACCGTCGGCGGGCGACGGGCACACCCGCCCAAGGCCGAGGCCGATCCCGCACCGGCACTCAACGACAAGGAGCGCAAACTCGCGACCCGGTCGGCGATCGCCGCGACGGCGGACGCCGAACTAGTCGACGCACGCGGGCACGCCTTCGACGACGAGACCGACCTGCCGCTGGTCGTCTCTGACGATTTCGAGGACCTGGTCAAGACCCAGGCGGTCGTCGATGTGCTCGAAGCGCTCGGCGTCGATGCCGACATCGAACGCGCGGACGACCGGACCGTCCGGGCCGGCCAGGGAACGACCCGTGGCCGGAAGTACCGGACGCCGAAGTCGGTCCTCTTTGTCACGAGCGAAGAGCCGTCGAAGGCGGCTCGCAACCTCGCGGGCGCGGACGTAACCACCGCCCGGGAAGTCAACGCCGAGGATCTCGCGCCGGGGACCGACGCCGGCCGACTCACCCTCTGGACAGAGAGTGCGATCGCGGAGGTGGCTGACCGATGACCGATCCGATCGACGTCATCGACCATCCTCACGTCACCGAGAAGGCGATGGACAAGATGGACTTCCAGAACAAGCTCCAGTTCATCGTCAAGATCGACGCGACGAAGGACGACATCCGCGAGGCCGTCGAACAGCAGTTCGACGTCACCGTCGACAACGTCAACGCACAGGTCACGATGAACGGCAACAAAAAGGCAGAGGTAACTCTCTCGGCTGACGACGACGCCGAGGAAGTCGCCTCCCGAATCGGGGTGTTCTGAGCATGGGACGACGGATTCAAGGTCAACGACGCGGTCGCGGGACGCCCACGTTCCGGGCACCATCCCACCGCTACAAGTCCGATCTCTCACACCGGAGCACCGAAGCGCGCGACGGCGACGTCATCTCGGGGACGGTCGTGGACATCGAACACGACCCTGCCCGGAGCGCACCCGTCGCCGCCGTCGAGTTCGAGGACGGCGATCAGCGACTCGTCCTCGCGCCCGAAGGCGTCGGCGTCGGCGACGAGATTCAGGTCGGCGTCACCGCGGCGATCGAGCCCGGGAACACGCTCCCGCTGGCCGAGATCCCCGAGGGCGTCCAGGTCTGTAACGTCGAGGCCAACCCCGGCGACGGCGGGAAGTTCGCCCGGGCGTCAGGCGTCTCGGCGCAGTTGATGGCCCACGACCGCAACGTGACGGTCGTCCAGTTGCCAAGCGGCGACGTCCGCCGACTCGACCCGGACTGCCGGGCGACGGTCGGTGTGGTCGCCGGCGGCGGCCGGACGGAGAAACCCTTCGTGAAGGCCGGCAACAAGTACCACAAGATGAAATCCCGTGGGACGAAGTACCCGCGGGTTCGCGGGGTCGCGATGAACGCGGTCGACCACCCGTTCGGTGGCGGTGGCCGCCAGCACCCCGGTCAGCCCAAGTCCATCTCGCGGAACGCGCCGCCGGGACGGAAGGTTGGCGACATTTCCTCGCGCCGGACTGGCCGAGGTGGTGACGAATGAGCTCACACGATTACCAGATCGGTCACGAGGGCGAGTTTACCTACCGTGGCCACACGCTCGAGGAGTTGCAGGACATGTCCGTCGAGGAAGTCGCGGAACTGCTGCCCGCACGAATGCGGCGAAGTATCAAACGCGGCCTGTCCTACGAGAAACGACAGTTGCTCGAAGAGGCCCGTGACGCCGGCGAGGAGGAGACGGCCAACGACCCGATCAGGACGCACCTGCGGGACATGCCGATCCTCCCCGAGTTCGTCGGGATCACGTTCGCGGTCCACAACGGCCAGAGCTTCGAGCGCGTGAAGGTCGAGCCCGAGATGCTCGGCCACTACCTGGGCGAGTTCCAGCTCACGCGCACGAGCGTCGAGCACGGACAGGCCGGGATCGGGGCGACCCGCTCCTCGAAGTTCGTGCCACTCAAGTAATCCATGGGAATCAGCTACTCAGTCGACGCGGATCCGGAGCGGACGGCGAAAGCCATGCTCCGGGAGCGTCAGATGAGCCACAAGCACAGCAAGGCCATCGCCCGGGAGATCAAGGGCATGATCGCCGAGGAGGCGGTCGCCTATCTCGAGGACGTCATCGAGGGCGACCGATCGGTCCCCTTCAAGTCCCACAACTCGGGCGTCGGCCATCGAAACGACATCGAGGGTTGGGACGCCGGCCGCTATCCGGAGAAGGCCAGCAAGGCCTTCATCGATCTGCTCGAGAACGCGATCGGCAACGCCGAATACGCGGGTATGGACGGCGAGTCCATGCAGATCGCCCACGTCGCCGCCCACAAGGTCGGCGAACAGCAGGGTCGCAAGCCCCGCGCGATGGGGCGAGCGAACCCGTGGAACACGCCGGAAGTCGATGTCGAACTCATTCTCGAAGAACTCCAGGAGGGTGATGCCTGATGGCGGACGAACTGCAGTTCATCCAGGACGGCATCCAGCGCACCCAGATCGACGAGTTCTTCGAGGACGAACTCGGTCGCGCGGGCTACGGCGGCATGGACGTCGCCAAGACGCCGATGGGGACCCAGATCGTCCTCAAGGCCGAAAAGCCCGGCATGGTGATCGGCAAGGGTGGGAAGAACATCCGGAAGATCACCACCACGCTCGAAGAGGAATTCGGGCTCGAAGATCCCCAGGTCGACGTTCAGGAAGTCGAGGAACCCGACCTCAACGCTCGGATCGTCGCCGACCGGTTGGCGAACGCCCTCGAACGCGGCTGGTACTTCCGGAAGGCCGGTCACACCACGATCGACCGGATCATGGAGTCCGGTGCGAAGGGTGCCGAGATCGTCCTCTCCGGCAAGGTCACGGGCGCACGCTCCCGCGTGGAGAAGTTCAACCGTGGCTACATCAAGCACAACGGCGAACCCGCCGAGGACATCGTCGATCACGGCCAGGGCGTCGCCGTCATGAAGCTCGGCACGATCGGGGTGGACGTCAAGATCATCCCGCCGAATGCCGAACTGCCCGACGACTTCGAGATCTACGAGGACGTCGAGGTCGAGGACTACGTCGAGGACGTCGAGGAAGGCTCCGTCGAGGAGCTGCTCGCCGGCGAGCCCGAGGAGGGCGACGCTGCCGAGGCAGCTGATGCGGACGCCGCCGACGCCGCGGACGACGCGGCCGAGGACGCCCCCGACGAGGAAGTCGTCGAGGAGGCCGCCGAGGCCGAGGAGTTCGACGACGTCGACGTCCCGGACGACGCGGGTGTCGAGGACGAACTCGACGAACTTGAGGAGTCCGTCGACGAGGAACTCGACGAGGAGACCGAGGAAGCGGCCGAGGAGCTTCTCGATGAGATGGATGACGAAGAAGCTGACGCGGACGACGGAGACGCGACGGCCGACGCTGACGCGGACGAGGAGGGTGAGGCCGAATGACCATCCTCCATCCCGAAGAGATCCGCGACATGACCGCCGCCGAACGCGAGAGCGAACTCGAGGATCTCCAGACGGAACTGCTGAACGCCCGTGCCGTCCAGGCGACGGGTGGTGCCCCGGAGAACCCCGGGCGGATCAAGGAGATCCGGAAGGCGATCGCGCGGATCAAGACGATCGAAGCCGAGGACGCGGCGAACGAATAACGATGCCACTCACCCCCGACACCCTCGCGCGGCACGAACTCATCGGGCTACCTGCCCGCGTGAGCGCCGCGACCAACGCGGACCTCGTCGGAATCGACGGGACGGTCGTCAACGAGACGGCCAAGACGCTGTCGATCGAGCGAGGGGGTCGGACGTGGCAGGTCCCGAAGGCGACGGCGACCGTCGAGTTCACGCTGTCGAGTGACGATCCGGCCGCCACGGACGGCGAGCTGGTCGTCACCGTCGACGGCAACCGACTCGTGGCCCCGCCGGCCAGACGGACCGAACGCAGAGGTGACTCAACATGGCGCTAGGACTGAACGTACAGCAACCGGACGTGACCTGTGATGACGAGAACTGCCCGTTCCACGGCACCCTTTCGGTGCGTGGGCAGACGCTCGAAGGCACAGTCGCGTCCACCGACATGCAGAAGACCGTCGTCGTCGAGCGAGAGTACGACGTAACCGTCCCGAAATACGACCGCCTCATGAAACGGCGGAGCCGGATTCCGGCCCATGCACCCCCGTGCATGGACGTCGAGGAAGGCGACACGGTCACGATCGCAGAGACCCGACCACTGTCGAAGACGAAATCCCACGCAGTGGTCGCGAAACACGGAGGTGCGGACTGATGGAAGCCCTCAACGCCGACGTCACCCAGGGCCTCGAGAAGGGCTCGCTGGTCACGTGTGCCGACAACTCCGGCGCACGTGAACTCAAGGTGATCAGCGTCGCCGGGTATTCCGGCACGAAGAACCGCCATCCGAAGGCGGGCCTGGGCGACAAGATCACCGTTTCGGTGACCAAGGGCACCCCGGAGATGCGACGGCAGGTGCTGGAGGCGGTCGTCGTCCGCCAGCGCAAGCCGATCCGTCGACCCGACGGCACGCGCGTGAAGTTCGAGGACAACGCGGCCGTCATCGTCGACGAGAACGAGGATCCCCGGGGCACCGAACTCCGCGGGCCGATCGCCCGCGAGGTGGCCGAACGCTTCGGCTCCATCGCCTCGGCAGCAACGATGATCGTCTAGACATGAGTGAACAACCAACCAAACAGCGCAATCAGACCGAACGCGCCCCGTTGCACGAGCGACACGACCAGGTG
Organism: Halorhabdus utahensis DSM 12940; assembly: GCF_000023945.1. Taxonomy (NCBI): domain Archaea; kingdom Methanobacteriati; phylum Methanobacteriota; class Halobacteria; order Halobacteriales; family Haloarculaceae; genus Halorhabdus; species Halorhabdus utahensis. The sequence goes on from NC_013158.1 coordinate 2,346,833, forward strand.
CACGCGACGCTGACCGAGGACCTCCGCGAGGAGTACGGACAGCGCCGCGTCCGGGTCAACGCGGGCGATACGGTCGAGGTTATGCGCGGGGACTTCGCCGGCGAGGAAGGCGAAGTGCTCGACGTGGATCTCCGGGACGCGACGATCAGCGTCGAGGATGTCACGCTCGAGACTGCCGACGGCGAGGAAGTGCCCCGGCGACTCGAGGCGAGCAACGTCCGCGTGATCGACCTCGACCTCTCTGATGACGTGCGCGAGCAACGACTCGAATCGGAGGATAGCGCATGAGTAACCACCAGAAACGACTCTCGGTACCGAACAGCTGGCCGATCGAGCGCAAGACCGAGACCTTCACCGTAAAGGCCGACGCCGGCCCCCACGGCGAGGCGGGCGTGCCCCTGCTGATCGTCCTTCGGGACGTGCTGGGGTACGTCGACAGCCGCAAGGAGGCCCGCTTCGCGCTCGATCAGGACCAGGTGCTGATCAACGGCGACCCCGAAAGCGACGAGACCCGCCCGGTGGGGATGTTCGACATCCTCGCCTTCACGGAGCGCGAGGAGTTCTACCGCGTGTTCCCCGGAGAGGGCGGTCGACTCGCGCTGACGCCGATCGACGAGGATTCGGCCCAGTCAAAGCTGGGGAAGATCGTCGGCAAACAGTTCGTCCCCGGCGGCGACCTGCAGCTCACGCTGCACGACGGCGAGACGCTGCTGGTCTCCGAGGACGCGCCCTACGAGGGCAACGACTCGGTCGTCGTCGAGAACGACAGCGAGGAGATCGTCGCCCACTTCGAGTACGAGGAGGGCGCACTCGTAACGGCCGTCGACGGTCAGCACGCCGGCGAGATCGGGACGATCGAGGAGATCCAGGTCACGCCCGGCAGCGCCGAGAACAACGTCCGCATCGACCGCGAGGACGGCTCGATCATCGAGACGATCGAGGAGTACGTCGTCGTTATCGACGAGAACTTCGTCGAGGACGATGAGGGCGTGGAAGCGGACGACGAGGCTGAGGCCGACGCCGACGACGCGGCCGACGCTGACGCAGACGACGAAGACGCGGAAGCCGACGAGGCTGATGCAGACGCCGAGGCCGAGGAAGCCGACGGAGACGACGACGAGGCTGACGGAGGTGACGACGAATGAGCTCCGAGAGTCGTGACGCTGACTTCCACGACATGCGCGAGCCGTCCGTCGAGAAGGTCGTCGTCCACATGGGAATCGGACAGGGTGGCCAGGAACTCGCTGACGCCGAGGAGATCCTCGAGGAGATCGTCGGCCAACAGCCGGTGCGGACGACCGCGAAGGCGACGGTCGGCGAGTTCGACATCCGCCAGGGCGACCCGGTCGGGACGAAGGTCACGCTTCGCGACGAAGCCGCCGAGGAGTTCATCGAGACGGCCCTGGCGTTCACCGACCTCGACGCCGCGCAGTTCGACGAGACCGGCAACTTCAGCTTCGGCGTCGAGGAACACACCGACTTCCCCAGCCAGGAGTACGACCCCACGATCGGGATCTACGGGTTGGACGTGACGGTGAACCTGACGCGGCCAGGCTATCGCGTGGCAAAGCGCGATAAGGCGTCCCGGCCGATCCCCTCGAACCATCGGCTCGACCCGCAGGACGCCATCGCGTTCGTCGAGTCGACATTCGACGTGGAGGTGAGCCAATGAGCGAGAGCGAGACAGACAACGACGCAGGTCGGGAGGCAACCGGCGAGCAAGCCGCAAAGCGGACCGGCGCGCTCGAAACCTGCCAGCGGTGCGGTCGCGAGCAGGGCCTGGTCGGCAAGTACGACATCTGGCTCTGCCGGCAGTGTTTCCGGGAGATCTCCCGCGACATGGGATTCAGGAAGTATCGATAACATGACGGGTAACGATCCACTCAGCGCCGCGCTCTCGGGGCTCGATAACGCCGAGAGCGTCGGACAGCTGACACACACAGTCGAGCCCGCCTCGAACGAGACCGGCAGCGTCCTCGAAGTACTGTACGATCGCGGCTACATCGACGGCTTCGAGCGCGTTGAAGACGGCAAGGCCGGACGGTTCGAGGTCGAATTGAGCGGTGCGATCAACGAATGTGGCTCGGTCAAGCCCCGCTATTCAGTGGGAGCCGACGAGTTCGAGCAGTGGGAGAAGCGATTCCTCCCCGCCCGTGACTACGGGACGCTCGTCGTCACGACCAGCCACGGCATCATGAGCCACTACGAGGCCCGCGAGGCGGGTGTCGGTGGCCAGGTGATCGCGTACGTCTACTGACAATGCCACGAACAGAACTACAGCTACCGGAAGACGCGAGCGCCGAGATGGACCATCTCGAGCTCACCGTCGAAGGACCCGAAGGCAGCGTCACGCGCCGGTTGTGGTATCCGGACATCACCGTCGAGGTGACCGACGACGCCGTCGTCATCGAGTCCGACGAGGGCGATGCGAAGACGATGTCGACGATCGGGACCTTCGAGAGCCACGTGCGGAACATGTTCCACGGCGTCACCGAGGGCTGGGAGTACGAGATGGAAGTCTTCTACTCTCACTTCCCGATGCAGGTGCGCGCCGAGGATAGCGAGATCGTCATCGAGAACTTCCTCGGCGAGCGAGCGCCGCGGACGACCCCGATCCACGGGGACACCGAGGTCGAGATCGACGAGGAACGGCTCACGTTGCGTGGCCCCAGTATCGAGGATGTCGGCCAGACGGCGGCCGACATCGAGCAGCTCACCCGTGTCCCGGGCAAGGACGTCCGGGTGTTCCAGGACGGCGTCTACATCACGGAAAAGCCGAATCGAGGTGAGGCCTGATGGCCGACGAGGAACCAACGGAACTGACTGATGTCAGCGGTATCGGCGAGGAGACGGCCGGAGCCCTGCGGGAGAGTGGCTTCGAGACGATCGACGACCTGCGTGAAGCCGACGAGGACGCCCTGACTGAGGTGACGGGCATCGGCAACGCGCTGGCCGCCCGTATCAAGGCTGACGTCGGCGACGTCGAGGTCGACGAGGACGCCGAGGCCGAAATCGAAGAGAGCGAGGAATCGACCGCTGATTCGGATGCTGACGCGTCCGACGACGCGGCCGACGAGGCCGATGCGGAGCCAGAGGAGGACGACGCCGCGGCCTACGACGACCTGACTGACATCAGCGGTGTCGGCGAAGGCACCGCCGAGAACCTTCGCGAGGCCGGCTTCGAGACGGTCGAAGACGTCGCTCGCGCCGAGCAGTCCGATCTGACCGAGGTCGAGGGCATCGGTAACGCACTCGCCGCCCGGATTCAGGCTGACGTCGGCGAACTCGATGTCTCGGAAGCCGAGACGGCCGAGGTCGAGGAAGTCGGTGGGGAAGCCGAAGCCGAAGAAGCAGCCGAGACGGAACTGCAGGCACGCGGTCACGCCGAGAAGACGCCCGAACTCTCCGACGAGGAAGCACGCTTGCTCGTCCAGCGTCGACGCGAGGGCAAACCGCAGTTCAATCGGCAGGACCACCACAAGAAAAAGCGCGTTTCGACGTCCTGGCGACGCCCGCGGGGCGGTCTCTCGAAGCAGCGCCGCGGCATCAAGGGCAAGGGCGACACCGTCGAGGCCGGATTTCGGACCCCGAACGCGATTCGCGGGCTCCACCCCTCCGGTTTCGAGGAAGTTCGCGTCCACAATCTCGATGACCTCGAGGGCGTGGATGGCGACAGTCAGGCAGTGCGGATCGCCTCGAAAGTCGGTGCGCGCAAACGCGAGCGCATCGAGGAACGAGCCGAGAGCGAGGGCATTCGTGTCCTCAACCCCACCTACGTCGAAGTCGAGGTGAACGATGACTGATCTGAGCGCACAGAAGCGACTTGCGGCCGACGTGCTCGATATCGGGAAGAACCGCGTCTGGTTCGATCCCGACGCCCAGGGCGAAATTGCTGACGCGATCACGCGCGAGGACGTTCGCGATTTGATCGATCAGGGTATCGTCCGAGAGCAGGAAACGCAGGGCAACTCCCGTAGCCAGGCCAGAGAGCGCCAGCAGAAACGCGCCTACGGCCACCAGAAGGGACACGGGTCCCGGAAGGGCTCGGCGGGTGCCCGACAGAACGAGAAGGACGACTGGGCCTCGCGCATCCGTGCACAGCGCGAACGCCTGCGTGAACTCCGCGGTGACGAGTTGTCGGCCTCGGAGTATCGCGAACTGTACGATCAGGCCAGCGGCGGCGAATTCGACGACGTCGGTGACCTGAATCGGTATATCGACGACCAATACGGTGATCAGTGAATGGCGACAGGACCACGATACAAGGTGCCGATGCGTCGGCGCCGCGAATCCCGGACGGACTACCATCAGCGGTTGCGCCTGCTGAAATCCGGCAAGCCCCGCCTCGTGGCGCGGCTCTCGAACAGCCAGGCCAGGGCGCAGCTGGTGACGACCGGGCCGAACGGCGACGAGACAGTTGCAGCCGCCGAGTCGAACGACCTCGCCGAGTACGGCTGGGAGGCACCGACGGGCAACCTGCCCGCCGCGTACCTCACCGGACTGCTCGCCGGGCGTCGTGCGATCGAGGACGGCTTCGAAGAGGCCGTGCTGGATATCGGACTCAACACGCCGACGCCAGGAAGTAAAGTATTCGCGATCCAGGAGGGCGCGATCGACGCGGGCCTGGAGATCCCCCACAACGACGACGTGCTCGCCGACTGGGAACGGACCAGTGGCGAACACATCGCCGAGTACGCCGAGGGCCTCGACGAGGACCTCTACAGCGGGGATTTCGACGCGACAGAACTGCCCGCACACTTCACCGAGTTGCGAGAGCAGTTACTCGAAGGTGACATCGAACTATGAGCGACGGATGGGAACCACGAACGCGGCTCGGCCGGCAGGTCGCCGACGGCGAGATCGACTCGATGGGCGACGCGCTGAACGCCGGGCTGCCACTGAAGGAACCGGAGATCGTCGACCAGCTCGTCCCCGGGCTCGAAGACGAAGTACTGGACATCAACATGGTCCAGCGCATGACCGACTCTGGCCGCCGGGTGAAGTTCCGGTGTGTCGTCGTCGTGGGCAACCGCGACGGCCTGGTCGGCTACGCCGAGGGGCGTGACGATCAGGTCGGCGGCGCGATCCAGAAGGCCATCGAGGTCGCCAAGCTCAACATGATCGACATCTCCCGCGGGTGTGGCTCGTGGGAGTGTGGCTGCGGGCGACCCCACACGGTCGCGCTCCGCACCACGGGCAAGGCCGGCAGCGTCGAGGTCGAACTCCAGCCCGCACCGCGCGGGCTCGGACTCGCCGGCGGAGAGACCGTCCGGCACGTCCTCGAACTCGCCGGGATCGAAGACATCTGGACGCGATCGAGCGGAAACACGCGCACGACCGTCAACTTCGCGAAGGCGACGTTCAACGCCCTGCGGAGCACGGCCGAGGCGCGGGTACCCGAGCGGGCATTCGAGGAGCGCGAGGTGATCGAGTGATGGAAGCACTCGTGCAACTTCGCGGCGAGGTCGACGTCAGCGGCGACGTCGTCGACACCCTGATGATGCTCAACCTCGGCCGCGTCAACCACGCGACGCTCGTCCCCGAGACGGACGCCTACCGGGGCATGATCACGAAGGTCCACGACGTGGTCGCCCACGGCGAACCGTCCGTGGAGACGGTCGAATTGCTCCTCGAAAGCCGGGCCGAGCCCGCCGAGGGCGGAGAAGACGTAGACGACGATTGGGTCGGCTGGAACACCAACTACGACGATATCTCGGGTCTTGCCGAGGCGCTCGTAGACGAGGAGACGACGCTGCAGGACGCCGGTCTCTCGCCGACGCTACGTCTGCATCCGCCCCGGAAAGGGCACGACGGCATCAAACACCCCGCCAAAGAGGGGGGCCAGCTCGGCGATCACTCGACTGCGGAGATCGACGCACTGCTGGAGGCGATGCGATAATGACTGACAAGAGCAAACGCCAGCGCGGTTCGCGCACGCACGGCGGTGGCACGCACAAGAACCGACGCGGTGCCGGTCACCGCGGCGGTCGCGGTGACGCCGGCCGTGACAAACACGAGATGCACAACCACCCGCCGATCGGCAAGAGCGGGTTCACGCGACCGGAGAAAGCTCAGGACGACGTCGCGACAGTCGAGGTCAAGACGCTCGACGAGGATGCGGCCTTGCTGGCTGCCGACGGGGTCGCCGAGCAGACCGACGGCGGCTACGAGATCGACGCCCGTGACGTCGTCGAGGACGGCCACGAGGTCGACGTCGTGAAGGTGCTCGGTGGCGGGCAGGTCCGCAACGAGTTGACCATCGTCGCCGACGCCTTCTCCGATGGGGCTCGCGAGAAGATCGAAGCCGCGGGCGGCACCACGGAGCTGAGCGACCGCGGCGAACAGCGACAGGATAAAGACGACGCCGACACCGACACAGCATAAGAATGAGCTGGAAGGATACCGCCGAACCACTACTCACGCGGATGCCGTCGGTCGCCCGCCCCGAGGGCCACGTCCCCTTCAAGCGCAAGCTGGGCTGGACCGCCGGCGTGCTGGTCCTGTTTTTCTTCCTGAGAAACATCAACGTCTATGGACTCGGCACCGGTGGCTCGAACGCGTTCGGTCGGTTCTCGTCGATCCTCGCGTCCCAGCAGGGATCGATCATGCAGCTGGGGATCGGACCGATCGTCACGGCGAGCATCGTCCTGCAGTTGCTCGGTGGGGCCGACCTGCTCGGGCTTGATACCCAGAACAACCCGCGGGATCAGATCCTCTATCAGGGCCTCCAGAAGGTGCTGGTGCTCGTGATGATCGTGCTGACGGGTTTTCCGATGGTGTTCGCCGCGGACTTCCTGCCGGCCGAATCCGTGATGGGCCTGCCCACTGGGGCGGTAAAGTGGCTCATGTTCGCCCAGATCTTCGTCGGCGGTGTCCTCATTCTCTACATGGACGAGGTAATCAGCAAGTGGGGCGTCGGTAGCGGGATCGGCCTGTTCATCGTCGCCGGCGTCAGTCAGAGTCTCGTCGGCGGCCTCATCAGCATCCCACAGATCGCCGGGAACTGGGGCTTCATCCCCTACTGGATCGGTGCTGTCTTCGGGATCGTCGACATTCCGTCACCGCTGACAGCTCGAGGGATGGGTCAACTGCTGTTCCATACGAGTGGACAGAACTACATCGGGCTCATTGCGATTCTCACGACGGTCTCGATCTTCGTGATCGTCGTCTACGCCGAGTCCGTTCGCGTCGAGATCCCACTCAGCCACGCTCGAGTGAAGGGTGCACGGGGTCGCTTCCCGGTGAAGCTCATCTACGCGAGCGTCCTGCCGATGATCCTCGTCCGGGCATTGCAGATGAACATCCAGTTCATGGGCCGACTGCTCAACTCCCAGCTTGGCGGGTTGCCTGCCTGGCTAGGAGCTTACAACGACAACGGGCAGGCGGTGAGCGGATTGTTTTACTACCTCGCACCGATCCAGAGTCCCCAGGAATGGGCGTGGTTCGTCTTCGGGGGGCAGATCACCCAGGACGTCTGGCAGATCATGATCCGGGTCGGTGTCGACTTGACGTTCATGATCATCGGCGGCGCGATCTTCGCCGTCTTCTGGGTCGAAACCACCGACATGGGGCCTGAAGCCACGGCCCAGCAGATCCAGAACTCCGGGATGCAGATCCCCGGGTTCCGCCAGAGTCCCGGCGTCCTCGAGAAGGTGCTCGGCCGCTACATCCCACAGGTGACGGTCATCGGCGGGGCCCTGGTCGGCCTACTCGCCGTCATGGCAAACATGCTGGGTACCGTTGGTGGCGTTACCGGGACGGGCCTGCTGCTGACGGTGAGTATCACCTACAAGCTCTACGAGGAGATCGCCGAGGAGCAACTCATGGAGATGCACCCCATGATGCGCCAGATGTTCGGATAATCTTCTCGGCAAACGATTTCTTTGCGGGACGGTTCCGTCTTCTCTCTCGGTTTGATGTCCTCAGCGTCACAGCTGGTCGGACAATCACTCGATCGATCCGCCGGCAGGCAAACCTCTTTTCCGATCCAGCGCTTAGGACGGATCATGTCGACCGGAATCCTGCTGTTGAACTTCGGCGAACCAGCGACGCCGGAACGCGAGGCTGTCGTCTCGTATCTCGAACGCATCTTCTTCAACAACCGCGAGATCGAGGGCGACACGACCGAGGCCGAGGCGCGCGAACGGTCCCGCGAACTCGCCGAGCGCCGGGCCGGCCCGCTGATCGAGGAGTACGAGGCCATCGGCGGGTCGCCGCTGAACAAACAGGCCCGCAAGCAGGCCCAAGCCCTGGAGGATCGACTCCGCGAGCGTGGTCGGGATGTCGAGACCTACATCGGGATGCAGTTCACCGAGCCGTTCATCGACGAGGCACTCGATGCGGCCATCGCCGACGGCCACGACCGGATCATCGGGCTCCCGATCTATCCGCTGTGTGGCCCCTCGACGACCGTCGACTCTCTCGAGGAACTCCGTGCGGCCGCCGACGAGCGCGACTTCGACGCGCTCCAGGAACTGTCGGGCTGGCATCGCCATCCCGACTATCCACGCCTGCGGGCCGACGCGATCCAGGCGTTCGCCGAGAAGCGGGGCGTCGACCTGAGTGATCCCGACACGGCCCTCGTGTTCTCGGCCCACGGCACGCCACAGCACTATCTCGAAGAGGGCAGCCGGTACGACATCTACGTCACCGAATACGTCGAGACCGTCGCGGGGCTGCTCGGGATCGACGAGTACGAACTCGGCTATCAGAACCACGAGAACCGGGGCATCCCGTGGACCGAACCCGAAATCGAAGAGGTCATCGAGACAGTCGACGCCGAGCGGGTCGTCGTCGAGCCGATCAGCTTCATGCACGAACAGAGCGAGACGCTCTCGGAACTCGACGTCGAACTCCACGAGGAAGCCGAGGAGGCGGGCCTGGAGTTCCACCGCGTGCCGATCCCCCACGACGACGAACGGTTCGTCGGCGTGCTGGAAGACCTCGTCGAGCCATTTATCGCCGATTTCGACCCCGCAGTCTACCAGTTCCGGCAGTGTGAGTGTCGGGACGAACCGGGGACGATGTGTCTGAACGCACCCATTGAGTGAACGCTGACAGGATCACCGCTCGATCGACTTGGCCGTTTCGACGAACGCCTCGACGCTCTCGATCGGTGTGTCCTGGTGGACGCCGTGACCGAGATTGAGAATGTGGCCCTGATCCCCGGCCGCTTCGATCACCTCACGCGTTCGCTCGCGGACGGTTTCCGGACCGGCGAAGAGGACGGACGGATCGAGGTTTCCCTGAACAGGACGATCTCCCAACTGTTCGCGGGCCGTGTCCATCTCGACCGTCCAGTCGAGACTGACCACATCCGCGCCCGTCGCCGCCAGCTGGTCGAGGCGGCCACCCATGTTCCGGACGAAGAGAATCGTCGGGACATCGATGTCTGTCAGTATCTCGCGGTGGAGCGGTTGGATGAACTCGCGATAGGCAGCCGGTGGCAACACGCCCGCATAGGTGTCGAACAGCTGGACGACGTCCGCACCGTGGTCGACCTGATACGACAGGAACTCCCGGACGGCATCGGCAACGATCGAGAGGAGGTCCGCGAAAGCCTCGGGGTGTCGGGCCTTGAACTGCCGGAGCGGATAGTGATTCCGGGTCGGCCGGCCGGCGACAGCGTAGGAGGCCAGGGTGAAGGGGCCGCCGGCAAAGCCGATGATTCCGGTTTCCTCGCCAACCTGGGTGTCGAGTCGATCGAGCAATTCGCCGACGTAATCGAGGGACTCCTGGATCGGGGCGTACGCCTGGGGGACGTCTCCCGGGTCAGCGATCGGGGATTCGACGACGGGGCCGGTTCCGGATTCGATGTGATAGTCGAATCCGAGTGGTTCGAGGATCGTGAGGATGTCCGAGAACATCACGACGCCGTCCGGGCGGTAGCGGTCCCAGGGCTGGAGTGTGATCTCGGCGGCGATCTCCGGCGTGGTGACGGCCTCGAGGAAGTCGTACTCCTCGCGAAGCTCGCGATACTCCGGGAGGTGCCGGCCGGCCTGGCGCATCAACCACACCGGCGGTCGCTCGGTGCGCTCGCCGCGGGCGGCCCGCACGAGTAACTCGCTCATCGACTTCCCTTTGATCGTGTATGTGGTTAAGCGATTCCTTCGTCTGTCGTGGCTCCCCTCCGTTACCTACAGACCCAGAAGTAATTTCGATTTGTGCAATAGAACCCCACAAAACCGGCAGCGCGTCCGAAAGAGCCCGGGGTATTATTTACCTGCATCGCGTACTATCGGGTCAAGACTGGATGAGTTGTCTCCTTACAGATCCAACGACGGTGCTTGCCGTCGGCGGATCCCCTGCGAATCTCGAGGCTGTTCGATCAGCGCTTGCTGATTCTGCTGCCGAGGACGTCATCGAGGTCGACGATATCAACGTCGGGTCGACCCTCGAAGCTCGTGACGATATCGGGTGTGTACTGGTTTTCGATGCCGATGCAACGTTCGTCGACGTATACGAGCATGTCAGAGCCGTCGACGAGAACGTGCCGGTCGTGGTGCAGACGGAACCCGATGAATCGACCGCCGTGGCGGTCAGCCAACGTTCGGCTTGTCGGTTGGTGCCGAGCGATGCCGGTGACGCTGTCCTTCGGAAGACTGTCGAGGACGCACTGTCGACCTACGAGCGGCGGCGAAACGAAGCGGCAGATAGCAGTATTCTCGAAACGTTGCTCGCTGAAGGGAAGATGTCGATGTTTGCCAAGGACGACCGCGGTCGGTACGTCCGCTTTGCTGACGTGCCCTACACGGCCAACCCCGCGGAAGTCAGGGGCAAGACTGATCCGGAGATATTCAACCAGCAGGAGATCTCCGAGGAGGCACTCGCTAACGATCTCCGTGTCGTCGAGACGGGCGAACCGATCCGTGACAATATCGAGCGCTTCAGCGGCGCGGGCGGAGACCACTGGTCGGAGGCGACGAAGATTCCCTGGCGTCGGAATGGGGAGGTCATCGGTGTGGTCGGGTATGCCAAAGACGTCTCCAAACGGATGCAGTACAAAAAGCGATTCGAGGAGGAGCGCCGTCGCTTCGACAAGTTCGCGAGTTACGTTTCACACGACCTTCGGACGCCGTTGCAGGTGATCGTCGGTGCCCTCGAGCGCGCTCGTGACGGGGACACTGACGCCCTCGATCGGATCGAGCGCGCGACTGACCGCGTCGGCGAGATCATCGAGGATCTGAGTTCCCTCTCGAAGGGAGATCAGGACGCCACTTCATTTTCCGAGGAGGTTCTCGACGCGCTCGATATCGGCGTCTCGACGACTGAACTCCCGTCGCTGGTCGAGAACGTCTGGCAACTCGACAGCACAGAGTCGGCGACGCTCGAAATCGATATGCCCGAGGAGACCGAGATCGTCGCCGAAACGGAGACGGTTCGCCCACTGATCGAGAACCTGCTGAAAAACGCCGTCGATCACGCCGGCCCTGACGTGACTGTCCGTGTCGGGACGATGGACCGTGGCTTTTTCGTGGCCGACGACGGTCCCGGAATCCCGCCGGAGGAGCGCGATCAGATCTTCGATGAAGGGTATACAACTGCTGAAGAGGGTAGTGGAACCGGCCTCACGATCGTCAGTGAAACCGTCTCACAGCAAGGGTGGGAAATGGACGTGACTGAAAGTGAAGCCGGCGGTGCTCGCTTCGAGATCACCGAGTGTCCCGTCGTCGAACCGTCGACCACTACGCCGGGCGATCCGATCTCCCTCTCGACAAACGAGGACATCGGTACCGTCTCCGTTCCCGGGGAAGCCAGCTACGACCCGGATACCGACGTCTGGACGGTTGTCGGCGACGGCCGGGACATCTGGCAGGATATCGATGAGTTCCACTTCGTCTACGCGACGACGTCAGAGCCCGTTCGTATCCAGGGACGTCTGAGCGAACTCGAGGGCGTCCACGAGTACAGTAAGGCCGGGCTGATGGTCCGGGACGGACTTGGCGACGACGACGCCCTTGCACTGATCGGTGCGACCCGGGACTACGGCAGTGAAGTGCTCTGGCGAACCCGGACTGGTGGCAATGCGGAGAGTACGCAGTACGAAGAGCCCTACGACGCGTTCCAGTGGTACCAACTCGTCGTCGACGAGCGTGGCGTGACGCTGTCGTTTTCGACGGACGGCGAGGAGTGGCAACCGCTCGAACAGTTACCGATCGAACTTCAGCCGCCATACCACGTTGGGCTTGCCGTCTGTAGCCACACAGACGATCTGACTGCCGAAGCCCGGTTCGAGAACGTGACCGTCAACGAACTCGAGAGCGAATAATTGGCGAGTGAGGAACCGTCGACTCGACGCCGAGAACGTCACTTAGTTAACCACCCGTTGCCAACCCGGCCACATGCGCAATCCGAAGATTTTGCTTCTGGGTCCACCAGGCGCAGGCAAGGGCACGCAGAGTTCGAATCTCGTCTCCGAGTTCGGCATCGAACACGTCACGACAGGCGACGCACTCCGATCGAACAAGGGGATGGATATCTCCGATCTCGGCCTGGAGTACGACACGCCCGGCGAGTACATGGACCGGGGCGAGCTCGTCCCCGACGAGGTCGTCACCGCTATCGTCGAGGAAGCGTTGACCAGCGCCGACGGGTTCGTGCTGGACGGGTATCCCCGCAACCTCGAGCAGGCCGAGGAACTCGAAACGATGACCGATCTGGACGTGATCGCCTCACTGTCGGTTGGCGAGGAGGAACTCGTCGATCGATTGACCGGCCGGCGGGTCTGTTCGGACTGTGGCGAGAACTACCACGTCGAGTTCGACCAGCCAGATGCAGACGGAGTCTGTGACGAGTGTGGTGGCGAATTGATCCAGCGTGAGGACGACCAGGAGGAGGCAGTCCGGAACCGCCTGGACGTCTTCGCCGAGAACACCGAACCCGTCATCGAGTACTACAGCGACCGCGAGGCGTTCGTCGAGATCGACGGCGAACAGTCCCTCGATGCTGTCTGGGCCGATCTCAAAGACGCCGTCGAAGACGAACTACAAAGTTGATTTATCCCCAGTCACAAGAGGCTCTATAATGCCACGGACAGGCGAGAAGATAGATCGGCTCGTGGCCGAGGACGCCAGCATGGAGACGGCGATCCAGACGGTGCTCCAAACGGCCGAAGAGCAGGGAACCGTCGCGTGGGGTGACGTCAGCGACGAGTTGAGTAGTGGCCAGTGGGGTCGCCTCATCGAGACCGGACTGCTCGTCGACGCCGACGGCGACGGGTTCGTCATCGACGATCCCGACGGCGTTCACGACGCGCTCGAGGAGGCTGATCCCGACGCCGAAGATGACGACGACGGCTGGTCGACCTGGGACAAACTCGCCGGTGTCGGTGTCATCGCGCTGTTTCTGGGCTACTCGATGACGTCAGTTCGGAACGTCGTCGGCGAGACGCTTGATCTCATCCTCGGCCCGCTGGAAGCATTGTTGCCGTTTTATGTCGTCATCCTTGTGCTGGCGACGCTCACCGGACTGTGGTCGACGCTCTTGCAGGACAATCTCATGGACATGAGCGGGATGAGCCAGCACCAGGAGAAGATGGAAGAGCTCAAAGAGCGGCGGAAGGCTGCCAAAGAGCGTGACGATCAGGAGGAACTCGATCGCATCCAGCAAGAACAGATGGAGATGATGGGCGACCAGCTTGGGGCGTTCACCAAGCAGTTCCGCCCGATGGTCTGGATCATGCTGCTGACGATCCCGGTCTTCCTGTGGATGTACTGGCGGGTCCCGAACCTGGCGAGCGGCGAGTTCGTCATCATCATGCCGTTCTTCGGCGAGATCTCGCGGTGGGGTGCCGGAACGCTCGGCCCGTGGCCGGCCTGGTTGTTCTGGTATTTCATCTGCTCGCTCAGCTTCACCCAGATCATCCGCAAGGCGCTGAACGTCCAGACGACGCCGACGTGACTGCCGGGCCGTTTTTCGGTGCCGTCCGCGGACCGCGCCGCCCACGAGACGCAACCTCTTTTAGCGTCAGCACCTCACGTCAGGTATGTTGATCACCGTCTCCGGACCGGCCGGGAGCGGCAAGAGCACGCTTGCGGCGAGCCTCGCTGACGCACTGGATTACGATCACGTCAGCGGCGGCGACATCTTTCGCTCGCTCGCCGACGAACGCGGGATGACGCCCCTGGAGCTCAACAAGCAGGCCGAGGAGGACGACGAGATCGACCGTGATCTCGACCGACGACTCCGTGACGTCGCCCGCGACCGGGACGACCTCGTCCTCGAATCCCGACTGGCGGGCTGGATGGCCGGCGATCACGCCGATCTCAAGCTCTGGCTCGACGCCCCGCTTTCCGTCCGGGCCGAACGGATTTCCCAACGGGAGAACAAGCCCGTCGAACAGGCCCGCACCGAGACCAGGGAACGTGCCGAGAGCGAAGCCCATCGCTATCGGGAGTATTACGACATCGACATCGAGGACCTCTCGATCTACGACCTGGCGATCAACACCGCCCGCTGGAGCCCCCAGGGCATGTTGAGCGTCGTCCTCCACGCTGTCGAGTCCTACGACCAGAACGGCGACGAGGGCAAAGCCCCCATCCAGGGCGTCGAGTACGACTTCTAACATGGCACTCCGTGGGCCCCCCGAGGACCGATCGCCGGCCGAACTCCTCTCATTCGGCGTCTTGAATCTCGACAAACCGCCGGGCCCCTCGGCCCACCAGGTCGCCGCCTGGGTGCGTGACCTCGCGACCGTCGAACGGGCGGCCCATGCCGGGACGCTTGACCCAAAAGTCACCGGCTGTCTCCCCATGCTGCTGGGCGACGCCACCCGGATGGCCCAGGTCTTCGACGACAGCGACAAGGAGTACGTCGCCGTCCTCGAGCTCCACGAACGCCTGGCTGACCCCTCCACCCTGGAGGCCGTCGCCGACGAGTTCGAGGGCGAGATCTACCAGAAGCCGCCGAAGAAGAGCGCCGTCGTCCGCCGGCTGCGCTCCCGGGAGATCCACCGCCTGGACGTTCTCGAAGCCGAGGATCGCCGCGCGCTGCTCTCGATCCGGTGTGAGAGTGGGACCTACATCCGCAAGCTCTGTCACGACATGGGGCTGGCGCTCGGTACCGGCGCGCACATGGGCGACCTCCGCCGAGCGGCGACCGATCCCTTCGACGATGCTGATCTGGTCACGATGCACGACTTCGTCGACGCCCTGGCGTGGTGGCGCGAGGACGACGACCCCGACCCGCTACGGGAGGTGGTCCAGCCCGCCGAACGCGCGCTGGTCGACCTCCCGTCGGTCACGATTGCCCCGAGCGCGGCGGAATCCGTGGCGGAGGGCGCACCCATCTACGCGCCGGGCGTCATCGACGCCGACGACGACCTCGATCCCGCCGCCGAACCGCTCGTCGCCTGCTACATTCCCAACGGCGCAGCGGTGTGTCTGGGGACCCTCGCGGGGGACCCGGACGCCGACGAGGGGACCGTTGTCGAACTGGAACGCGTGTTGGTCTAGGCCCACGACGAAACGAAGGCCTTAACTCCGGCTCAGTCATTCTTCGAATCACGGGACCGTAGGGTAGCGGTATCCTCGGCGCATGGGGTGCGTCGGACCCGAGTTCGAATCTCGGCGGCCCCACTACAACCACCTTTTTACTGCGGAGGGGTGCCTGTCGGCACCCTCCTTGCAAAAAGCTGGACCAAAAACATCTGCTCGCGAGCCTTCGGCTCGCTCGCAGTGAAACGCGCTCGCTTCGCTCGCGCGTATGCTCGACGTTGCCCGAAGAAACGTCGTATCGGTGTCTGATCGACTACCTCGGTGCGTATGCCGTCTAGGACATACCGAGTGGGTCGATCGGTTCACAACCGCGCAACCTCGAAGCTATCGAGGACGCTGCTCAGGATGGTGACGAGTTGCCCGTGATCGATCGAGAAGATGACCCGCAGATCATCGATGTGTGGTCCCGAGAGCGAGCGGGCCGACGGCGCGCAACGCCGGAGGCAGTACCTGAAAGCCGTGCGCAGTGATATCCCAGGCAGCCGACGAGCGACGGAAACAGCACGAAAGCCCGGCCGCCCGCGCAGGCTCATGGACAAGGGAGGAACGAAGGGAGACACTGATCCAGTCGGCGCACAGCCCACTACCGACGACCAGCACTCACCCTCGAGCCCCCTCCAAACACCGATCCACTCCCTCGCTCAATCGCCAGTCAGCATCTCCAGGGCGGTGTGGATGTGGTACTCCACGGTTTCGTCCTCGGTCGCGTTGAGTGCGTTCCGGAGGTGATCCTCGACGGTGACGGCCGATTGCTTGCCCGCTGGCGTGATCGACTTTCCACGCTCGCTATCCATACGCGTGGGTAGGGGACGAACCCAATATAGCGTTTCCCTCGAAGTGCTTCGCCGTTTATGAAGGGGTGGCTGCATCGTGGGCGATCTCCTCACCACACCACGACCATCGACCCAGGCGTCGTCCTCGTGACATATCCAGCAACATTTTCCGAAATCGATTTCCACCACGAGAGAGACGGGTCGAAACGATGGGAGCTGACGACGATGCCGAGGAGTCGGCGTACACGTTCCAGTGTGCGAAATGCGGATGGGAAACGACTGGCGATCGCCGCCCGGTCGCCTGTGAGGTCTGTGGCGGTCGCATGCTGGCGAACCCCTCCGAACGAACGCGGTAGCGATTCCCAGTCAACGTCCGCCATGGGACGAACGGTGGCCGATTCCTTCGGCCAGCCCACTATTGAAGCGAACCCGTTCAGCACAACGGCTATTTTGTTCGAGACCGCTCGATGATGTATCACCAATGGGTGTCTTCGACTGGCTCGGGCGGGTAACCGGCGGGATCGTCACGCGGTCCCCACAGCAGCGGATGTCACGGGCACTCGTCAAAACCCTCCTGTATCGGACGCTGATGGTGATGATCACCAGTAGCGTTGCATTTCTGTTCACGGGCAATACGAGCGACGCACTCAGTATCGGCCTCGTCGCGAACGTCATCAAGACCGGGACCTACTACGGGTACGAACGGCTCTGGGATCGGGTCACGTGGGGCCTGACCCCGGACGAGGCGTCATAGTCGGTTGACACGATCGTGAGTGGTCTTTTTGTTGGCTGCGCCGAAACATCTGGAGGTAATGCAGACGAGACAGGTCGCAACCGTCCTCGTGGTCGGCGGTGCGGGTCTGGTCAGCTTCGCGGTGGTTCACTTTCTCATCCACGAGATCAATACCGTCCCGACGGCCCACATCGTGACCAACCTCGTCGTCGCCGGCGGCGCGGGCGTCGGACTGGTGTACGTCGGGTACTGGCTGTCCGAGCAGTCGTTTTCGCCGTCCCGCAATCGGCGCATCCTCGCCTGGACTGCCCTCGGTGCCGTGAGCTTGCTTATGGTGTTCGTCGTCGCCCAACCCCTCGTACAGGACGCGGTCACGTTCGAAGAGTTCCTGCACATCGTTCAGGTCTCGATCGGCATGGGCTCGCTGTTCGGCGCGACGATCGGGGCCTTCGAAGCCCGTGCACTCACCCGTGCCGAGGAGGCGACACGGGCCGAATCGCGACTGGCGTCCATGGAGGACGAACGCGATCGCTGGAACGAACTCACTACTGTCCTGCGGCACTACGTCAACAATTCGGTGACAGTCATCAACTTCGCACTCGACGAGCTACAGCGCAGCGTGAACGAGGGGGCTGTCAGGCGGGACGCTGACGGTGTACGCGATGACATCGACACGATCGAGGACCGCGTCAAGACCATCGAAACCGTTGCCGAACACGTCGATCAACTCGGCCCGGCGAACGGGACTGCAGGGATCTCACCGGTCGCTGACCTGTGTGCCGTGATCGAACGCGCCAGCCAGACGACGGCGTTAGATGTGGGCGTCTCCGTCGCCACGTTCGAGGAAGGGCCGGACGTGCTGGCAGGCGACTCGATCGAGAAGGATGTTGCCCTGCTTCTGGAAGCCCTCGCCAGCGTCACCGAGGGTGACGGCCGGATCGATTGCGAATGTGAGCGAAAGAACGGCCACCTCGTCGTTCGGTTTACGGCCACGCCGGCTACCCTTCCGCCGGACGTCGAGGCGGCGCTGTTCGAACCAGTCACGCGTCACAGTGGACTGAAACTCTATCTCGCCGAGCGATCCATCGACGCCTACGCCGACCTTCGACTGGTCAGCACCGACGACCGGACCGTCACGTTCGCGGTCGATTTCGAGTCCGTACCGGAGTGACTCTGTCGCGGTGGCTCACCCGCCGAGCGAGTCTGGCTACCGAACCGTCGTGACGGGGACGGGCGACCGGCGGAACACTTTCTGGGCGACATTGCCCACGAACAGTTGCTCGGCCAGCGATCCGCCGTGGCTGCCGATGACAACCGCATCGAAGCTCTCGGCTCGTGAGACGATCACTTTCGCCGGACTCCCCCAGCCGACCTGGGTCTCGATCTCGGCGTCGTATTCGGCGGCGATCTCGCGGGCACGATCGAGCAGGGCTTCGGCGAGCTCTTCGGCCGTCTTCTGGATGTCGTCTTCCAGCGCGAGCCGGACTGCCTGACCCATCATCGGCGAGGGCTCGCCGACGACGTGTAAGACTGTCACCTCGGCGTCGGGATACGCTTCGAGTGCGTATCTGAGGGCCTTCTCGCTCATCTCGGAATCGTCCATCGGAACCAGAACGCGGGAAATCATACGCTCAATACGGTCGACAGCGTCATAAAACTATGACGTCGGTCCACTCGCCAATCTCCGCTCGCCGTTCCAGAACATATACACTGCTTACGCGGGAACAGTTCCATATGGTTTCTCTCCTCTTGTTCGTCGGATTGGCGGCGGCCGGGTTCGTCGGGTTCAACATCGGTGGCTCTTCGACCGGCGTGGCCTGGGGCCCCTCGGTCGGCGCGAACGTCGTCAGCAAGACAGGCGCGGCGGCACTGATGACCGGCTTCGTCTTCCTCGGCGGCTGGACGGTGGGTCGGAAAGTCATCAAGACACTGGGCGGCGATATCGTCCCGGAGGCCGCGTTCTCGATCGAAGCCAGCATCGTTGTCCTCACGTTCATCGGCCTCGGGATGCTCGTGGCGAATCTCTACGGCGTGCCCGTTTCGACGTCGATGACGGCGGTCGGCGCGATCGCCGGTCTCGGCCTCGCGACCCAAACGCTCAACTGGGCCGTCCTGGGCGAGATCGCCGTCTGGTGGCTCATCGCCCCCGTCGTCGGCTTCTGGCTCGGCTCGATCGTCGGCCGGTACATCTACCCGTACCTCGACCAGTATTTCGCCCTTGAGCAGTCCGAAGGACCGCTCGTCACCGTCGAGCGATCCGGCCTCGTTCCGATGCCGCGACTCGGGCCGGGAACCACGACACGTGAGTTCGTGAGTACGATCGTCGTCCTTCTCATTGCGTGTTACATGGCATTCAGTGCCGGCGCGTCGAACGTGGCCAACGCCGTCGCGCCGCTGGTCGGCGGTGGCCTGCTCGAGCCGGGTCCGGCCGTCATTCTCGGAACGGCCACGATCGGGCTCGGGTCGTTCACTATCGCCCGGCGGACGATGGAGTCCGTCGGCAACGGGATCACCGACCTCCCCCTGCTGGCGGCGATGGTCGTGATGGTGATCGGCGCGACGATCACGACCATCGCCTCGGCGATGGGGATCCCGATCAGCCTGGCGCTGTCGACGGTCATGACGATCGTCGGCCTCGGGTGGGGGCGGGCGACGCGCCCGGCGACGGCGACTGAACTCGCCCGCGGGGATATCGACACGACGCCATCCGTCGACGCCCTCGCGGCCGAGACCGACGAGGAGGTACCGGCCATCGGTGAGGAATCCGGAGAGAAACTTCAGGAGACCGGCGACTTGTTCGACCCGTCGGTCGTCGTCCGGTTCGTCGCCTTCTGGATCATCGGCCCGACGGTCGCGACGGCCATGTCCTACGCCACGTTCGTCGTCCTGCCGATCGCCGGGACGGTCTGACTCGGCGCTCCTGCCGTTTCACGATGCGAGTACCGCGTCTCACGCTCCCCAAATCAGCGACGGAGGAACCCGACGATCGCTTCACAGTGCCCTAACAATGTCGTCTCGCAGGGTGCGCTTTCGAAGCCGACCCAGCGGGGAAAACTGTTCGATCGCGCTCAGGCGTGTTCGTCGTAGATTCGGTCGAGACCCAGTACCAGTGCCGTCCCGAGGACGGTGAACGCGCCGACCGCGGCGGCCATCCAGAGCCAGTGGGTCCAGCCAAGCGGTGTCACGCTGAAGAACGTGTTCACGGGCGTATACAGCACGCCCAGATGCAGGACGATCGAACTCCCGAGTGCCCCGACCAGCCACTTGTTCGAGAACAGTGACAGGCCGTAGGGCCACCGCAGGATCTGGGCCTGGATGATCTCGCCGATGACGATGAAGGTGAACAACAGGGTCTGTGCGACGATAATATCGCCACTCTCCGAGAGCCCGTGGAAGAACAGCGGCAGGCCGATCGCCGCGTAGATGAGACCGAAAGTCAGGATCAACACCAGGCTGTGGCGGTTGATCACCGGCTCGTCAGCGCCCCGTGGCGGTCGATCCATGATCCCGTCGGTCTTGGGATCGACGCCCAGCGCCAGCGCCGGGAGGCCGTCCGTCACGAGGTTGATCCACAGCAACATCACTGGCGTCAGGATCAATGCCTCGGACCCGCTGGAGAACTGATCGGGGAAGAGTGCGCTCCCGATTAACACGCCGAAGAACACCGCCAGGACTTCGCCGGCGTTCGCAGAGAGCAAGAAGTTGACGAACTTCCGGATGTTGTCGAAGACGCCCCGCCCCTCGGCGACGGCGTCTCTGATCGACGCGAAGTTGTCGTCGAGCAACACCATGTCGCTGGACTGCTGAGCGACGTCCGTCCCGCGTTCGCCCATCGAGACGCCGACGTCGGCCCGCTTCAGGGCGGGCGCGTCGTTGACGCCGTCGCCGGTCATCGCGACGTTGTGACCGTGGGAAAGCACTGCTTCGAGCACACGGACCTTCTGGTCGGGGGCCATCCGCGCGAAGATCTCGACGTCCTCGACGGCCTCGGCGAGTTCCGCGTCGGACAGTTGCTCGACTTCCGCGCCCGTCATCGCCCCCTCGGGATCGAACCCGATCTCCTTGCCGATCGCGATCGCGGTTTCGCGGTTGTCGCCGGTTGCCATGACCACGTCGATCCCGGCGCTCCGGCAGTCTTCGACGGCCGCCGGGACCTCCTCGCGGGCAGGGTCGATCATCCCCTGGAGGCCCAGAAACACCATGCCGTCCTCGATCTCGTCGTCCTCGGCTTCGGCGTCCACATTTGACTTCTCGGCGAACCCGAGCACGCGCAGGGCGTCACTCGCGAAGGACTGGTTGCGATCGAGAATCGCCTGGCGGCGCTCGTCGGTGAGTTCGACGATTTCGCCGCCCTCACGGATCCGGTCGCACCGTTCGAGCACGACTGCCGGCGCGCCTTTCATGTAGGCCGTCCCGTCGCCGGTGACGACGGTCATCCGTTTGCGCGCCGAGGAGAACGGCACCTCCCGGACATGCTCGATGTCGGGGTCGATGCCGGCCTTCTCCGCCGAGACTTTGAGTGCGACCTCGGTCGGATCGCCAAAGAAGGCATCGTCCTCGTCCGGTGGCGCGCGTTCGGCGTTGTTACAGATGGTCCCACATCGCAGGATCGGTTCGAGCGGATCGGGTTCGACTTCCTCGTCGTCGTGCTCGAACTCGCCGGTCGGGGTCGTCCCCGTTCCGGTGACGTCGTATTCCCGGCCGTTCGTGAAGATCCGCCGGACGGTCATCTCGTCCTCTGTCAGCGTGCCGGTCTTGTCCGTCAGGATGACGTCGACCGACCCGAGGCTCTCGACGACCGGCAGTCGACGCACGAGGGCGTTTTTCGTGAGCAACCGCCGGGACCCGAGCGCGAGCGTCAGCGTCACGACCGCCGGCAACCCTTCCGGCACGGCGGCGACGGCGAGCGTGATCGCGACAAGCAACGTCGAGATCGGGCCGGCGCTGGTGAACAGCAACTGGATGATCCCGACGAAGACGATGATCGCCATGATTCCGGCCCCGATGGTGCGGCCGAGCTGGTCGACTTCCTCCTGGAACGGCGTCTGGGTGTCTTCGGTTTCGCTGAGCTGCTCGGCGATGGCCCCCACCTCGGTGTCCATCCCCGTCTCGGTTACGACCGCCTGCCCCCGGCCACGGACGGCCGAGGTGTTCATGTACACCATGTCGGTGCGCTCGGCGATCGGGGCGTCCTCGGCGACGGGCTCGGTGTCTTTCGTGACCTGTGCGCTCTCGCCGGTCAGTGCGGACTCGTCGGTTTCCAGACTGGATGACTCGATGAGTCGCGCGTCGGCGGGGATCGCGTCCCCACCTTCGACGACGATCACGTCACCCGGCACGACTTCCGCGGAGTCGACGATATGGCGTTCGCCCTCCCTGATGACGGTCGCGTCAGGTGTCGAGAGATCCTTCAGCGCCTCGATGGACTTCTCGGCCTGGTAGTCCTGGACGAACCCGAAGATCCCGTTGGCCAGCAGGATGAGCGCGATCAGCGCCGCGTCGACGTACTCTGGCGAGTGATCGGGCAGCAAGCCAACGCCCAGCGAGATCAGCATCGCAAAGATCAGCAGGTAAATCAGGACGTCACGGAACTGATCGATAAAGATGGCGAGCGGCGAGATCTCGTCGTCGTCGCGGATCTCGTTGGGGCCGTACTTCTCACGCCGGCGACTGACTTCGTCCTCGCTGAGTCCCTCCGTTCCCGAGTCAAGGGCATCGAGGACTGACTCGACGGAGCGACTGTGCCAGCCTGTCTCGGGTTCCTCCTCGCTCATCGTCCCTCCCAAGACCGGGCCGCCGGGCGGTTCGTGACGGCGGCCGGTCTACGTTTGCCTGCCGACGCATCGAGCGTCGACTGCACAATGGCACGTCTCGATTCACGGTTCGTCGGTGGACCCGTCTCGTACATGCGACAATCGTCCACATCAATGACGCTCGGGGTAATAAAACACACAATTCACCCGAGACTGCCCGATTCGACGGTTAGGACTCCGCTCTCCCGGGATGACCGTCGCAGGCGCGATATCGGCGATTCCTGTGCGAGCGCACCCCAACGCCGAGAATTCGCCGGATATAGCGACATCTTGCCGGCAGTTCCTCGGGAGCCCAGACCGAGGCGGGTCACTCCCCGGCGGTGTCGACGACGGCCGCGTCTTCAGCCACCCGTTTGACACTCTCGATCCCGCGTTTAGCACCCTGTTTGGCGGCGTATCCTTCGGCACTGTCCGCGATGATTTCGCCGTTCGATGCGACGAGTCGCCACCGCCACTCGTCGGCGCGATCAAGGAACAACTCGAAGCGTGCGTTGGCTGGCATGGTCAGAGAAGCCTACACAGCCAACGGCCAAGAGAGTGGGGGCTCATCTCGGGTCCCGCGATCGATGTCGGGTGATCGGTGGCGCACGTTTTCAAAACCCCAATCGATGATCATCGCAGTTTTCAGCGGCCTACAACAGGGCGCACCCTCAAGTAGCCTGATACCTTGTCTTTTCGTATGGGATCCGGCTATACCGGCGCAGTCGCCCAACGAGCCAGTGAAGGGCGAACGCCGGGCGGCTGGATTGACCGGTTCCGACGGAACCATGCCGAAAGCGCGAACACAACGGAAACAGGTGATACCATATGTGTCTAGGAATCCCGGGAGAGATAATCGAAATAGATGGCAACGAAGCGCGCGCCGAGTTCTGGGACGTCGAGAAGACCGTCCGGATCGACGTCGTCGACGAGGCGGTCGAGGTGGGTGATCACATCCTCAATCATGCCGGCTTCGCTATCCGGAAGATCCCGGATGATGAAGTCGAAGAGACCATGGAGATCTACGAGTCGTTCCTCGAGGGCGACGAGGACGAGGCCTTAGAGGAGATCGGGGCCGGCGAGGGCGAACAACTTGGGATCGAGGGCCGATAGATGGCGACGAACGCCGAAAGCGGGGACGACGAACTCCAGTTTCGCGACCCCGAAAAGGCCGAACAGCTGACCGACGAACTCGAGGCGCTGATGGACGAGATCGGCGAGCCGGTCAACGTGATGCACGTCTGTGGCTCCCACGAGCAGGCCATCGCGAAGTTCGGCCTGCGCTCGATCCTGCCGGACGACCTCACGGTCCGGATGGGGCCGGGGTGTCCGGTCTGCGTGACCAACATGCCCGAGGTGGACGAGGCCGTCGCGCTGGCCGAGGAGGGGAAGATCGTTGCCACCTACGGTGACATGTTCCGCGTGCCCGGGACCGAGAAGAGCCTCGCCGACGCCAGAGACGAGGGCGCGGACGTTCGTGTGGTCTACAGCGCCAGCGAGGCCGCCGAGATCGCCGAGGAAGAACCCGATCGGGAGGTCATCTTCTTCGCGACGGGCTTCGAGACGACCGCCGCACCCACGGCGGCCGTGCTCACCTCGGACCCGCCAGAGAACTTCTCCGTCCTCTCGGCCCACAAGTACGTCCCGCCGGCGATGGAGGTCGTCGCGGAGATGCCGGACACCGACGTCGACGGCTTCCTCGCGGCGGGTCACGCCGCAACGATAACGGGCTACGGCCTGTTCGAGGACTTCGTCGAGGAGTACGACACCCCGGCCGTGGTCGGCGGCTTCGAGCCGATCGACGTGCTGTACGCCCTCGCGCGCCTGCTGGAGTTCATCCGCGACGACGAGGCCGGCCTGGAGAACGCCTATCCCCGGTGTGTCTCACGGGAGGGCAACGTTCCGGCCAAGGAACAGCTGTGGGAGGTCTTCGACACCACGAGCGGCGAGTGGCGCGGGATCGCCGAGATCCCCGACGCGAACCTGGTCCTCTCCGAGGACTACGCCCACTTCGACGCCCGGGAGCGCTTCGACATCGACGTGGATCCGGGCGCGGCCGACCCGCTCACCGAGGACTGCATCTGCGGTGACATCATGGCCGGCCAGGCCGACCCTGACGAGTGCGAGCTCTTTGGCGAGGAGTGTACGCCCCAGGACCCCGTGGGGGCCTGCATGGTCTCCAGTGAGGGGACCTGCAAGATCTGGCTCGAATACGGCGGCCAGCCGGATCTCTGAGGTGATCGAATGACGAATACAGAGAACGTCGGCGAGGACGACGCAGTCGAGACCGACGGCGACGCCAACAGTGATGGCTACACTGACGACGACGAGGTCATCACCCACGCCCACGGTGCGGGCGGCGGACAGATGACCGAGCTAGTCGATGCAGTGGCCGTGTCCCAGTTTGCCGATGCGGCGGCGGATGTCGGGCTTGCTGCCCTGGACGACGGCAGCGTCCAGCCGATCGACGACGACCACTCGGTGGTCGTCACGACGGACAGTCACGTCGTTACCCCCCTGTTCTTCCGCGGGGGCGACATCGGCCGGCTGGCGGTCTCGGGGACGGTCAACGACCTGGCGATGATGGGCGCGACCGAGCCCCTGGCGCTGACGAGTTCCCTCATCATCGAGGCCGGCACGCCACAGACGACCGTCGAGCGGGTCACCGAATCGATGCGCGAGGCCTGCGAGGAAGCCGGTGCGACGGTCACGACCGGCGATACGAAGGTCATGGGTAGCGGCGAGATGGACACGCTCGCGATCAACACAACTGGCGTCGCCGTCGTCCCGAAGGGCGGCCACGTCCCGGACGCCGGGCTCTCCGTCGGCGACAGGCTCATCGTCTCGGGCACGGTCGGCGATCACGGGATCTCGCTGCTTTCGGAACGCGAGGGCTTCGACTTCGGCGGCGACCTTGAGAGCGACGTCCAGCCGGTCAACGACCTCGTCCGCGCGGCGATGGATGCCGGCGAGGTGACGGCGATGAAAGATCCGACCCGCGGTGGGCTCGCGACGGTCCTCAACGAGATGGCGAGCAAGGCCGACGTGGGCATCGACGTCGAGGAGCGATCCGTCCCCGTCTCGGGGCCGGTTTCCTCGGCCGGCGAGGTACTCGGCATCGAACCGTTCGACGTGGCCTGTGAGGGCGTCGTCGTGATGGGCGTCGCGAGTGAGGACGCCGCGGACGTACTGGACGCGCTCAGAGACAACCCCAAAGGCGAGGACGCAGCCATCGTCGGCGAGGTGGTCGACGATCACACCGGCCAGGTCGTCCTCGATACCGGCTTTGGCCGCCGGTACCTCTCCCCGCCCGAAGGCGAACAGCTCCCCAGAATCTGTTGACATGCACGAGTTCTCCATCGCGACGCAGGTGCTCGACGCCGCCCGGGAAGCCGCGGCCGACCACGGAGCCGATACCTTCGAGGGTATCACTGTTTCGGTCGGCGAAGCGAGCCACGTCAATCCCGACCAGCTGGAGACCTGTCTCGAAGCGGCCGCGGACTCGACGATCACCGACGGCGACCTGACAATCGATATCGAGACCGAGCCCGCCTACGCCGAGTGTGCCTGTGGCTGGAGCGGCGAGCCGGGGGAGATCGATCGTGCGCTGGCGTACGCGCCGAACCTGACCTGTCCTGAATGTGACGCCCGCCTCGAACTCCAGGCCGGCAACGAGTGCCGGCTGATGAGCGTCACGCTGCCAGAGACGGACGACGGGAGCGACCCTGACGCCGCCGGCTCGCCTGACGCGAACACGACCGATTGACTGCGTATACAAGACAATACAATGTATCACACGTCACGACACCCACTCACGGATGCGACGCCGATCGACCGCCTGCTCGACCGTTTGCTGTCGGATTCCGGCGTGCTCGGGCCGCTGGGAGCCCATCGGATGGGGCATGGCGAGGACGATCACGAACACGCTGGCGACGCCGAGGCGGACATCCTCGCCCAGTTCGCCGAGCAGGCCGACGACCTCCACGAGCGGGTCGTCCACGACCACGGAATCTTCGTCGCGGAGTTCCTCGGGGCGACCGGCAGCGGCAAGACCCGTCTCATCGAGCGCCTCATCGAGCGAGCGCCCGACGACGAGGAGATCGGCGTGATCGTCGGCGACGTGGCCGGTGAGGACGACGCCACCCGATTCCGGGAACTGGGTGTCTCCGTCGCCAACGTCAACACGGGCAAGGAGTGTCACCTCGATCCGGGGCTGGTAGAGGGTGCGCTGGAGGACCTGGATCTCGATGCACTCGATACCCTGTACATCGAGAACGTCGGCAACATGGTCTGTCCGGCGGACTTCCCGCTCGGTGCGCAGGCTCGCGTGCTGGTCGTCTCCGCCACGGAGGGCGACGACGTGGTGCGCAAGCATCCCCTCCTCTTTCAGGCCTGCGACGGCGCGGTGATCAACAAGGTCGACATCGCCGAGGCGGTGAATGCTGATCTTGACCTGATGGAATCGGACGTGAGCGAGATCGCCCCCGAGATGCCGACGTTCCGGACCAGCGCCGAACACGGCGACGGCCTGGACGAACTCGCTGCGTTTCTCGATGAGCGGGGCCACGTCCACGCGAGCGATCACGAGGCCTACGTGGCCGGGACCGGGCACAGCCACACGCACGATCACGGCGAGCATGCACACGAGGACGATCACGGACACGCCCACTCACACGACTGATATCGGCTATTCCTCTCTCATTTCCGAGGCGTAGTTGGTTAGATTAGGAATTTGCTTATATATTATAACAACCTTAATTAGACTTATGTATCTACACAATAGGGGCAATAAACCGTACTCACTCGCTAGCGAGAAAACCCATCCAGCGTCGCCAGACGCGTTCACGAAAAACGGCAGCGAAACGCCAGATGACGTAAGCCGGCACAAGATAAAACGCACTCATTGTGACGGCCCAGACACTCCAAGCAAACAGACCTGGGTCTGGACCACCTACTTCCCCCATGGCGAGCACGGCGACGAGCCAGACCGTCGTTGCCTGAAACAGGAGTTCGACTTTTTCCATATGACAATTCAAAATAGACAAAGATAATAAAAATTGTTGCATCCGTTCTAGTTTAGTGGCGGTCAAAGGCGAACTCACCCGATTCAACGTCTCCGGGTAACCGTTGTCTGTGTGGATTTGGATTTCGAGACGTCCGTTCAATTCGGCTCGTCCGGTATCGAGATTCTCGATAGCGTCATCGAGAATCTCTCGAAGGAGTGCAACGAACCGCGGTTCGAACCAATCGTGGAAGGATGCGTAGGAGAGTTCGTCGCAGTTAGCCATCTCGACGTAGCGGTCGAGAAATGCTTGCAAAGACCGGTCTGAGCCAGTAGCGAAGCCAAACGAGAGTGTCTAAAACAGCGCAACGATGTCGAACTCCCGCTCTCGTTGGACGAGATTCGTTGCGCGAGCGTGCTCGCGCAAGTCATCGGAAACGCTCTTTGAATCCGGTCAACAACTACCGAGTCCGGTGGGGAGTAAGTCACACTTCCCACCGGTTTTCTCAACCGGGTAGTTACGACGATATCGAATTAACAGACTGCAACTGGATTCTTCGTAAAACTAGAACGGATGAACCACAACTGTGGTGGAGAGCGTCACAGAATGGTTAATATGATTCTGGCGGCGGTATAGATATTCTCACCAAAAAGTGATATCGACTTTTGCGAGCACTGATACCAGTAGATTCCAGGTGACAGACAAGGGGTTTCGTTGCCGTTCAGTCTACCACTCCAGTGACCCACCGCTCTGGTACTCGGTGACCTGTGTTTCGAAGAAGTTCTTCTCCTTGTTGAGGTCGACCTGCTCGGACATCCACGGGAAGGGGTTCTCAGTGCCGTACTGCTCGGGCAGGTCGAGTTGATCGAGTCGGCGGTCGGCGATGTACTCGACGTAGTCGGCGAACTGCGAGCCACTCATCCCCAGGATCTCCTCGGGGCAGGCCTCGCGGGCGTAGATCTGTTCCAACTCGACGGCCTCCTTGATCAGGTCGATGACCTCGCTATCGAACTCGTCGGTCCAGACGCCCGGGTTCTCGGTTCGGATCTGGTCGATCAGGTCGACGCCGAAACCCACGTGCAGGGACTCGTCGCGCATGATGTACTCGAACTGCTGGCCGATGCCCACCATCTTGTTCTGCCGCTTGAGCCCGAGCATCATGGCGAAGCCCGCATAGAAGAAGATCCCTTCCATGATGACGTAGAAGCCGACGAGATCACGCAGGAGGTCCCGCACGTCCGAATCGCCGTCGATCGTGAACTCGGGGTCGTCGATCGAGCGCGTCAGGTCGACGACGAACTGGTCCTTCTCCTCGATGGATGGGACGCGGTCGTACATCCCGTAGAGGTACTCCGGCTCGAAGCCAAGCGAGTCACAGCAGTAGATGAACGTGTCCGTGTGGATGGCCTCCTCATAGGCCTGCCGGAGGAGGTACTGGCGACACTCCGGGGCGGTGACGTACTCATAGAGGGCCAGCACGAGGTTGTTCGCGGTGAGGGATTCGGCCGTCGAGAAGAAGCCCAGATTCCACTCGACGAGCTGGCGTTCGGCGTCGGTCAGTTCGTCGCCGTTCCACTGGGCGACGTCGTCCTGCATGGGGATCTCTTCGGGAACCCAGTTGTTGTTGACGCCCGCCTCGTAGTACTCGCGGGCCCAGTCGTAGTCGATCGGCAGGATCTTGTTCGGGTCGTGCTCGGCGGCAGTGTCAATTATTGGCATGGGTGGATGGCGCTGTGGGGATTGCAGTCCGCGCGCAGTTCACTGACAGGCGTCACAGGTGGGGTCCTCGACGCTGGCGAGGTCGCTGTGCCCGCCCTGGTCGCGGTCTGTCTCGTTCGATCGGGTCGTCCCGTCCTCGGGATCGCCGCTCGCGTCACGATGCTGGGTCTTGCCGTACTCCGAGAGATCGAGCGTGGACTTCTCGACCTGGGAGGCCCCCAGCGTCCGGAGGTAGTAGGTCGTCTTCAGCCCGAGTTCCCAGGCGGTCGTGTAGATGTCGTCCAGCAGGGTGCCGTCCGTCGAGGGGAAAAAGACGTTGTGGGAAACCGACTGGTCGATCCACGTCTGGCGGTGGGCCGTCAGCCGCAACTGGTGACGGGGGTCGATCTCGAAGGCCCCGCGATACAACTCCCGGAGGTCCTCGGGGATCGCCTCGATCTCCTGGATCGAGCCGTCGTGGTACTTGATCCGGTCGCGCATCTCGTCGTCCCAGAGATCCCGTTCCCGGAGGTCGGCGACGAGGTGGTCGTTGACGATCGTGAAGTCCCCGGACATGTTCGATTTGACGTAGAGGTTCGAGTACTGGGGCTCGATCGAGGCCGTGGTGCCGTTGATCGTCGAGACGGTCGCCGTCGGCGCGATGGCCATCGTGTTGGAGTTTCGCATGCCGTGCTCGGCGATCGACTTCCGGACGGCGTCCCACTCGAGGGTCTCGGTCCGCTCGGTCGGGATCTCGCGGCCGCGCTCCTCTTCGAGCAGGTCGACGGTGTCCTGCGGGAGGATGTCACGGTCCCACTTCGAGCCCTCGAAGGAGGGGTAGGCACCGCGCTCGCCGGCCAGCTCAGAGGAGGTGCGGATCGCGTGGTAGGCGACGAACTCCTGCCACCGGTTGGCTTTCTCGACGGCCTCGTTACTATTCATCGGCACACCGATCTCCATCAGCGCCTCGTGAAAGCCCATCGTGCCGAGGCCGACGGGCCGGTGACGCATGTTGGAGTCTTCGGCCTCCTCGGTCGGGTAGAAACACAGGTCGACGACGTTGTCGAGCATCCGCATCGCGGTCTCGACGGTGTCTTCGAGGTAGTCGCGATCGAGTTCACCGTCTCGCATGTGCGTCGCGAAGTTGACACTCCCGAGGTTGCAGACCGCATGCTCGTCGGTGCTCGTGTTGAGCGTGATCTCCGTACAGAGATTCGACGAGCGGATGGTCCCCTCGTGGTCCTGCGGCGAGCCGATGTTGCAGGGGTCCTTGAACGTCACCCACGGGTGGCCGGTCTCGAACAGCCGCGTCAGAAGGGTGCGCCACAATTCGGCGGCCTCGACAGTCTCGAAGTTCTCGATGTCGCCATTCTCGGCCGCCTGCTCGTACTCCCGATATTTCTCGGCAAACGCCTCACCAGTGGCCTCGTGGAGGTCTCCCACCTCGTCGGGGCTGAACAGCGTCCAGGACTCGCCGGCCTGGACGCGCTCCATGAAGAGGTCCGGAATCCACGCGGCGGTGTTCATGTCCGGCGTCCGGCGGCGTTCGTCGCCGGTCGCCCGCTTCAGATCCACAAACGCCGGGAAATCCAGGTGCCAGATGGCCAGATACGCACAGGCCGCCCCGCGACGCTTCCCCGAGCGGTTGATCGCCGCCGTCACGTCATTGGAGATCCGGAGGAACGGGACGACGCCGGTCGATTCGACGCCCGTAGACTCGATCAGCGCGCCCTCGGCTCGCAGCGGCGTCCAGTCGTTGCCGAGGCCGCCGGACCACTTCGAGAGTTGCGCGTGGTGCTTGTAGGCGTCGAAGATCCCCTCCAGGTCGTCCGGAACGGTCGTGAGATAACAGGAGGACAGCTGTGGATGGGTTGTTCCGCTGTGGAACAGGGTGGGCGTCGAAGGGGTGAATTCGAGCTTCGAGAGGACGTCGTAGAACTCCTTGGCGCGGGCATTCGGGTCGTCCTCCTCGACGGCCAGCCCCATCGCGACGCGCATCCAGAACGCCTGGGGGAGTTCCAGATGCTCGCCGTCGTTCGTTCGAAGGAAATACCGTTGATACAGTGTCTCCATCGCCAGGTACTCGAAGTGTTCGTCCCGTTCGGGCGCGAGATACTCGGCGAGCGCGTCGAGGTCGAAACGGTCGACCAGTCGGGTGTCGAGAAGATCGGTCGCGACCCCGCGCTCGATGTTCTCCCGGAAGATAGTCCGATAGGCGCGATCCAGCTCGGTGCCGGTCAGGTCCTCGCCGATCACCTCGTGGTAATAGCGCTGTCGGAAGACGCGCGCAGCGACGCGCTTGTAGGCCGGTTTCGCTTCGATGCGGGCCGAGAGCGTCCCGAGGATGGCTTCGTACACCTCGGCGCGGTCGGCACCGGCATAGCAGTTCTCGTCGATCGCTCGCCGGAGGGCGGTCCGATCCGACTCGGTGACAGTCGGCTCGCCGTCGGTGGCGCGATCGAGTATCGATGCGATTCGGTCCGTTTGAGTTGGTGTCTGGTGGCTCATGTGTCTGAATCGTCGGGCGGGTCAGTTTCCGCGTCGAGGACGGCGTCGAGTTCCCGTCGGAACTCTTCCGGGTCGGCGAACGCCTCGTACACCGAGACAAAGCGGAGGTACGCGACCTGGTCGCGCTCGCGCAGATGCTCGGAGACCAGGTCGCCGATCTGGGTCGTGGTGACGATCCGTCCCTCGCGTTCGGTGAGTGCGTCGTGGATGGCATCCACGATCGCTGTCACGGCCTGCTCGTCGACCGGTCGCTTTTCGACGGCCCGTTCGATGCCCGCCCTGAGTTTCTCGCGGTCGAACGGTTCGATGGCTCCGTCGCGTTTTTTCACCTGCAGGGACTCCCACTCGAGTCGTTCGTAGGTGGTAAACCGGAAGCCACAGTCCTGGCACTCCCGCCGTCGCCGAATCGAGGTTCCGTCGGCACTCGGTTCCGTGTCGAGGACGTGCGTGCGATCGTTCCCGCAGTCGGGGCAGTCCATGGTTGTCACTATTGAACCCCCGTTGAGGCCCTATATCTTGGAGTCAACGCGAAGCAGCCGCAATATGTGGTGTGTGGGTCACCCCGATAAATCTTTGCCAACCGGCTTGTTCTAGTCCAAGTTCAGTTGTACTATCCGGAGACGCTCGACAGTATCGGGGGGATTGTGTCGGTTAGCGATCGTCGGAGGTGTTTCCGCCGACGATAGATCGATCTCAGCCCCGATCAGGTACTGATTGGCCGGCGAGTGGGCCGAGTTTGAGACCGATGACGATCACGACCAGGGCGATCGCCAGCCCGATCTGGAGCAACATTGCGGTCCCGATCGTCGTCGCCTCGGCGATCACCCCGACGGTGGCCGGGGCGATAAAGAAGCCGGTCTGGGCCGAGACGTTGGCGACGACGTTCACCGGGCCGGTAAAGGAGGGTTTGGACTCGATGCCCATCGAGATGAGTGTCGGGAACAACCCAGAGATGAAAAAGCCGATCACGAAGATGAGCGCAAGCAGTCCGGGCCCGGAGGCGAGGACAAGTGCCGCGTACATCGTGACGACGAGGACCACCCCGACACCGACGAGTACGTCGGTGAACCGATAGCGCTCGGCCAGGTAGCTGAAGGTGAGTCGGCCGGGGACGTACGCCGCCAGATAGATCGACAGCGTGAGATTGGCGACGTTTTCGCTGAACAGTCCCTCCGCGTAATAGGGCAGCCAGTTGAAGAAGACGCTCTCCATGCTGCCGACGAAGACCAGCGCGATCGCCATCCCGTAGATCGGTGGCTCTCGGAGGAGGACTTTCACGTCGTCGAGTTCGAGCGATCGTTCCTCCTCGAGTGATTCGGGGCGGTCGAGTCGCCAGAGGGCCACCAGGATCGGAACCAAGGCGATCGCAAGCACGAGGTACGTCACTCGCCAGGAGAATTCCCACATCACGACCGTCACTACCAGCGGCCCGATCGTCGCGCCGATAGCCCAGACCATCGTATGGAGACTCATGACCCGTGCCCGTGAGTTCGGATAGAGGTGGCTCAGCACAGACCGATCGAGCGACCGGAAGATGCCCGTCGAGAAACTTCGGATCCCGAAGAACACGAGCAAGAGGAGATAGGTCGGCGAGAGCCCCAAAAGGAGGACACTGCCGATCGTCGCGGCCACGCTGATAACGAGAAAGCGCTTGATGTCGATCCGGCCGCTCGCCGTCCCGAAGATGAGCATCGCGAGCACGAACCCGACAGTGCCGACCGGCGTGACCAGCCCCAATTGGCTCTCGGTGACCGGGAAGACGTCCTTGAAAACCGGGACCAGCGCACCCCGGGCCTGGATGATCGCCCCGTCGATCGCGACGAAGGCGAACAGCACCACGGTCCAGGCCCGCCGAGACGCTTGCTGGCTCACTGTCGAATCCTCCCGAGTGCGCACGGGTAAGCCCATTGAAATCCGCTGCTTTCCTGTGGTCTCAGAATTCTGCATCCGGCAGCACTCTCCGTTTGCATCGTGTGCATGTCGATCACGTCGTGGCCGAGGCTTTCCCGGTGGCCCCGAGTTCCAGCACGATCATGACGAGCGCGAGCAGACCAGCCAGGCCGATCTGGACCAGGATCGCGGTCTCGATGTCCGTCGCGTCGGCAAGGACGCCCACGATCACCGGTGCGGTGGAGAACCCGACCTGGGCAGCGACGTTGGCGATGACGTTGACCGGGCCCGAGAACGACGGCATTGATTCGATCCCCATCGAAATCAACGTCGGGAACAGCCCCGAAATCAGGAGGCCGATGCCGAAGATCGAGCCCAGCAGCATGTACCCTTCGGCGACGGTGAAGGCAATATAGGTCAGCATGGTCAGGAGGATACTCGTCACGACGAGCACTCGCGTGAAGCTGTATTGGTCGCTGAGCTCACTGAACACGAACCGTCCGGGGACGTACGCCGCCAGGTAAATCGACAGGACGACCCCGGTGATCCACCCGGAAAAGGTCGCGTCGGCGAAGCTCGGCAGCCAGGTGAAGTAGATACTCTCGATGCCGCCGACGACGATCAGCGCCGCGATCATTCCGTAGACGCCCGGCTGGGACAACAGCGGCCGGAGGTCGCTCAGTTCGAACGTCCGCTCGTTCGTGGTCCCGGTCGGCGCGTCCAGCCGCCACACCAGGACGAACACGGGCACCGTGAGCGCCGCGAGTACCAGATACGTCGCCCGCCAGGAATACTGGCTCAGGATCGCCGTTACCAGGATCGGCCCCGACGTCGCGCCGACTGCCCAGATCATCTCCTGGAGAGTGAAGACCCGAGCCCGCGACTCCGGATACAGGTGACTCAACGTGGGTCGATCCAGCGCCCGGAAGATCCCCGTCGACAGACTCCGCATCCCGACCAGCCCCAGCAACAGCAGAAAGCTCGGCGCGGCACCGATCAACACCAGCGACAGTCCGGTCAGCGCCACGCCGGCGAGGAGAAACTTCCGGATGTCTACCCGGCCACTCGCCGAGCCGAGCGCGAGCATCGCCACCAGATAGCCGACGGTCCCGACCGGCGTGATCAGTCCCAGTTGCCCCTTGCTCACCCCGAAGTACGTTTCGAAGGTCGGGACGAGCGCCCCCCGGGCCTGAATCGTCGCACCACTGACCCCCACGAACAGGAAGACTGCGATCAGCCAGTACGTACGATTATCTATCTCTTCCACATTTCATATTCTGTCCTCGCCGAGTTAAGCGCGTTGAACTTCGGTCGGCAGATTCAACACTGCGGACTGCCGCCTACGACGTAATGAGCGACCGGACGCGTGTGACGGTCTCGGTGACGGGCGTCGTCCAGGGTGTGGGATTTCGCCCGTTCGTTTACCGGACGGCGACCGGAAATGACCTCGCCGGTCGGGTGAAAAACACCGGCGACGGTCGGGTCGAGATCGTTCTGGAGGGCGAGGCCAGGGGCATCGAGTCATTTCTCTCGACCCTCCGGACGGATCCACCACCGCTCGCCCGAATCGAGAACGTGACTGTCGAAGACGGCGAACCCACGGCTCTCGATACCTTCGAGATCGTCGCCTCGACCGACTCCAGCGGTGGCTCGGGCACGATCCCGCCCGACACCGCGATGTGCGACGCCTGTCTCGCGGACCTCCGTGACTCGAGCTCGCGGTTTCACGGCTACTGGGCGACCGCCTGCGTGGACTGTGGCCCGCGATACACCGTCATTCGGGAGTTGCCCTACGACCGCCCCACCACGTCGATGGCTGCATTTCCGATGTGCGACGATTGCCGGGCCGACTACGGGGAGCCGAGCGACCGCCGATACCATGCACAGACGATCGCCTGCCCGGAGTGTGGCCCGACGCTCTCGCTGCTCGACGGCGACGGGAACGCCCGCGCCGGCGGTGACGATGCCATCGCGAAAGCCGGCGATCGACTCGCCGACGGCGAGCTGGTCGCGATCAAGGGCATCGGCGGGACCCACCTCGCCTGTGACGCGACCGATCCGGCCGTCGTCGAGACGCTCCGCGAACGAACGGGCCGCCCCGAGAAGCCCTTCGCGCTGATGGCCCCCGATCTGGAGGCGGTGGAGTCCGTCGCCCAAATCTCGGATACCGAACGCGACGCGCTCGAAGACACCCGTCGACCGATCCTGTTACTCGACGGACGGCGAGAAAATCGACCGGACTGGTTCGACACCGTCTCGCCCGGACTGAAAACCGTCGGCGTCATGCTGCCGTACTCCGGGCTCCATCACCGCCTCTTCGAGCACATCGAGGGACCACTGGTGATGACCAGCGCCAACATGCCCGGCGTGCCGATGGCGACCGACCGCGCGTCGATCCTCGCGGACCTCGATGGGGTGATCGACGCGGCCCTCGTCCACGACCGGGAGATCGTGATGCGGTGTGACGACAGCGTCGCCCGATTCTCGGGTGGGCAGCGCCGCTTTGTCCGTCGGTCGCGCGGATGGGTGCCCGAGTCGTTGCCGCTGCCGTCGCCCGCTGAGACGGCTGAGGACGTACTTGCTCTCGGTGCGGAGTTCGATGCGACCGTGGCGCTCACCCAGGACGGTGCGGTCGTCCCTTCCCAGTACGTCGGCGACGTGGACAACCCCGAGACGGTCGAATACCTCCGGGAGACCGTCGAGCACCTCCGTGACCTGCTCGGAACCGATCCGGACGTGGTGGCCTGTGACGCCCATCCCGATTTCCTGACAACCCGGGAGGCCCGGGAGTACGCCGAGAGGGAGGGCATGGCGGGGCCGGTCCAGGTCCAGCACCACCACGCCCACGCCGCCAGCCTGTTGGCCGAACGTGAGCGCGAGCGGGCGGTCGTCATCGCCGCCGACGGGACGGGCTATGGACCCGATGGGTCGATCTGGGGCGGGGAAGTACTCGACGCGACACTTGCCGACTTCGAGCGCGTCGGCGGGCTTTCGACGTTTTCCCTCCCCGGCGGGACGGCCGCGATCGAACAGCCGGCTCGTCTCCTGGCGAGCCTCCTCGATGGCGGCGACCGGATCGACGAGTTGCTCCTCGCGCGCGGTGCGGTCGACAGTCAGCGTGCAGCGGCGACGGTCCGGCAACAGGTTTCCCAGGGCATCAACACGCCCGAGACGACCAGCGCCGGGCGGTTGCTCGACGCGGTGAGTGCGCTGCTCGGCGTCTGCCCCGAACGCTCCTACGAGGGCGAACCGGCGATGAAACTCGAAGCGGCGGCGGTCGACGGTGCCGTTCTTGACTACGACATCCCGTTCGGGACGCGGGACGGCGCTCGGGTAGTGGACGCTCGTCAACTTGTCCGTGATCTCGACGCGCTCGCCGACGACCACGCGATCAGCGACGTGGCCGCCACGGCACAGTGGGCGCTGGCGGGCGGACTGGCCGACGTGGCCGTCGCGGTCGCCGAGGATCGTGGGGTCGACGCCGTGGGCTTCACCGGCGGCGTCGCGTACAACGACGCGATCACCCGGACGATCCGTGACCGCGTTGTGGCCGCTGGGCTTGATTTCCTCGGCCACGACAGGGTTCCGCCCGGTGACGGCGGGATCGCTTACGGGCAGGTCGCTGTCGCCGCGACCCGGGTTGGTGAGTGAAGCCACGACTCACCGATCGAGGTTCTCACCCCGAACTATCGGCTGCGCGCGATCGAATCGTGTCAGCGAGGAATAACCCAAGAGTATTTAATATATGCGGGCGGAGAATCACTATCCCATGCTTGATGCCTCCCGGGAGGACATCGTCAGCGGATCACTCACGCGCGTTCTGGTCGTGCTCGCTGCTCCGCTGGTCGTCCAGAACTTCGCCTTAGTCGCCCAGGAGGTCGTCGACCTGTTCTGGGTGGGGCGACTGGGTGGGACGGCCGTCGCCGGGGTCGGCCTCGCCGCCGTCCTCGTCGGTCTCCTGTTGGTCCCGTTCATGATGCTCTTTACCGGCACACAGGTCGTCACCTCCCAGCGGGTCGGTGCCGGCGACGAGGCCGCGGCCCGGCGGGTCCCCTTTACCAGTGCCACTCTCGCCATCCCGCTCGCCGCCGTCGTCGGTGTCGCCGTTCTGCTCGGGGCTGAGCCGGTCGTCG
Organism: Halorhabdus utahensis DSM 12940; assembly: GCF_000023945.1. Lineage (NCBI taxonomy): Archaea > Methanobacteriati > Methanobacteriota > Halobacteria > Halobacteriales > Haloarculaceae > Halorhabdus > Halorhabdus utahensis. Next base: position 2,384,857 of record NC_013158.1, read on the forward strand.
ATCGCTTCACCGACGAGGCCCAGGTCGCGACGTACGCGGTCGCGTACCTGACAGCCTACATCCCCGCCCTCTTCACCACGTCGCTGTCGGACACCCTCGAGGCCGGCTTCACCGGCTGGGGCCAGACGCGGATCGCGCTGTACGTCAACGCCGTCGCGATCCTCGTCAACGTCGTGGTGGATCCGCTGCTCATCCTCGGCTACGGGCCGTTCCCGCGGCTGGAGGTCTTCGGTGCCGCGCTCGCGACGGGCATCGGCTACGGCGTCGGCGCGCTGGTCGCCCTCGCGGTCGTCCTCCGTGGCCGGGAAGGGTTCAGGCTCACTGCCGACGCCGTCAGGCCACATCTCGCAACCGCCCGCGAGGTCGTCACTGTCGGTGCGCCGATCGCCGGCCAGAACCTCGGCCGGCAACTCGCCCGCCTCGTCGTGATCGCGGTGGTCTCCGTCGCCGGCGGCGCTGCGGGGTTGGCGGCCTACCACGTCGGCTCCCGCGTCGCGACTGTCGCCTTCGTCCCGGCACAGGGTCTCGCTCAGGCGGCGACCAGCGTTGTCGGCCAGAACCTCGGCGCGGAACACATCGATCGCGCCCGGCGAGCGACCTGGATCGGCGTCGTCATGGCCGCGGTCGGCCTGGGCGTTCTCGGCGTCGTCCAGTGGCTCTTCCCCGCGTTCATCGCCCACGTCTTCGTGCCGGGGATGGCGGGGACGGACCTCACCTACACCGTCGCGTACCTCCAGATCCTCGCCTACGGCTACTGGGCGCTGGGGGCGATATACACCGTCGAGGCCGGCTTCAACGGTGCCGGCGAGACGCGGGTGAGCATGGTCTCGACGCTGGCCCAGTACTGGGCCGTCCGCGTTCCGATCGCTGTCGTCGTCTACGTCCTTACCTACGACGTGACCGCCGTCTTCTGGGCGGTCACGCTCTCGAACGTCGCGGCCGCGGGCTGGCTGCTTGCCTATTTCGCCTACACCAGCCGGCGGGGTCTGTTCGAACGTGCCGCCGACCTCCCGGAGTCCGAGCCGGAGAGCGACGGGGCAACAGAAGGCGCTGCGACCGGATGAGCGGCCCCACTCACGCCCGATCTTTCCCTCCGAGAATACTCACGGAACGTGGCGACGGTCGGCGGAGAATCGCCCCGAGCGCCCGGCGAGGCGACCGCGTTGAGTGTGCCCCCGTCTCACCGATCGACTTCGCCCATGATCGTGTCCAGACTGCCGAGCGTCGCTATGAAGTCCGCGATGTACTCGCCGGTGGCCATCTCGGGGAGGGCCTGGAGGTTCGAGAACGAGGGGCCACGGATCTTGAACCGTGCCGGGCTGTCCGTCCCGTCGCTACGGATGTAGATCCCAAGCTCGCCTTTTGCGGCCTCGACAGCCTGGTAGGTTTCGGCGTCGCGTTCGGGCCGCAGCGTCCGGGGGACGTTCGACTGGATGGCGCGATCATCGTCCGGCCAGTCTGCCAGCAGGTCGAGACATTGCTCGACGATCCGCGCCGACTCCTCGAGTTCGCGCATCCGAACCAGCAGGCGGGCGTAGTTGTCACAGCCGTCCTCGGTGACGACCGACCAATCGAGTTCGTCGTAGTAGCCGTAGGGATCGTCCCGCCGGAGGTCGTAGTCGATCCCCGACCCGCGGGCGACTGGCCCCGTGACGCCGTAGGACTTCGCGACGTTGGGGTCGAGATGTCCCGTGTCGAGCGTCCGCAGCTGGAGGATCTCGTTGGCACTGAGGAGGTCGTGGTATTCGGCCAGGCGGTCCGGTAGGTAGGCGAGGAACTCCCGGACACTCTCCAGAAATGCATCGCGGGGCTGGGGTAGATCCCAGGCGACACCGCCGAGCCGGAAGTAGTTGAACATGAGCCGCTGGCCGGTCAGATCCTCCAGCAGGCTCTGGATCCGTTCGCGGTCCTCGATCGCGTACATGAACGTCGCCGTGAAGTCCCCGATCACGTCCAGCGCGTAGGCACCCACTGCGAGGAAGTGACTGAGCATCCGTGAGAGTTCAGCGCTCATCGTCCGCAGGATCTGGGCGTACTCTGGGACATCGATGTCCGCCAAATCCTCGGCTGAACGGGCGTACGCCCATTCGTTGAGCAGCCCCCCACCGCCCCAGTCCCACCGGTCGGGGTAGGGCATGATCTGATGGCGATAGGTGCCTTGCTCGCACATCTGTTCCTCACAGCGGTGGATGTAACCGATGTCGGGTTCGGCGTCGACGACTGTCTCGCCGTCGAGGGTCAACTGGACGTGGAGCACACCGTGGGTCGCGGGGTGGTGGGGGCCGATGTTGAGCAACATCGTGTCCGGACCTTGCTGGTGGTCATCGGCGATCGGGTTGACGTTCTCCCGATGGGTTACGACCTGTGACTGGGTCTGGTCGTATTCCTCCCGGAGCGGGTGGCCCTGCCAGGTCTCGGGGAGCAAAATTCGGCGGAGGTCCGGGTGCCCCTCGTACTCGATACCCAGCAGATCATAGATCTCCCGCTCGTGCCAGTCGGCCGTCTCGTACACTGATGCGCCCGACTGACTCACTGGATTCTCGGCACTCGTCGGAACGACGACGCTGAGTTCGCGAGTCGGCTCGTCGTACCGCCGGAGGTGATAGATCGTCTCGAAGCGGTCGTCGTACTCCTGGCCGGTGACGCAGGCACAGTGGTCGAACCCGGCGCGGTCTCGGAGCGCTTCGAGGACGGCAGCCACGGCGTCGGCTCGGACGACGATTCCGGGGGCGTTTTCGTGGGTCTCGCGGTCGATCACGCCATCGAGATCCCCGACGACCGTCTCCCAGTCCGCCCGTCGCTCGCGACCAGTCCGCTGCACGGCGCACATATGCCGGCGAAGGGGCATTCAGGCAAAGCCGGTTTTGCCGAATTCACTAGTCCCTTGAAGTGCAGGTGGCAAGGCCGGCTGTGAAATCGCTCGCCGCCACCATGCAGGAACCGCCGGACTGGCGCAACCCGATGCACACCTTCATTACGGAGACTGCGGGCTTCGAGCGGGCGGAGCTGTTGATCTGGAACTTCTCGCGGAGCGAACTCGACGTCCTGCTGTTCCGCGTCGTCGGCCCGATCGATCCCTATCGTGAGGCGATCGATGCAGCGCGGTTCGTCACCGACTACGATCTCACGCCGATCGACGATGACGCATTCTACGCCTACGTCGAACACGAGACCCGTGAGATGGACCGACAGCTCCGGGATTCCTTCGACGGCAAACACGTCGTCCTGGTTCCGCCGGTGATCTACCACGCCGACGGCACGACGCGACTCCGGACTGTGGGTCGATCCGAGGCCCTGGAATCCGTGATCGATGCCGTTCCCGACGCGATCGACGTCACCGTCGAGTCCATCGGCGAGTATCGCGGCCCGGCCCGGGGGACCCTTGAGCTGACGGACCGCCAGCGCGAGGTCGCCAGAACTGCCGTCGAGATGGGATACTACGACGTTCCACGGGACGCGTCGGTCGCGGACATCGCCGATCGGCTCGATTGTGCAGCCAGTACTATCTCGGATCACATCCGAAAGGCCGAACGTGCCGTGATGGTCGGGCTGTTCGAGTGATCAGCTTCCCACCGACGATCGGTCTCGATCCGGCAATCTCGAACGGAATGCGTGAGCGGTCAGCCGGCAATCGTCACAGTCGCCGTGGCATTCGACCCTGAGACGGTCATGGCCCCAAGCACGTCCGGGGGCCCGGCGATGACGACGGTCGTCTCCGATCCCAATCGCTTCAGCCGGTAGGCGTACGGCGTCGTCGGCCCCTGGCGCTCGCGGTAGGCACCGAACGCGTCGGCGAATTCAGCCGCGTCATCGGGTGTATCCCACCGGAGCCCCCAGGCGATGGCATTTCGGGATCCGTTCGAGACGGCGAACAGCCGGTCCGTGCCCCACCCCTCGGCACCGGCGGCCGCTCGCGAGCGGTTCAACTCGCTCCGGAGCACGTTCCGGACCAGCAGTTCACCCATCGTGTCGTTCCAGTTGCGGTTTTGGAACAGGGCACGGTTCCAGGAATCGGACGTGTTGAGATTCACGGTGAGGTCCGGTTCGGGGTCGACACTGCCGTTGTGGATGAGTGCCTCGGTTGATTCGGGTGGATTGTGGTATGCATCCGAGAGATTCCGCGGTGAGTCAAGCCTGTCGTGGAGGTACTGCGCGCCGAAGTAATACCGCGACCGGAAGAAGCGATACCCCGGTGTCGCCCGGCGATACTGCTCGGCGAGGACGGACAACTGGCTCGGTTCCTCGGGCATGTGCGTCGCGATATACTCGTCGGCGACGTAGACGGCCCCGCCCTCGATGAGTGCGCCGGCGACGATCCGCTCGTCAGTCGTCTCAGCATCGCGTTGCAACTCGATCAGTGGCAGTGCGCTCCGGAACTGGATGACGTGGGCGTACTCGTGTGCCAGGACCGGTTCGATCGACATTTCGCTCGCGTTCCCGGGGAACAGCTGGACGAGTCGGCCGCCCGCTCTCGTTATTCCGTGGGTCGTGTTCTTCGCCTCCCAGCCAGTCAGGCCGAACACCTGTGGGACCGTCCGGTCGGCGACCCTGTTCGGGACCGAAAACGGCCCCCGCTCGACGACCACACGCGGCTCCTCGACCGACTCCCCCATCAACGTCTCGACGCGCCGAAACACGGTATCGGCGTCGACCGGGAGTGATCCTTCGATGGTCACGGAGTTCTGTTCCGTGGCGGTGTTTTCGGTCTCGGTCGGTTCGGGTGTCGTTGTATCGCTATCTGTCGGTGTGTCGGTCGGCGTCGCTGATTCCGTCGGGCTTTCTGGCCGGGTTTCAGTTGTCGTCTGGGTTGGTGTCTCGGTCACCGTCGGCGTTGGCGCTGTCGTCTCAGTTGCTGTCGTCTGGTCTCTCTCGGACGTGGTTGCTCGCTCGGCCGATCCCGTCTCCGGCGTCTCAGGCGCTTCGGTCGGGGTTTCGGTCGGCGATATCTCCTGGGCCGGTGAGGGTGTCGGCTGCGTGGTGGTCGTACACCCTGCCGTCACGAGGAGGACAACCAGGGCCAGGGCGGCCAGCTGCGAACGGGGGGACATGTTCGTCGGAATGTGACCCAGACAACACTAAACGACTTCGATTTTCTAGAAACTGGTCGCAAAGTGACTGTGTGACCGCGTTATTCCCGCTTGACACCGGGGTTGCTCACCGCACCGTTGGCCGCCGAGTCGAAGTCCCGGTGGTACTTCGCCAGCACACCATTCTCGTAGGTCGGCTCGGGATCGTCGCGCTCGTCGAGACGCTGTTGGATCTCCGCGTCGCTAAGGTCAACGTCGAGCGAGCGCTCGGGAATGTCCACCGTCACGGTGTCGCCGTCTTCGAGCGCGCCGATCGGCCCGCCGACGAAACTCTCGGGGGCGACGTGGCCGATCATCGGCCCGCGCGTCCCGCCGGAGAACCGGCCGTCAGTCAGCAACGCCACGTCGTCCTCGTGGCCCTGGCCGACCACGGCGGCGGTGACGCCGAGCATCTCCCGCATTCCGGGGCCACCCTTGGGCCCCTCACCGCGGATGATGATCACGTCGCCGGACTCGATGCGATCCTCCTGGACGTACGCCATTGCGTCTTCCTCGTCCTCGAAGATCCGCGCCGGCCCCTGGTGGTAGAACTCGTCGTTGCCCGTCGCCTTCAGGACCGCGCCGTCGGGCGCGAGGTTGCCCGTCAGGATCTTGATCGCGCCCTCGGGTTCCTTCGGGTCGTCGATCGAGTAGAGGAAGTCGGCGTCGATCTCTTCCTCGGGCGGGAGTCGCCCCTTCTCTTCTAAGTGCTCGATCTCCTCGGCGAGCGTCCGGCCGGTGATCGTCATCGCATCGCCGTGCAGCAGGTCGGCCTCCAGCAACCGGCGGAGCACGACCGGGACGCCGCCGATCTCGTGGAGGTCGTTCATCACGCTCTCGCCGCCAGGCTGGAGGTCGGCGATCTTCGGCGTCCGACGGCTGATCTCGTCGAAGTCCTCGATGTCCAGCTCGACGCCGGCCTCGGCGGCCATCGCCAGCAGGTGCAGGACGGCGTTGGTCGACCCACCGATCGCCGTTTGCAGCGCGATGGCGTTCTCGAAGGACTCCCGCGTGAGGATGTCCGACGGTCGGCGGCGCTCTTCGATGACTTCGACGGCCAATTCTCCGGTCTCGCGGGCCACGTCGTAACGGCTTTCCTCTTCGGCGGGCGGGCTTGCGCTGCCCAGCGGTGCCAGCCCGATGACCTCCGAGATGGAGGCCATCGTGTTGGCGGTGAACATCCCGCCACAGGCCCCCGCGCCGGGGCAGGCGTTGCGTTCGAGGTCGTCGAGTTCGTCGGCGTCCATGTCGCCGGTGGCGTAGGCGCCGACACCCTCGAACACCTGGACGATGGTGACGTCTCTCCCGTCGTGCTCGCCGGGCATGATCGAGCCGCCATAGAGGAACACAGACGGTAGATCCGTCCGGATCATCGCCATCATCATCCCGGGCATGTTCTTGTCGCAGCCGCCGATGGTGACGAGGCCGTCGACGCGCTCGCCGAACGCGACGAGTTCGACGGAGTCAGCGATGACCTCCCGGGAGATCAGGGAGGCCTTCATCCCCTCGGTGCCCATCGAGATGGCGTCGGAGATGGTGATCGTCCCGAACTCGACGGGCATCCCGCCCGCTTCGTCGGTGGCGTCCCAGGCCGTCTCGGCCACGTCGTCGAGATGGACGTTACAGGGCGTGATGTCGGCAGCGGGGTTGGCGATGCCCACCAGCGGCGAGTCGAAGTCGGCATCGTCGTAGCCCATCGCGCGGAACATCGCCCGGTGGGGTGCCTTGTCGGGTCCTTCAGTGACGTCGGTGCTCGGAAGGTCCTCGTCTTTGTCACGCGAGAACCTGTCGTCGTTGGACATGCCCTATTCGAGTCCCGCAGCGAGTAAAAAGGACCCGGTGGGGCCGATTGTCTCCGATATCCTGTTGTGATGGGATTTGCGACGGACTGGATAGTGATTTGTAGGAGCGGCTCCTCTGTATACTGATGCAGATCGACGCTCTCCATGAACTCTCGAAGGGGGACGTGACCCAGGCAGCGACGGCGACGGCTGATTCCTTTACCGACGATCCACTGTTTCGGTACATTCTTGGGGAGAAATGCCAGCCGGAGTACTTGCGGACGCTATTGAAATATTACATCAAGTACAGCGTGCTGTACGGGGAGGCCTACGCCAGTTCGGCTGCGCTGGACGGGATCGTCCTCTGCGCACGCTCCAGGGAGTACGATTACTCGTTGTTCAAATCCCTTCGGGCTGGAAGCCTCTCGTTGATACGTCTGGGATCCGAAGCGGGATCGCGATTCAAAACGTACGACGCGTATGCTGCGGAAAAACACGAGGCCGTCATCTCAGATCCACATATTTTCATCCAGTTACTGGCCGTTGCCCCCGACCAGCAGGGAGAGGGACACGGCGGGTCCATGCTGTCCTCGGTGGTCGAGAACGCAACTGAGGCCGGCTATCCCTGCTACTTGGAGACCCACACCGAGCGTAACGTATCGTTCTATCGAAAATATGGCTTCGAAACTGCTTCGACAGGTGAGATCCCCGGGACCGACATCACGCACTATTGTCTGTTGCGGGACTAGCTACGACAGCGAGAACGGCTGCCAGCCGCTGGGCTGGGCCGGCAGGCCCTGCACGCGCAGTTCGCCGTCGATGGCTTCGTCGTCGCCGTCGTATTCCCGGACTTCGATGCGGCCGTCGGCGACCTGGCCGAGCGTGTTGACGGTTCGTTCGTCGTGAGTCGTCGGATCGATCGCGAAGACGCCGAGACCGCCGGCACTGTCGATGCGCCCGGCGAGGGTCTGTGCGAACCGGAAGAGTTTCCGCAGGTCGACGTACATCGCCAGCGACGAGAGGCTGATCAGGCCCGTCCGGACGCGCCCATCGACGGCGTCGGCGTACAGCGATTCGTACAGCGCCGAGAACTTCATGCCGATCCCGGTGAGATCGCTCTGTGTCGAGACGTATTTGACTTCGGCGTCGATCTCGGATGGCTTGGGTTCCTGGCCGCTACAGTCGATGATCCCTGTCAACGTCGTATCCAGTGACGGATTCGTCCGCCGGCACGCTTTGAGGAGTTTCTCGGACGTCATGCTCGTCGAGATGAACAGCGACCCATCCTCGACGCTCGTCCCTCCCATCACTAACGAGCGGACGACAGCCTCGGCCGGACTGAACGCCGGTCCGGCGACCAGGACAGTCGACCCTGGATCGATGGGCTCGATCGGCAATCCATCGTCAAAGGCGTAGCCGTCGGTTTGCTCGCCACTCATTGGTCCGCCTCCTCGATATCGCCCACGGCACGCAGTTGGGTATGATACTCGATGAGGTCCATCGCCACAGCCGCCAGGTCTCTGAGATAGGCTTTCTCGGCCGGGGAGAACGACCGCGGTTCGTCGTCGTAGATACACAGCGGCCCGATAACGAGACCGTTGGACGTGATGAGATTCGCCCCCATGTACGCCCGGATCCCCAATTCGATGAGTGAGTCCGCACGGGACTGAAACCGTGGATCCTCGGTCACATCCTCGACGGCCATGACGCCGGACTCCTCGAGGATCGTGAACGTACAGATCGAGTCTTCCCGATCCATTGTCTTCCAGTCTTCGGCTTCCCCGTAACAGGCCAGAAATTCCTGACTGTATTCGGTGATGAGGTTGATCGAGGCCTGCTCGACGTCGAAGTGGGCGGCTGCCAGGTCGGTGATCCGATCGAGTGATTCGATCAACTCCTCGTCGTCGAGGTCGAAGGACTGGAGTGCGGCGAGCCGCTCGGCTTCGGTCTGGGGCATCGGATAGGAGCCCTGGCTTCTGGTTTCGATCGTTGTGCGAACCAGATCGGCCAGCCGCTCCTCGCCGAAGACCGAATCCTTGCCGACGTACTCGGTGATCGCACCACGGAGTTCGATCGTGTCGAGCGTTCCCGGATCGGTGTCGGTATAGAGGATCACCCCCGCATCGGGACAGACGTCTTCGGCCGCGCTGACGATATCGAAGCCCGTCCCGTCGGAAAGGTCGTATTCGGTGACGATCACGTCCGTGTCCGTCCCGAGTAACGCCTCGGCGTCGGCCAGCGTCCCCGCCGTTTCGACGACAGGGTCGAGATCCGCCAGCTGGGATCGGATGGTTTCAGCGGTGTCCTCGCTGGCGTCTTTGTCCCCGTCCACGCAGAGGATTCGGTGAGTCATGGTCACACGTCACAGATCAGGACTCATGTAGCTACTGGATCGCCTCTCAACATCGAAACCGTTGCTCTGTGCGTTGATCGTGAACGGACTGGCCCGTCATCGCGCCTACGAAGGGACTATGCATCGAGCGACCGTACCGAACGTATGCCGGTCGAAGGGTCTGGTGAGATCACTGTCCTGCACGTCGACGACGACCCGGACCTCGCGGCGGTCGCCGGCGAGTACGTGGCGCGTGAGGACGACCGGATATCCGTCGACGTTGCGACCAGCGCCGACGAGGGCCTCACGATGCTCGCCGACGCGTCGATCGACTGTATCGTCTCGGACTACGACATGCCCGGCCAGGACGGCATCGAGTTCCTCGAAACAGTCCGCGAGGCACACCCGGACCTTCCGTTTATCCTGTACACGGGGAAGGGATCAGAGGAAGTCGCCAGCGACGCGATCGGCGCTGGCGTGACGGATTACCTCCAGAAGGAGTCCGGCCCCGACCACTACCGACTCCTGGCCAACCGGATCGTGAACGCGGTCGAGCGATACCGGGCGGGCGAGCGCGTCGAGCGGGCCGAGCAGCGCTATCGATCGCTGTTCGAGGAGATGAACGAGGGGGCGGCGTTGCACGAACTCGTCTACGAGGCGGGCGAGCCGGTCGGGTACGAGATCATCGACGTCAACCGGAACTTCGAGGCGATCCTCGACATTCCGGCCGAGCAGGCCATCGGCCAGCGTGCGGTCGACGTCTACGACGTCGAGGAGCCGCCGTTCCTCGACCGGTACGCTCAGGTGGCCGAGACGGGCGAGTCGATGGAGTTCGAGACCTCCTTTCGGCCGCTGGAGATGCACTTCCACGTCTCGGTGTTTGCACCGAGAGAAGGCCAGTTCGCGACCGTGTTCTCGGACGTGTCCGACCAGCGAGAGACCGAACAGCACCTCCGCCACGAGCGGGCGTTGTACCACGCCCAGAGCGAGGCCACCCTCGATGGGTATCTCGTCGTCGACGAGGAGCGCCGCATCGCCTCGTACAACTCCCGGCTGCTCGAGTTGTGGGACATCCCCGAGGATCTCATCGAGAGTCGAGACGACGAGGCGGTCCTCGATCACGTGGTCGAGAAAACGGTCGATCCCGATGAGTTCCGCGAGGTGGTCGAGTCGCTCTACGACCAGCCAAACGCCGAGAGCAGAGACGAGATCGAACTGGCCGACGGGCGCTGGTTCGACCGGTACTCGACGCCGGTCGTCGGCGAGGACGGAACCCGCTACGGCCGACTGTGGGTCTTTCGGGACGTCACCCAACGCAAGGAACGCGAACGCGAGCTGACCCGACTCTCGGAACGACTCGAACTCGCCGTCGAAGGGGCGAATCTGGGAGTCTGGGACTGGGATATGACCACTGACGCGGTCGAGTTCAACGAGCAGTGGGCCGAGATGCTCGGCCACTCGGTATCGGAGATCGAACCACACCTCGACGCCTGGGAACGGCGGGTTCACCCTGACGACCTCCCGGCGGTCGAGGCGGCACTCGACGCCCACATCGAGGATGAAACACCGCTGTACGACACCGAACACCGGATGCGGACGGCCGAGGGCGACTGGAAGTGGATCAGGGACGTCGGCCGGGTCGTGGATCGCGGCGGGGACGGGGAACCACGTCGCGCGGTCGGTATCCACATCGACATCGACGACCGGAAGCGACGCGAACGGCAACTGCAGTTGTTCCGAAAGGCGGTCGAACAGACCGCCCACGCCGTCTACGTTACCGACGCCGACGGGACGATCGAGTACGTCAACCCGGCCTTCGAGGACGTGACCGGGTATCCCGAACAAGAGGCGCTGGGCAGCGATCCACACATCCTCCAGTCCGGGGAGTACGACGAGGACTACTACGAGGCGTTCTGGGAAACGATCACTGACGGCGAGCGCTGGCGCAAGGAGATGATCGACCGAGACGCCGACGGCGAGCGGATCGTCCTCGAACAGTCGATCGCGCCGATCACGGACGCGGACGGTGACCCGGAGAAGTTCGTCGCCGTCGCCCAGGACGTCACCGAGCGCAAGGAGGCCGAACGCGACCTCGAGCGCGCTCGCGAGGAACTCCGGCAGGTCATCGATCTCGTGCCGGATCTCATCTTCGCGAAGGACCGCGAGGGACGGTACTTGCTGGCCAACGAGGCGACTGCCGAGGCGTACGGGCTCTCGCCCGAGGATGTCGAGGGCGAGCTCGAATCGAACGTCATCCCGGACGTGGAGGATTCCGAAGCGTTCCGCGAGGACGACCTCGCCGTGATCGAATCGGGCGAGCGCCAGGTGATCCCCGAAGAAGAACTGACGACCGCCGACGGCGAGACCCGGATTCTGGAGACGACGAAGATCCCCTACGAGGTCTCGGGCAGCGGCGAGGACGCCGTCCTCGGGTACGGGCGGGACATCACGGATCTCAAAGAGTACGAACGGGAACTCGAGCGCCAGCGGGACAACCTCGAAGTGCTCAATCAGGTCGTCCGCCACGACATTCGCAACGAACTGCAACTCGTCGAGGCCTACGCGGACCTGCTCCAGCGACACGTCGATGGCGTGGAGGAAAACTACGCAAACAGAGTTCTCAGAGCCGCCCGTGGTGCCGCCGACATCCTCGAGACTGCCCGAGACGTGACGGATATCATGCTCCAGGCCGACGCCGATCAGCAGCCGGTCGACCTCGCGAGCACCCTCCGGAACGAGGTCGAGGACCTCCGATCGCAGTACGAACGGGTGGCCGTGACCGTCGAGGGGGCGATTCCGGACGTTTCAGTCCGCGCCGACGACATGCTCGCGTCCGTCTTCCGGAACCTGCTGACCAACGCCGTCCAGCACAACGACAGCGAGAGCCCGGACGTGACTGTCGCCGCCGACACCGACGGGGAGCGCGTGACGGTTCGGATCGCCGACAACGGGCCGGGGATCCCAGAGGAACGCCGGGAACGTATCTTCCAGCAGGGGGAAACCGCCCTCAACAGCGACGGGACGGGACTCGGGCTGTATCTCGTCGCGACGCTTGTCGAGCGCTACGGCGGGACGGTCGCCGTCGAGGACAACGATCCCACCGGAGCCGTGTTCGTCGTTGAACTGCCGATGGCAGCGTGAATCGGCCACCGCTCGACGGACGACCGATCTCAGTCCGCCGCAGGCGCGTTCGGCAACTCGACGACGAACACGACCCCTCGTTTCGCGTCCGTTCCGCCGTCGTCGGCCGACGTCGATCGATCAGCGATCCAGACGTCGCCACCGTGACTCTCGACGAGTCGCCCCACGAGAAACAGTCCCATTCCCGTCCCCTCGCTGTCCATGCCCCGCTCGCCTTCGTCAAAGAGACGATCACGGTGGGCTTCGGGGATTCCCGGCCCGTTGTCCGCAACGGTGACGCGAACGACGTCGTCGCCGTCTTCGACGGTGACTGTGACGCTCGGCCTGTCGGCATCGTTGTGCTGGATGGCGTTGTTGACGAGGTTCCGGAACACCGAGGAGAGCATCTCGTTGGCCAGAACGCGCGTCTCCGGACTCGCCGGCTCGGGCATCGAGATGTCGGCTTCGGGGTGTGTTTGCCGTCGTTTTTCGAGTTCGTCTCTGAGAACTCGATCGAGCGAGACAGCCGAGAGGTCGGGCGTCCCCTCGCCGTGGATCATCTCCGCGATGTCGTGAGCACTCGTGGTGAGCTCGACGACGTGGTTGCCCGCCCGGAGGATCTTCTCGATGGACTGTTCCTTTTCGGCAGGCAACTCCCCTTCGAGGTTCTCCGCCCAGGCCAGGATGACGTGGACGTCGTTGCGGATGTCGTGGCGCAACACCCGGTTCAACACGTCGAGTTGGTCGCGCTGCTGATTCACCGCGATGGATTGCTCCCGCAGCCGAAGCACCGTTTCGACCCGTTCCGCTAGACGATCCTCGGAGACCGGCATGTCGACCATGCCGTCGATGGCCGCCCACAGGTCCGGATACTCGCCTTCGAGTTGGGCTCGGACTTCGCCGTGAGCGACGTCCGGCACGAGCAACAGATACGGCAAAATCGCCCCCTCGCTGGCCTGCCGATCGAGCAGTGCCTCACGGTGCTCTTGCAGCGCTTCCCCGTCGAGCAGGCAGCACTCGAAGTCGGCGGTCCGAATATCGGCGCCCCGCCCGACCGCCCGATACGTCTCGTGGCCCGCTAGCCAATCCTCGAGGACTGTCCGGTTCCCCGGATCGGAGACGAGCACCAAGATGGGCGTCTCCGCCGTTCCGTTCTCGCCGGTGTCTCCCGTCTGGGGTTGTGAGTCCGCCTCCGAGTCCTCAGTCCGTGGCATGGCTGGGTCAGTCCTGGCCCCCGTTGGTGTCTTCCGGAAGGTCGGTCTCTTCCCAGTCCGGCGTCCCCGTGAGGATCCCGCGCAACTGGGGGAGCGGGTCGCCGACGCAGATCCCGTCGGTCGTGATTTCGAGTTCCCGCAGGCTGTGCTCGAAGTCGCTCGTTCGCATCTTCAGCGCCCCGATGACCTTCCGCAACTCGCCGCGGTACTCGACGTGGCGCAGGAAGACGAGATTGTCCGCGAGGTTACTTGTCCGCTCCTCGGTCGCCCGGAAGTCGCCGGTGATGTTGTGCACCTCGTTGACCAGGATCGTCGAAACGCCGGCCGACCGAAGGTATCGACCCACGCGAAGAAGCGCCGCTGTCGGGTCTTCGAGCCCGCGGAGGTTCTGCTTGAATCCCTGTGTGCCGTCGATCATGACCAGTTCGACGCCGTCGTCGACAGCTTCGCGGATCAACTGCTCGAACTCGCCGACGGTGTATTCGTCCGGCTCGATTTCGACGATCGACAGACAGCCCTCTTCGATCACTGTTCGGAGGGGGATCCCGATCGCATCGGCCCGTTTGCGGATGGTTCGTTCGGCCTCCTCGAACTGGAAGAGGACGCCTTCGGTTTTGTCGAGGGCCGCCTCCGTGAGGAATTGGACCCCGGTTGTCGTCTTACCCGCACCGGTCGGCCCGCTCAGGATCGTTACCGTCCCGCGGTCGATTCCCCCACCCAGGAGGCTGTCGAGTTCTGGGACGCCCGAGGAAAGCGTCTCGTCCTCGATCGAGCGCTCCACCTCGCCGGGAACCAGCCTCGGCCAGACGGTCAGCCCCTCGTCGTCGATGCCGTAGAAGTGCTTGCCCCGGCGGAACGACGACCCCCGAAACTTCGAGACCTGGACCGCGCGACTGTCCTGGACAACCTCCAGGGAGACGACACCGTCAACGAGAAACTGCAAATCCTCGTCGGTGACTGTCTCGCCGGCCTGTGAGGTCAACATCACCGTCGCTCCCACGTCCTTGAGGTAATCCAGCAGGCCGAGGATCCCCTTGCGGAACTGTCGCTCGTCGGAAGTCAGGTAGCGGAATTCCGTGATCGGATCCAACAGGACGCGGTCCGGTTCGACCTCGTCGACGACGGTTCGGAGCGAGTCGATGAAATCAGGCTGGTCGACTTCGGCTGACTCGAAGACGTCGTACGATTCCTGCTCGGCAAACTGTTCGCTGGTCGGCGAGAGATTGTGAAAGTGGATCCCCTCGGTCTGTAGGTCGAACGCATCGGCCGTCTCCTCGACATAGGCCTGTGGTTCGCCCAGGTTGACGTAGAGACTCCGCTCGTCGGCCGCGATCCCCGCCGACAGGAAGTACAGCCCGAAGATCGTCTTGCCCGCGCCCGGTGTTCCCCTGACGAGCACGTTACGCCCCCGCACGAGCCCACCGTCCAGGACAGCGTCGAGACCGGCGACGCCAGTAGAAAGTCGGGAGAGTTGCATGGGTGAGAATAGTTCCCACGTAACAAATATCTGTCTCCCGAAATATCGGCAACGATACTTCCGGGGCGTGTGACCGACAACTCACCGGGAAATAGGCCTGGACCGGGACAGCATCGGCCCATTTGATCGAAACTATGCTGTCAGGGGCCGGACTGGGGCTGGGTCCGATCGGCAGCGAGGTACGTTTCCTCGAGGTGCCCTAGAATGCTGTCAACGATGGTCGGGTCGTACGTCCAGGTGCCAAAGAACGACCCGTCCCCGCGCTCCTCGGCCAGCAACGCGCACTTCTGACTGTCCTCGTCACCGCCGTCGAAGGCCACGAACCACGTTTCGGCGATCTCGTCGTTTTCGACCGCATGGATGGTCGCCCCCTCGATGTCTGGCGGTGTCGTGTCGGGGACACCGTAGGCGTGCACGTCGAGCCCGCGCGCCGCGAGATCGGCGTAGATCGATCGTTGCTCGACCAGTTCCGACAGCCGCTGGAACCCGGCGTGGATCGTCCCCGCTCGAACCCGCCTTGCGCGATCCTCGATCTCACGGGTCGCATAGAGCATCTGTTCACTATCGTAGCTGGTGAACGTCGTCTCCTTGAGGTGGCCCAGGATCGATTCGTACTCACCGTCCGCGATCCCGATGGCGTCGGTCCCCGGCGGGACGTTCTCGAGTAACTCCCGTAGCGTCGAGACGGCCTCGATCGAGAGGACCGACTCCCGATCGCTCAGGACGGCGACGTTTGCAGGGGCTCCCGATGCAGTCGTTTCCCCCTCGATACGGACGTTCTGTGACTGGAAGTACACCCGCAGGTCCTCGACGATCGGATCTCCCGGATCACAGTTGAACAGGACGAGATGTTTCTCGTGCTCGCTGATCGCTTCGACGATCTGTGAGAGTGTCATTATCAAGGGACCACGTGACAGACTTTCATATACTTACTGTCCTGGCACCCGTCTAGCCCGGATCATTGGCCCCGGGGCGAAGCTGTGAGCTCGACTCCAGTATCAGTGCCCCTGGTTCAGTCGTTCGACGGTCTCCTGGAGGTTCTGTGTCATCTGTGCCTGTTCTTCGCTGGCTGCGAAGACGTTCTGCACCTCGCTGGCTACTGTCTGGGCCTGTTCTGTGACCTCATCGACCAACGACGCGACCTCCTCGGCACTTGCCGCCTGATCGTCAGTCGCTTCTGCGACCTCTTCGATCCCGTCGGCAGCCTCCTGTACTGCCTCGACGATCTCTTCGAGTGCCCTCATTGACGCTTGGACCTTCTCGATACCATCGTCGACAGTCGCGGTCGCCTGATCGAGGCTCCGGGCGGTTTCTTCGGTGTCCGCCTGAATCCCGTCGATCATTGATTCGATCGTTTCGGCGTTCTGTTGGGCCTGTTCGGCCAGGCTTTTGACCTCCTCTGCCACGACGGCGAACCCCTCGCCTGCTTCGCCCGCGCGGGCGGCTTCGATGTTCGCATTCAGCGCCAGCATGTTCGTCTGGTCGGCGATGTCATTAATCACCTCGACGATGTCGTCGATCTCATCGACCCGCGCACGCAGGTCATCAAGGTCCGCGGTCACGTCGGCGGTTGCCCGATCGATCGCCTCCATCTCCTCGATGGCGTCCTCGGCCGTCTCGTGGCCGTCTGCAGCGCGTTTTTCGGCCAGTTCGCTGACTGTCGCAACTTCCTCCGCACTCGAGGCTACCTCCTCGATCGATGCGCTCACGTCCCCGATTTCCGCGGCCACCTCGTTCATCGAGTCGGTCATCCGCTCGGCCGTCGAACTGATCTCGTCGGCACTCGAAGCGACGCTGTCGGCCGTCTCGTTGAGTTCACCCATCGAGTGTTCGATCTCCTGGGCAGCGGCTTTGACGTTCGAAATGTCAGTGAAGCTCTCGGTGATCCCGACGACCGCTCCCTGTTCGTCGGTGATCCGCTCCGAAACGAGCAGGGTCTGTTTGGTTTCGCCGTTCGGTAACGTTTTCTCCACCTCGACTTCGACGCGCTGTTGGCCCTGCTCCATCAGCTGTCGGACGGTGCAGTTTTCCGTCCCGCAGAACTTCCCGGAGAGCTGATTCATGCACTTCAGCGTCGCTTGCTGGTCGGTGTCCATGCCGGTCCAGTCTGTCATCACCCGGTTCTGCTTGACAACATTGAACCCTTCGTCGATCACTCGCTGTGCGGTCCCCGAGGTATCGTACAACTGGTCAGGATCGTCTTCGATGACGACCGCCAGATCGGATCCTTCCGGACTCTCTCCCTCTGATTCGGACACGTCCTCCCATTCGACCGACCCCGTCTTCTCGTCAGTGCGGGGGGCTCGTTCTGTCTGCTTGCTCATACAGGACGTTTCAAATAAATTTATAATAAGTATGTGGGGCTGATTATCAAATCAGATAACCGGTGGCGTGTTTGACACAACAATCTCGTGGCAGGTCGTTGTCGATCGCTGCTGTCTCGGGACACCAGCCTTCAAGACACTCCTCGCGTTACACCCCTCAATGACGCGCGTCTCGATCGGCGCACGGCTCCACGCCGGCTTCCAGAACCTTTCGCTGGCCCGCGATCGGCTCTATGGCGGTATCGGGTGGGCGATCGACGAACCGCGGCTCGTTGTTGACGTCGAGCGGGCCGAGGAACTCGTCTGCCCGGACGAAGCGGTCGAACCCTATGCCCGCCGGGCCATCGAGGTGCTTGACGTGCCCGGCGCGGCGATCACCGTCGAGCAGCGCTTCGAACGCCACGCCGGACTGGGCAGCGGCACGCGACTCGCCCTGGCCACGCTGATGGCCACCGCCGACGTTTACGACGTCGCTCTGGACGTCCGTGACCGCGCTCCCGACCTCGGGCGCGGTGGTCGAAGCGGGGTCGGCATCGCGACCGTTCTCGACGGTGGCTTCGTCGTCGACGGTGGCCATCTGGTCGAGCGCTTCACCCACAGTCCACCCGAGACGGGTGCCTGGACCACGCCGCCGGTCGTCGCCCGCCACGCGATTCCCGACTCCTGGCGGTTCGTCCTCGTCACGCCCGATGTCGAGACTGGCAAGCATGGAAGCGACGAGGACGCGAGCATGCGCTCGATCGTCGAAGGGGCCGATCCGGGGATCGCCGACGAGATCGCACCCCTTCTGACCCAGCGCCTCCTGCCGGCGATCGCCGGTGGAGACCGCCGGACCTTCGGTGACGCGATCACCAGACTCGGCCGGCTCAACGGGGCCTGGTACGCCGACGAACAGGGCGGGGTCTATCGCCCGCCGGCCGGCCGGCTCATCGAGTCGCTCTCGTCCGTCTCGGGTGTCGATGGCGTCGGCCAGTCCTCCTGGGGGCCGACGGTCTATGCGATCACTGGCGTAGAGACCGCGGATATCGTCCGGGAAGCTGCCGAGGACGCCCTCACCCGGAACGACGTCGAGGGAGACGTCCGCGTCGTCGCCCCGGACAACGAAGGGTACCGACTGTTGGACTCTTGATGGACTTCTCTTGGCACCATCCTCGACCGTGAGAACGAACCGAGTTATTGCGTCAAGAGGTGGTCGGCGAGGAACTGCTCCTGGCTCGGTAGCGTCTCCTCGCGCCACTCGTCGTTGTCGATCATCCCGTGGCCGGCACCATCCCCCGTGAGGACGTCGACCGGCACGCCGGCGTTCCGGTAGGCGTCAGCCAGGGCCGTCGTCGACCGATACGGGACGACGTTGTCATCGGTGCCGTGGATCAACAGTGCCGGCGGATCGTCGCCCTCAACGTGACTGACGGGTGACCCCTCCTCGAGACGCTCCGTCGGGGCGTCCGCGCCGAAAAAGGCCGCGACGAGCGGGTTCTCTCCGATCCCGGATTCAGTGAAGTCGTAGGGGCCGCTGTAGCCGACGAGTGCGTCGACACCGACCGGGACGTCCGGGTGGAACTCGTCGGGCTGGAAGTTCTCGTGATCGGGCGCGACCGCCACCAGCGCGGCCAGGTGTGCCCCGGCGGAGTAGCCGGCGAGCGCTCCGCGCTCGCTATCGATTCCATACTCGCCGGCGTTGGCCCGGACCCACTTCACGGCCGCGACGACGTCCCGAACCGCCGCCGGATACTGCTTCTCCTGGGCCAGACGGTACTGAATATCGGCGACGGCGAAGCCTTCCTCGACAAGTCGATCGAACATCGGCCGGTGGCCCTTGTCACCGCCGATCCAGCCGCCGCCGTGGGCGTAGACGACGAACGGGCTGGATTCCTCGGTCGATGGGAGATAGAGGTCGAGTCGAAGCGTCCGCTGGGGCGTCTCTCTGAACGCGACGTCGGTGATCTCTTCCATCGATTCGGCGGTTGTCGTCGGCTCTTCGGTCGTCGGTTCGTCCGTCGCCGTCGGCTCCTCGGTCGTCGTCGCGGTTTCTGTGGGCGTTGGTGCTGACGTCGTCGAACGCTCGGAAGGCTCGTCCGTCGGCGTCTCCGGGTCCGACGGTTCCTGGGTACTCGTCGTCGAGTCGTCCGTCTCGGTTGTACAGCCGGCACCGGCGGCGAGCAGTGCCGTCAGCACGCCACGCCGCGTCCAGGTCGGGGGACCAGTCATACTCGCCCGTGAGACGTGACAGCTAAATAATAGTGTGTGGTTTGGCCCCGATCAGCGTTCGGGAGCCGGGACGCCGTCCTCGCCGGGTCCATCCGGCCCGTCCAGATCGTACTCCTCGCGCAACTCCCGGATGCGATCGCGGATGTCCGCCGCGAGTTCGAACTCCAGGTTGTCCGCCGCTTCCCCCATGCGCTCCTCCAACTCCTCGATCAATCTGGCTGCAGCCTCTTCGTCCTCGGGGTCGGCCGTCGCCGACCCGCCCGTCTCGGTCTTGCTCCCCGGCAGGTTCGTCTCGCCGATGGCCTTCTCGATAGTCGTCGGTTCGTGGCCGTACTCCTCGTTGTATTCGCGTTGAATCCGCCGCCGCCGCTTCGTCTCCGCGATGGCCGATTCCATGGCGTCGCTGGGCTCGTCGGCGTAGAGGACGACCTTGCCGTTGACGTTCCGGGCGGCCCGGCCCATCGTCTGGACGAGCGTCGTCTCGCTGCGGAGGAATCCCTCCTGGTCGGCGTCGAGGATGGCGACGAGACTCACTTCCGGGATGTCAAGGCCCTCACGGAGGAGGTTGATCCCGACGAGCACGTCGAACTCGCCGGCGCGCAAGCCCCGAACCAGCTCGTGGCGCTCCAGGGTATCGGTCTCGTCGTGCATGTACTCGACGGCGACGCCCGCCTCTTCGAGGTATTCGGTGAGATCCTCGGCCATGCGCTTGGTCAGGGTCGTCACCAGGGCCCGCTCGTCGTCGGGCAGGGCGTCGAGGCGATCCATGAGATCGTCGACCTGCGACTCGGCGGGACTGACCTCGATCTCGGGATCGACCAGGTAGGTCGGGCGGACGATCTGCTCGACCACCTGGTCACTCTGCTCGCGCTCGTAGTCGCTCGGCGTCGCGCTCACGTACAGCGTCTGATCCGTTTTCTCCTCGAACTCCTCGAAGGTCAGTGGGCGGTTGTCGTAGGCCGTCGGCAGTCGAAACCCGTTCTCCACGAGCGAATCCTTCCGGGATTTATCACCCTCGTATTGGCCCTTGATCTGGGGGATCGTCTGGTGTGACTCGTCGACGACCGTGAGGAAATCGTCGGGGAAGTAATCCAGCAGGGTGTAGGGTGCCTCGCCCGACTCCCGGTCCGAGAGGTGGACGGAGTAGTTCTCGATGCCAGAGCAGTAGCCGGTCTCTTCGAGCATCTCCAGGTCGAAGGTCGTCCGTTCCTCGATGCGCTGGGCGGCGACGAGATCGCCCTGTCGCTCGAAGTAATCCACCCGCCGTTCCATCAGCTCCTCGATCTCTTCGATCGCATTCTCGATTTCCTGCTCGGGGATCGAGTAGTGCTCGGCGGGGTGGATCAGTGCGGCGGGTTCCTCGCTCTGTAACTCGCCTTCGAGAGGATCGAGCTTCGAGATGCGGTCGATCTCCTCGCCCCACAACTCCACCCGGAGGGCGTAGCGGCCGTACATCGGGTAGATCTCGACGGTGTCCCCGCGCACTCGGAACGTCCCCTGCGTGAAGTCGACGTCGTTGCGCTCGTAATTGAGGTCGACGAGTCGGCCCAACAGCTCGTCGCGGTCGATCTCCTGGCCGACTTCGAGGCGGAGGGACATGTCGACGTAGTTGGCGGGGTCGCCCAGTCCGTAGATGGCCGAGACCGACGCGACGACGATGACATCGTCACGGGTCAATAGGGATCGGGTCGCGGAGTGGCGAAGGCGGTCGATCTCGTCGTTGATCGAGGCGTCCTTCTCGATGTACTTGTCGGTCTGCTCGACGTAGGCCTCGGGCTGGTAGTAATCGTAGTAGGAGACGAAATATTCGACGGCGTTGTCGGGGAACAGTTCACGGAACTCCTCGTAGAGCTGTGCGGCGAGGGTCTTGTTGTGGGCGATCACGAGGGTGGGTTGTTGGATCTCTTCGAGCACCCACGAGACGGTGTTGGTCTTGCCTGACCCCGTCACACCGAGGAGGGTCTGTTCGTCCATGCCCGAGCGATAGCCCTCCGCCAGTTGCGCGATGGCGTTGGGCTGGTCGCCTGCCGGATCGAACGGCGCGTCGACGCGGAACTCGCTCTCGGCGTCGGGGCGGTCGGGCGAGAGGGGGCCGCCGGTGTCGCTCATCGTGTCTGTCGTAGTCGCTTGAACCACTTGACGCCCTCGCTCGATTCGGTTGGTAGCTCGTATCTTCGTTACCGGCTGTAAAAGCAACGTAACTAAAATATCCTGAACAATATCTTGGTTAGCGAACAGCTGTAGGGATAGATTTACGTTCAGTTTTCGATGCGACTACGGCTAATCCAGATCGAGCATTCACTCGTCGAGAAACCCGTCGACGCCGTCGAGTTCGAGGACGTAGTCGGGTCCAAACGCCGTCGCTGGCGTCTGGTAGCCAGTGATGTCGGCATCATCCTCGACCCGTTCGAGGGCCGTCGTCGCCGCGTCGACCGTCAGCGCGTACGTTTCGGGCGTTTGCAGTCGTGCCGTCGCCGTTCGCTCGCCGTCAGTCGCTTCTCCCCAGAGCGACACCCGGTCGCGATCCCGTGCCTGTTCGGCTGGCCCGCTCACGAGCGCCCGGGCCAGTGCTTGCAGCCCATTTTTGACGGGAGGGACGGCCAACAGCGGCGTGAGATAGTGGCCCGCCCGGAGCAGATATTCGGCGTATTCGGGCGCGCTCAGATACACCTCCACGTTCTCGATGCCGGTCGTGTAGTAGGCCGTCGAGACATCGCCCATCGGCGCGCCCAAGGCGTGTTTCGGTCCCGATCCGAAATCGATCGTTCGCGTTCTCGATCCCGACGGTTCCGACGTGAGTCGCCCGTCACGTCGAACCATCCCCCCGGTATCGAGTTGTCCGATTGCCGTCGCCAGCGTCCCGCCGGAGACCGACCCCGGCGCATCGATCCCGAGTCTGAGGTGGGTCGCCTCCGGGAGTCTGTCGTGGAGATGGGCCGCCAGGCAGTCCGTCGGGACGACGTCGAAGCCCACGCCCGGGAGCAGACAGACGCCCGCGTCCTCGGCGTCCCGGTCCCGTTCAGCCAGTGTCTCGAAGACCGGGATCTCGCCCGTGATGTCGAGGTAGTCGGTTCCGGTTGCCAGACAGGCCGCGACCATCGGCTTGGCGGTCTCGACGAACGGGCCCGCGCAGTTGAGTACCACGTCGATCCCATCGAGATGGCTCCGGGCCGCACCGACGGCGAACACGCGGGAGTCGACACCGAGTTGGATCGCGAGTCCGCGGGTCTTCGTCCCGTTGCGCCCCGCGAGAATGACGTCGAGCCCGCGGTCCACCGCTTCCCGGGCGATGCGCTCGCCCGTATAGCCATACGCGCCGTAGATGAGTGCCGTCATGGTCCCATATCAGTCTTCACTGACAAAAGTCCGGTCCTGTCGATCACCGCTGGCGATTCGAGGGATACCGACGCTCGGATCGACGAACCCCGGAAGGCTCGCTCTCCTGGTCAGCAGACGGGCTTCGGATTGACGCCCATCGACTCCAGCGATTCGGTGTAGGCGTCGTAGGCCGTCTGGATCGCAGCGGAGGCCGCTTCGGCGGCCTGCTCCCAGTCGTCGTCGCTTTCACAAACGGATTCGAGCAACTCCCCGGCACGCTCCAGTTGCGGATCGAGGTCGCCACCCACGTCTCGAAACAGCTGTGCCGTCTGTGGGTCGGCTTCGCCGACGAAGTAGCCGGTGAACTGCTCTTTTGACTTCTCGGCGGCGATCGTGCGGCCGACAAATCCACCAAGGCGCTCGACGGTTCCATCGAGACCGCGGAGATAGTCCTGGATTGCGGGGACGCCCTCGCTTGGCTCGTGGTCGTCGAGTTTTCCGGCGACGCGCTCGTAGTGGTCGCGTTCTTCGGCGGCGGTCTCCTCGAAGGCGTCGGCGGCCTCGTCGTTGCCCTCGTCAGCTGCCCACTGTTCGTAGGTGACGGCGGCGTGGTGTTCGGCGTCGGCAGCGGCCGAGAGGACGGTTTCGTCGTCCATGTCTCCCGCTGTGTCGGCGTACAGGGCTTTCGAGGACCCGAGTCGCGAGAGGGCGGTGTCGTTGTCGTCGCGGATTTGGTGGCTGAACTGCTCGGCGTTCATGTCTCCGGGTTGGCCCGCCCTGGGTTAGAAGCCACCGATGCCTGCAAAACTAGATCGTGGTCGCCGTTTCATTTCCTGTTCTCCCAGGTGAGAGCCGGGCAACCGCACGCCTTTCCGGCTGGCGGTCGAGGACTCTCTCATGGGCGACGCGAGCGGGGACGTCGGCGAGGACCGGCCGAGCGACACGATGCGCGAGCGGGTGCCGGCGAGCAGCCGCAAGTTCTGGCTGTTGCTCGTCGTGGATCGCTCGGCCGTCGCGGCCGGGATCGTGGGCGCGATCTTTCTCGCGCTGGTCGCCATCGGTCAGTTTCATCCCGCCGGCACGCCGGCCCTGTTCACCCAGGGCGATCCACTGGAGACGCTGTTTCAGGGGCTGCTCACCGCGATCATCACCGGCGTCACGCTCGTGCTCACGCTGAGCCAACTCGTCCTCTCACAGGAACAGGGGCCGATCGGCGACCAGCGCGAGCGCATGGAGGGCGCGATGGCGTTCCGTCGCGACGTCGAGGACGTGATCGAGGAACCGGTGAGTCCGGCCCAGCCCTCGGCATTCCTGCGGTCGCTGGTCACACTCACGCGCCGCCGGGCCGAGGCCGTCGGGGACGCCGTCGCGGCCATCGACGATCCCGCGCTCACCGAACAGGTCGACCCGTTCGTCGACAGCGTCGTGGAGAACGCGGATACGGTGGCCCACAACCTCAAGGGGTCACAGTTCGGCGAGTTCGACGTCGTCTTCTCGGCGCTCAACTACAACTACTCCTGGAAGCTCTACGCTGGGCGGCGAATTCGGGCCGAGCACGACGACGTTCTCACCGAGGCTGCCGACGACGCCCTGGCGGAGTTGATCCAGGCGCTCGAACTGTTCGGCCCGGCGCGCGAGCACTTCAAGACGCTGTACTTCC
Source organism: Halorhabdus utahensis DSM 12940 (assembly GCF_000023945.1). Lineage (NCBI taxonomy): Archaea > Methanobacteriati > Methanobacteriota > Halobacteria > Halobacteriales > Haloarculaceae > Halorhabdus > Halorhabdus utahensis. The sequence continues at coordinate 2,409,357 of NC_013158.1, forward strand.
AGTGGGAGCTCATCGATCTCTCGCGGGCGATGCTGTACGCCTCGATCCCGGCGCTTCTCACCGCTGTCTCCGGTGTGCTGTACCTCGATCCGACGGTGTTGTCGGGGACGCTGCTGGGCGTTCGAACCGGTGTGCTCGTCGTGAGCGGGGCCGTCGCGGTCTCGCTGCTCCCGTTTGCGCTCCTGCTCTCCTACGTCCTCCGCATCGTGACGGTTACCAAACGAACCCTCTCGATCGGCCCGTTCATCCTGCGAGAAACCGACCGTACCCATGACCTCACGGCTGACACCGAGACGGATCGTGAGTAGTCAGGCTTCGACCTCATGGACATCGACGCCCGCCGTAACACACAAGCCCGCCCGCCGAGACCCATCGGTATGGAACGCATCCCCCTGGGAATCCAGCGGATGGACTCGATCGTCAACGGCGGGGCCCCGCGGGGGACCGTCGTCTTACTTTCGGGCGAATCAGGGGCCGGCGCACGCGAGTTCATGTACACCAGCGCGCTCATCAACGGGCTGGCGACGGGCGATCCGGAACTGCACGACCTCTATTACGGTGATCTCGCGGCCGACGCGACGCTCCCCGAGGAGATCCACTACGTCTCCTTTAGCGCCGGGGAGTCACAGTTCCGGTGGGAAGTCTCCCAGACGATCGACGACGAGATCGTCGAGGCCGGACTGCAGGCGGTGACGTTTCACGATCTCTCGACGCATTTCTTCCACGAGAGCCCGCTCCCGCGGGACTGGTACGCCGAGCGGACGGCCAGCGTGACCGATCTCCGATCGCGGACCGACCGCGAGGAGCTATTGTCGGCCTTTGGCGATCTCATGTCCACGCACGGCCCTGACAATCTCGTCGTGATCGACTCGCTGACTGACCTCATCAGCACGACCGGTGAGGAGGTCACGTGGTCCGACATCAACTACGTGGTCAAGGGACTCCAGAAGGCGGCCCACTCCTGGGACGGCTTGATCCTTGCCCACGTCAACCACGAGACGGTCTCGCCCGAACGCCTCGGCCAGCTCGGTGACGCCGTCAACGGCACGATGCGATTCGAGTGGGAGAGCGGCGGCAGCACGCGTGCGCGGACGCTCGTCATCAAGCAGTTCCGTGGCGTCCTCTCACAGCTCGAAGACGAGGACATCGTCCGCTTCGAAACTGAGATCGACGATGCCGGCTTCGATATCAGCGACGTCCGGAAGATCAGGTAACCCTCCGCATCCGCCAGTATCGATCGCGGGAATCGGTGGCAAACCCTTAACTATCCGCTCGCGGAATCTCTGGTGATGGCGAGCGAGTCCACGGATTCGCCGGACGCCGCCGTTCAGTTGCCGCCTGAGCTTGACGAATGGCTTGCCCAACACGCCGCTGAACTCGATGTCGAGCGGGACGAGCTCGTGGCCCGTCTGCTCACGACGTATCGGACGACCGCCGAACGCGTCGAGGGCGACGTCGATGCGGATCTGTCTGTTCTCCTCGACCGTGAGCACATCGAGTCGATCGTTCGGGACGTCCTCGACGAGAACGAGCCCCGAGATGGCAGTGGGGAGATCGAAGCAGCAACCGAGGCGCTCACCGACCGCATCGAGGAGGTCGATGACCGCTTCCAGGAGAAGCTTGACGACGTCCGCTCGCGCGTCGTTCAGGTCAAGCGGGAAGCCGACGCGAAGGCACCCGCGGACCACGACCACGACGCGTTCGACCGCCTCGACGTGATCGAGGAGCGCCTGGATTCGCTCGAAGCCGACTTTGCGGCCCTATCCGCCGATGTCGACTCGCGTGCTTCCCAGTCGGCGCTCGAGGAACTGGCCGACGACGTCGCGGCCACCGACGAGTCGCTGACGGCTCAGGACGACCGCCTCGACGACGTCGAGGAGAAACTCCAGACGGTTGCCTGGGCGATCAGCGACCTCCGTGAGGCCCAGGCGCGAGACGAAACTGAGACCGTCGACCGGATCAAGGCCGCTGCCGGTCGTCACGACGTAAGCCGGGCTGTCTGTGAGAACTGCGGCGACGGGGTCGAGATTGCGTTGCTGACCCGGGCTGCCTGTCCCCATTGCGAGGCTGCGGTCACGACCGTCGAACCGTCGAGCGGGTTCTTCGGCAAGCCCCGACTCGTCACTGCCACGCCGATCGAGGGGACTGTCGAGGACGACGCCGACGGCGACGTCGGGGCCCCTGATCGACGGGGTGATTCACCGTGAGCGACGACGACCCCGATACACGAGAGGACGATTCTGACCGACGAGAGGATGATCCTGCCCAATCGGAGCCGGATGATTTCGGATTTCCGGCGTCGGATCGGGACGATGTCGAGGCGGACGATTCGAACGAGCAAGCGGCGGAACCGGCCGCGGAGACGCCAGACGACGCGACCGATCCGTTCGAGCGCCTCGATGGGCCGGATCGCCCCCCGGGCGGTGATCCGTTTGCGGAGATCGACGAGACCGCTCCCGAGCAGGCCCCAGACCGCTCGTCGTTCGACACCCTGGGATTCGAACAGACTGGCGAGGACAGCCACGAATCGGACCCTGAGCCGACCACCGACGCGTCCGCCGAGGCGACCCCCGGCGAGTCGGCTGCGGAGGACCCGTTCGATCGACTGGGTGGCCAGCGCCGTCAGGGCGACCCCTTCGAGGGACTCGGGGAGACGGCGCGTGATCCCGCCACGAGCGCCGAGACCGACGACGACCTCTGGGAGAACCTCTCGCGGTCGGCTGCCGAACCCGAGACGGAAACCCGCGGCGAGCGCCGCTTCGCCGAGGTGGACAAACACAGCTACTGTGAGAACTGCGAGTACTTCTCGGAGCCCCCTGATGTCGAGTGCGCCCACGAGGGGACCAACATCGTCGAGTTCGTCGACTACGAGACGGTGCGGGTCGCCGACTGTCCGGTCGTCGTCGAACGGGAGGAACTCGCCGAGATGGACGACGAGCGCTGATCGCAGACGGGCAGGCTTTTGACTCAGAATCCCCTTTTGACACGTATGCAGTTCTGTGAGGAGTGCGGTTCGATGATGCATGCAGACGGCGAGGAGATGGTCTGTCAGAGCTGTGGCTATCGGGAAGCCAAGGATCAGGACCTGGCCGACGATTTCGTCTCGACGCAGGATCAGACCGACGACGACCTGATCGAGACCGAGGAGGACGCCAACTTCGAGGGCAAGCCCACCGCCGACGACGTCGTGTGTGACGAGTGTGGCCACGGGGTTGCCTGGTATACGATCAAGCAGACCGGGTCCGCGGACGAACCGCCGACGCGCTTTTTCAAATGTAAGGAGTGTGGGCACCGCTGGCGGGGGTATAGTTAAAATACGCACTCGGCGGTGTTCAGATAAGCATCAATCAAAGAGCTACTTTCTGCTGGTGAATATGCTGAATCCTGGTGGACCGAAAGGGCGAGCCACGCGTGGCGGCTGCGAGGCGGTTGCACCGCCTCGAACTCGCGGCGCACAGCGCCGCGCATGGCCCGTGCGAATAGCGTGGGAGCGAAGCTCCCACGAACAATGCGAGCGGGCCATCAGCCCGCGAGCATACGGGCGCTTCGCGCCCGTGAGCAGACACTACAGGACGCGGATCGTCCGAAGCGCGTGGTCCGAAAGAGCGAAGTCGTCCGAGAGAGCGCAGCTCTCTCGGGATCACGAAAGAGCGCGACGCGCTCTTTCGGACGACTCTTTCGTCATCTGCTCGCGGATTCGTTGGACGTAGTCCAACGCTCATCTCGGAAATCTCCGATTTCCGGCGACAACGAGCGCGAGACGCGAACGGAGTGAGCGTCTCGGATCGCTCGAACGGGGAGCGTAGCGACCCGTGAGAGTCGCGGGACCGGAACTGACGAGGGCTTTCAGAGTGGTGTCGCTCTTTTCAAATTCTCATTAGAACTATCCCCCAAACAACTCTTTCGCCCGCCGATAGATCGGCGCGCCGAGCCAGTCCCGCTCGTCAGCCAATTGTTCCACAGCCGCCAGTGCGTCCTCGCCATCCAGCACGTCCCGTTCGACCAACGCCCGCAACAGGATCGGCGAGATGGCGATCCGTGTCTCTGTCACGGCCTGGAGTTCCGGGAGCGCACGCAGGTCGTCGGTGATGAGGAAGTCGGCGTTGCGTTCCCGGGCGAGGACAACCGCGCTCCCTTCGCCAGCATCGATCCGTCCCGACTCGATCGGTTCGTCGACTTCGTGGACGGCAAGGGTTTCCTGCCGGTCGAGCACCGCTTGGGCGGCCCTGCCGTGGCTGTCCGCGTAGTCGGCCATCTCCTGGAGTTCCGAAAACACCGTCTCCGTAGTGCGGACATCGAACTCCGCGAGGAGGAGATCCAATCGGTTGATCGACGCGAGTGAGACCAGCGCGCTCGTGTCCGCGACGATCATGCCTCGTCGTCGAGCGCGGCGAGATCGGCTGCCAGTTCCTCACCATCGTCGAGCAGCGACTTCGAGGCCCGGACGGACTCGGCGTCCTGCCGGCCGACGAACGCCTTCAGCACGTCGAATCCGATTTCGTCGTCCAGATAGAGTTCGACGACCGCCTCGCGGAACCGCTCGTCGTCCTCGACCTCGGCCAGATACTCCCGGAGGGCTTCCTTGACGATCTCCGTCCGGTCAGCGTGGCTAACCTCGGCGGCCACGTCGGCTTTCTCAACCAGTTCGTCCGGCAACCGAAAGTTGACCCGTTTAGTCCCCATGTGTGGGTACATTGTATGTACAGATTCAAATCGGTTTCGCCGGCTTCTTCGTCGGTGCAACTGGAGGCGGATGGATCCCAACTCACGCCAGCACGACACGCTCGGGCGGCACCCGGCGAAGTGCGAGCAGTCCGAACAGCGCCAGCACAACTGCCAGCCCAATCGTCCCGGCGACGGCCATCTCCAGCGATAGCCCCCATTCGAGTAGTCGCTCCGGGAGCGCGTTCAGCCCGATGAAGGCGACGATGCCGCCGAAAAAGACCAGCCGCGGCGTCTCGAAGTACAGCACTGCGGCGACCGCCCCGGCCGCGAGGCCGACAGCGAGGATGCCGATGACCGGCGCGTACCCGAGGACGAGCCACGCCGCGAACCCGGCGTCGATTCCCAGCGCGACGATCGTTCCGTACCCCAACAGGAAGCTGATCGCCGCGATGGCCGTGACCTTCGCCCCGAGGACCTGCCAGGTCGGCCCGGGCATCGTGAACACGCGATCGAACACGTCAGCCTGTTTCTCCCGGATCGTCGCCGTCAGCCCCAGTGTCAACACGAGCAGGTAGGTCACCTCGAAACCGAGGAAGAACAGGTAAAAGCGCCGGAGTTCGAGTGGAAGAGCCGATCGCGTCAGCAGTTCTAGCAGGGGCGTCCCCATGAAGAGGAACCCCACCACACCCGCCGAGAGAAGGAGACTCCGGTAGTTGACGTTGCGCGCTTCCAGCAGACAGAGCTGGCGGAATCTCATGTCTCGACCCCCAGCGCGGAGAAATACAGTTCCTCGAGGTCGATCGTCCTGGCGTCGGCCGGCGGATCGTCGTCGCTGACGACGTACACCTCACCCGCCTGCTCGGTCGCGATGTCGGGTCGCGGTTCGTCCATGACCCGCACCGAGTTCGACAGCGGCGTCTCGACGACCGTCCGCCCATCGGCGATCACGGCGACGCGGTCACAGAGTGCCTGGACGTGCTGGAGGTCGTGAGAGCTGAACACGACCGTCCGGCCCGCCTCCCGCAGGCCGTCGATCAACTCGCGCATCCGGGCCTGGGTGCCGGGATCGAGGCCGGACATGGGTTCATCGAGCACGAGCAGATCGGGTTCGTGGACCAGCGCCGTCGCGACCGACGCCTTGCGTTGCATTCCCTTTGAGAGATCCCGAAATTTGCGATCGTGGGCGTCGGATTCGAGTCCGACCTCGGCCAGGCAGGTCTCGATTCGTTCGGTCGGGACGCCGTAGACGTGACAGGCGTGGGCCATCGCGTCGCGAACAGACCATCGCGGCTGAAGTGTCTCGTACTCGAAGACGACGCCGACACGGTTCAGCACGGCATCGTCGGCGCGGGGATCGTCGCCGAACAATGAGACGGTTCCGCCGTCGGTGGGCAGGAGGCCGAGCAGACACCGGAAGGTCGTGGTCTTGCCCGCGCCGTTCGGGCCGACGACGCCGTAGGTCTCGCCGCCGCGGACGGACAACTCCACGCCGTCCAGAATCCGGGTGCCAGCGATCGACTTCTCGAGGGCGGTCGCTTCGAGGACGGTTTCGCCGTCCTCGCCCTGTGCATTGCGGTTCTCAGTGGCTGTAGCAGTACTCACGTGCATGGCTACTCGGGTTCGTGGGTGGTTTCGGGGAGGTCGAACACCTCCTCGACGTGCGTATCGAACTCGCGGGCGATGCGCCAGGCCAGTTCAAGCGAGGGGTTGTACTCGCCTTTCTCTACGTAGAGTATCGTCTGGCGGGTCACGCCGACCGCCTCGGCCAGTTCGGCCTGGGTGAGATTGGCGTCCTCGCGGCGCTCTTTGATCGTCGTCTCGAAATCCATATTATCTCTCCAGACGGCGAGCGCGAACGAGGTTCCATCCTTTATGCAGCACCGAGGAGACAATCCCGGCAACCCCGACCCAGACGAAGACGATCTCGCCTTGCTTGATGAACATCGCGAGGGGGCCAGTCAATTCGCCCTGCGCCTCGAACACCGCACCGAGCACGTAGGCGAGGAACCCGACGGCGAAGAGGACGTACAGCGCCCGACCTGCGGCGGTCCGGATCAGCGTTTGCACCCGTTCGTCGTTCTCCTCGATTCCGAGCCAAGCACCAAGCCAGTGACTCGCCGGAAGAAAGCCGACGAAAAGCACGCCGCCGAGCGCGATAGTCGGGGCGGACTCGAACGTCATGCCGACGTTGAGTAGTCCGATCACGACAAGCAGGTACAGGGCCCGGATGATTCGATACACTGTCTTGGACTGATCCACACCGGTGTTAGATCTGGTTAACATTGTGTGTTAGATTTATCCAACACTGAATTACTTAGTTTTTGCGGGGACGGGGATGGTCTCGACTTCAACGCGTCGAACCTGTTCGTCACCGGGAGATTGGCCACCACCATATTCTTGTGAATACTCGTCTGGGAACCGAAAACAGATCCACGCGCGAATGTGAAAACGGAGGGCTACGGCACGAGCACCCAGGCGACGACGACCGCCACGCCGCCCAGACTCGTCGAGAACAGCGACTGGACGCGCAGGCGATCCAGCAGTTCGTGGGAGGTTTCGGTGATGCCCGCAGCCTGGTCGATCTCGCCGCCCACTTCACAGGACGGCAGGAAGTCCATCGCGACGTGGAGGAACACGCCCGAGGCGAACCCGAAGATGGCCGCGTTGATCGTCGCCGAACTCGGGAGCGAGAGCATGGCCACCGGCAGCGCTGTCAGGCCAACGCCGGCCGAGGGCAACAACAGCGGGAGGGCTGATTCGCCCTCAAGCGTCTGTCGGCGCGCGGCCGCATAGCCCGCTGGCCCCTTGTGGGAGACGATCGCCAGCCCGAGCAGGATCCCGAGCTCGGGCATCTGGCCGTAGATGATGCCGATGATCAATCCCGCCGAGAGCGCGTGAGCGGCCAGTTCCGTGGCTGTCGTGTCCATCGGCAGATCGAGGTGGGAGAGCCGATGCCCGATCGTGTGAGCGTTGTACCCGACGAGAATCCCGGCGGCGATACCGAACCCACCGACTTTAGCATGCTGGCCGATGGCCTGCGGAACCAGAAACGCCGCGGCACTCGCGATCATCGCCCCGCTGGCCAACCCGTACCCCCAGACGAGCCCTCGCGGATGGCTCCGCTTCGACATCGCACCGACGACCGCGCCGCCGGCCATCGCCCCGAAGGCGACCCAGGAGATGACGACTAACTTCCCCAGATTGTCCTCCGGTTGTGCTGTCAGCAACGCCAGAACCGTCAGTCCGACCAGCGCAAGCGTCGAGACGCCCCCCAGCAGGGTCTCCTGGCGAATGTTATTAAGATACTGCCTTGGTTTAATATCCATTACCTGGGCGTTCCGTGCCGACAGATATGAACGTGTCGGTGAGGGTCGACCCCGTTGCCGACATTTAAGCGGGAGCCACTCGTTGGTTGAGCGCGATGACCAGTTCAACGGATTTCGACGTCACTATCGTCGGCGGGGGCTTTGGCGGGCTTTCGGCGGCCTGTCACCTCGCCGACGCCGGTGTCGACGTGACGATCGTCGAGAAAAACGAGGCCGTCGGGGGCCGTGCCTCCCGACTGGAACGTGACGGGTTCGTCTTCGACATGGGGCCATCGTGGTATCTCATGCCCGAGGTGTTCGAACGCTTCTTCGAACATTTCGGTCACGAACCCGAGGATTACTACGAACTCGAACGGCTGGATCCGCACTATCGGATCTTTTTCAAAGACAACGAGGCGGGAAGCGCCTCGGAACGGTCGAGCGGACAGGCCCTGCAGGCAGGGAGCGACGTGGTCGATATCAGCGCGAACCGCAACGAAAACCGCGAACTCTTCGAGTCCTATGAGGACGGGGCCGGCGAGGCCTTCGATGCGTATCTCACGACGAGTCAGCGCCACTACGAGATGTCCATGGAGAACTTTGTCTACGAGTACCGTCCGTCCTGGAAAGACTGGATCGACCCGTCGCTCATGAAGACTGGCACACTCGGACTGAAACTGTTTCAGTCGATGCAAGGCCACGTCGAGGACTATTTCGAGAACGAAAAACTCCAGCAGATCGTCCAGTACACGCTGGTCTTCCTCGGCGGCTCGCCATCAAACACGCCCGCGATCTACAACATGATGAGCCACGCCGACTTCAACCTCGGCGTCTACTATCCCCAGCCCGTCGACGGTGGACCGGGCGGCATCGGTGCCGTCGTCGACGCGATCGTCGATCTCGCCGAGGAACTGGGCGTGACCATCGAGACCGACACCGAGGTCACCGAAATCACTCGCCGCAAGGACGGGTTCCTCCTGGAAACGGCCGACGGCGACCAGCGCCGTCCCGACGTGGTCGTCGCCAACGCCGACTACGCCCACGCCGAGCAGGATCTCATGCCGGCCCACGAACGCCAATATGACGCCGGCTATTGGGACGACCGGACCTACGCCCCTTCGGCGTTTCTGCTATATCTCGGCGTCGAGGGCGAGGTTCCCGAACTCGAACACCATTCACTCGTGTTTCCGACCGACTGGGGCGAGTACTTCGACGACATCTTCGAGGATCCGGCCTGGCCCGAGGATCCCTCCTACTACCTGTGTGTCCCCTCGAAGACCGACGACGACGTGGCTCCCGAGGGCCACACCAACCTCTTTGCGTTGGTCCCGATCGCCACCGAACTCGATGACCCACAGGAGACGCGGGATCGCTACCGCGACAAAATCATCGCCGACATCGCCGAGAACACCGGCGTCGAACTCGAAGACCGGATCGTCGTCGAGGAACAGTTCTCCATCTCCGAGTTCGCCGACCGGTACAACGCGACGAAGGGCACCGCGATGGGGCTGGCACACACCCTCCGCCAGACGGCGATGCTCCGGCCGCCCATCGAGTCTTCGGCGGTCGATGATCTGTACTTCACCGGGGGCTACTCGACGCCGGGGGTCGGCGTGCCGATGTGTCTGATCAGCGGCGAACACGCAGCCGAGGCCGTCCTCGAAAACAGTCGATGATGACGGCACCGTCCGGACGCGCGGGGCGGTCGAGCCTGCTCGATCGGCTGCGGTACCTGCTGGTTCTCTCCCGACCCCGCTTCTGGCTGTATCTGGCGGGGCCGGTCATCATCGGCGTGGTCTACGCCGCCGACTCGACGGCCGACCTCATCACCCCGCTGTCGGTCGCGCTGTTCGCGTACTTCCTCGTGCCCGCGAACGTCTTTCTCTATGGTGTCAACGACGTCTTCGACGCCGACATCGACACCGAGAACCCCAAAAAGGACGAGGGACCGGAAGTCCGCTTTTCGGGCGAGCGGTGGGTCCTTGCCGTCGTGATCGGCTCCGGACTGCTCGCAGTTCCCTTCGCGCTCGTCGTTGGGCCTGCGGGGAAAGTCAAGCTCGGGGCCTTTCTCGTCCTCGCTGTCGAGTACAGCGCCCCACCCTTCCGTTTCAAGACGACGCCCGCCCTCGATTCGCTGTCGAACGGCCTGTACGTCCTGCCGGGCGTGCTCGCGTTCACGGCCGTCGCGGGCGAGTTACCACCCACGCCGGCGATCGTCGGCGGGTGGCTCTGGACCATGGCGATGCACACGTTCTCGGCCATCCCCGACATCGAACCCGACCGCCGTGCCGGGATCGCCACGACGGCGACTGTCCTCGGTCAGCGCCGGACGTACGCCTACTGCGGGATCGTCTGGGCACTTGCCGCCGGGGCGTTCGCTCTGATTTACCCACTTCTGGGGGCCACACTCGCCGTTTACCCCCTGTTGCAGGTCGGAATCGCCGTCTCGGGGGTCGCGGTCGACCGCGCTTACTGGTGGTTCCCGGCGATCAACACCGTCGTCGGCATGGCCCTGACGATGGGCTATCTCTGGAGGCTGATGTACGGTGGTTGAGTTCGACCGCCGACGGCTGGAGGCCAGACTCGACCGATACGTCGCCGAGAACCGCTTTGCCATCGCGGTCCTCTTCCCCGCGATCGGGGCCGTCATGCTCGTCGCCAGCGCGGAGGGATGGTTCCCGGGTATCCTGGAGTTCAACCCCTACCTCGTCTTGTTCGGGACGGCCGTGATGCGCCTCCCGCTGATCGCCGGCGTCGCGCCGCTGATCGACCGCCGGGCAGCCCTCGCGATCGTCGGGCTGACGCTTTACACGTACGGGATCGAGTTTCTCGGCGTTCTCACGGGGCTGCCCTACGGCGACTTCGAGTACGTCATCGACCTCGGGCCGATGCTGCTGGATGCAGTGCCGGCGGCACTCCCGATCTTCTTCTTCCCGCTGGTGTTGAATGCCTACCTGCTCTGTCTGCTCCTGCTTGGCGACCGTGCCGCGCTGACACGAATTCGACTACCCGCGGTCATCGCGACCGTCCTCGCGATGGATCTCGTGCTCGATCCGGGGGCCGTGGGCCTGGGCTTCTGGGAGTACGCCCCGCCACTCACGGGTGACGGTGCCTGGGCGAGTGCGACGGCGATCCACTTCTACGGCGTGCCGCTGTCGAACTATCTCGGCTGGATCCTGAGCGCGAGCGTCGCCGTCCTCGCCTTTGACCTGGGCTTTGAGCGCGCCGGCCTGCTCGACAGACTCGACCGGACTGGGTTCATGCTCGATGACCTCGTGAGTTTCGTGATCCTCTGGGGCGCGATCAACGCCTGGTACGGCAACTGGCTGGCCGTCGGCGTTGCCGGACTGTTCGGTGTCGGGTTGCTCGCCACCGACCGGTTTGACTTCGAAGTCCGCGAAACGGTGCCGCTGGTCGACTTACGACAGTGAATTCGGACGAACGGGATATCTCATGGTTCTACTCATGGATAGATTTTATATTCCATGAGATTGTACTTCTTGGCAGAGAGACAGTAATGAGCAGCAACGATACCAGGCACGTCCAAACAGAGCTGAACAAAGACGAGTACGAGCAGTTTCAGAAATTCGCTGAGAAGCGTGATCTATCGCTCAAAGAGGCAGGACATCGGGCATTGCTCGAATGGATCGAACGACGCCAGGATGTCGATCCGACCGATCCTGCGTTCACCGTTCTCGACGAGATCGAAGACCACTCACTATCGACGACGGAGACGGACGCTCGCGAGGAAGACGATCTCGTCGAGGAGTGGCACGGACGTGACGCATCGATCTCGCTGGCTGACGATCCGGCGTCTCGGTGACCATGGCGGAGCCAGTTGAGACGCCGGTCGGGACGGTTACGCCGGAGCATTTCAGGCCCTCGGCAGTGCATCATCAGGCCGTTCTCGGTCCGAAGTTCCTCTATGCGTTGTTCAACCCGCGTGACGAGATGCACGCCGTTTCCCGTGCGTTCATGACGTTCATCCGCGACGGAGAGCTGCCGTATCGGCGGCTGATACTCAACGACCACATCGTGGACGAAGCCGCCACCCGATTGAAGAAGCAGGCGTCGATTCGGCACGCAGTGACGTTTCTGGAGACTATCGAAGAGAGCACTCTCTATCAACTCGAACCGGTCCCCGGCGACGTATTCGAGGCTGGGACAGGTCGCTTTCGAGAGTGGACCGATCTCGATGCGTCGTGTACGGACTTCGTCGTCGCATCACACATGGCCGACCTGGACATCGAGTACCTCCTCACGTACGACCAGCATTACGAAGCCTTCGACATCACGACGGTACCGTATCTCAGTCAGTGACCAAGACTTGCTTTTGTCCGAGATACCGACCCGTCCTTGCCCCAGGCGTCACGCCTTTAGAAGCTCCCCTGTCATCCTGAGTTATGACACGAACTGAACTCGCCACGGCGAGCGACACACTCGAATCAGCGGTTGACAGTGCCGGGGACAACGCGGACCGACTCGCGGATCTTGCGGGCCAACTCGACCAGCTGGCCGAGGCCGAGCGCGGTCCCGATCACGGCCGCATGGCGCGAATCCAGACCGCGCTCAACGAGATTCAGCAGGATGTCGATGACGAAACGGCCGCCACCATTCAGGACGCCCGGACGGAGATCAGCGAGTATCGGTCGACTGTCGACGGCGTCTAACGTTTACTACGGCGAGATCCGCCGATCCTCACTCCGACTCGGGGACAGCCTCGACGCGACGTTCGACTGCCCACTCGGTCTCAGTACCCTCACAGAGCCGCTCGTAGAACTGCTGGAGTCCGTCGGATTCGGTCGCCGGGAGCACGTGCAACTGGAGTGCGCCATCCCGAATCGACACCCGGAACACGTCGCTCGTTTCCTCGTCGCGGACCAGATAGACGACCATCGGGAGGTCGTGAAAGTCGCCGTGTCGATACGGCCCTGACTGGAGGATGGTCTCCAAGAGCACCTGGAGATCGATCCCCTCCGGGTCCGTCGGTTCGAGCCGAAAGAGCACGGATCCCTTATACGAGAGGCGTCCCGCCCGGTCGTACTGTCGGCGGGGGCGGGCCGGGATCGCGAACGACGGCAGATCTGTCATGCAGACAGTGTGTCGTTGGGCGGCCCCCGATTTGAACCTACGGGCGCATACCACTTTTCTCGACGGCGCTCCGAGGGAACGTATGTGCGGTCGATACGGGCTGTTCACGCCGCCCACGGAACTCGAAACTCGCTTCGATGTCACTGTCCAGGCTGCCTTCGAGCCGACGTACAACGCCGCGCCCGGAGAATCGCTCCCCGTCATCGCCGACGACGAGCCGGGAACAATTCGAACCGCCGAATGGGGCCTCATCCCGTCGTGGGCCGACGACCCCGACGAGCACCGCCACATCAACGCTCGTGCCGAGACGCTGTTCGAGCGGTCGAGTTTCCGCGAGGCGGCCCAACGGCGGCGCTGTCTGGTCCTCGCCGACGGCTTTTTCGAATGGGGGTCGCCTGACGGCCAGCGCCGCCCCTACTTCTTCAGACGATGCGATGGCGATCCCTTCGCCATGGCCGGGCTCTGGGAACGGTGGGAACCGCCCTCGACGCAGGTCAAACTGGGTGCGTTCGGTGGCGATACGGTCTCAACGGACGCTGCCCCGGTCGAAACGTTCACTATCGTCACGACGGCGGCGAACGCAACTGTCGAACCGGTTCACGATCGCATGCCGGTGGTGCTACCACCCGATCGGGAGCGCGAGTGGCTCTCGGCTGATCGGGAGACGGCAACCGCGTTGCTGGAGCCTGCGCCGCCGGACCACCTGCGCGTCGATCCTGTTACCCGGGCCGTCAACGATCCAACCAACGATCGGCCCGACCTGGTCACGCCGGTGGCGGAGTGATCGAGCGCCACGCCGCGTTCGTTCTATCTGCTCAGGTCGATCAATTCGTCTCGATCCCGAGCGCCCCAAACGTCGTTTCGAGGACGTCCGCGAGGCTCGTCGCCTGTGGGACCCGTATGGCGTCGGTTCCACTCGGTAGCTTCCCGGGGCGGATCTCACTCGCCTCGATCGTCCGGTAGTCGCTCGGGAGGTCGTCGCCGACGTTCCCCCGCCCCGCGACGGCCACGAACAGGTCTGCGGCGGCCGCCATCGGGAGGTCGTTCGCGGAATCGCCGGCCGCCAGGACGTAGTCCCACCCGCGCTCGGCCCGCATTCGCTCGACTTCCGCCCCCTTCTTGATGAACGTATAGTCGCCGGTGAACCGCCCCTCGACCGTCTCGAAGTCGGTGCCGACTGCACTGACGTCCGCACCGACGAGCCCCGCGTACGGCCGGGCGATGTGCGTCGGTACGTCCGTGACGAGGACGACGTCGATATCGGCTGCGGCGGTGAGAGCAGCAAGCGTCTCCCGGATCGACGGGTCGACCCGGAGATGAGAGCTGGCGACCTGTTCGAAGGCCCGCTCGGTCCGATCACGTCGACGGCCTTCGAGGAAGGCCCCGTACTGATCGAGGATCCGGCGTTGCATGTCCCGATAGCCCTCCGTCTCTCCGGTCGCGGGAGCGCCGGACGCCCGCTTCGCCCGATAGCGGATGAGCCGGACGAGGGCCCGGGCGGCCGCGCTGCCCAAACCCACTCGATCGAACACGTCACACACGCGGAGGGCGCCCAGCCAGCGCCGGCGGGACTGGTCCTGGCCGGCATATGCTGCGACCGTGCCGAGTGCCTCGGTCAGTAACTCTCGCTCTCTCCCCTCGATCGGCAGGTCACTGGCGTAGGGCAATACCGCCAGCGACTCCACGAAGATCGACCCGTGGCGGTGGATCGTTCCATCCACGTCCAGACAGAGTCCGACTCGATCACCGTCCGCAATCGGCCCGGCGGACGCGGATACCATTGTGCGTCTGGTTGTGGGGTCGGTGTGTTGAGTGTATCGACTCACCGTCAGATTCAATCGGTTCAGGCAGGGTCTCATCACGTTTCCGACTGCCCGCTCATCCCGCGTCGGTGATATCGATATCCCGAACCGACTGTCGACTGTAGCAGAACAACCCGCTTTCGCCCCGATCACCGACCCCTGGGACGGAGTCGAGGCGTTCCGACGCGTCAGCGATCGGTGTCACCGCCGTCGGGTGCCGCCTCGGAGTCGTCCATCGCGGCCCCATCCTCACCACCAAGTCCGATATCGTCGTCTGCTTCGTCCGGTTCCTGTCCGTCGACCAGGTCGACGCCGTTGTCGCTTTCCTCTCCACTGTCGACGCTCCAGTCGGCTTCGCCGTCCGCCGCTTCGGTCTCGTCTATCGCCGAATCGGTGCCGAACTCGAATCCGGTGTCGTCTTCGTTCCGTTCGGTGGCCGTGTCACTGTCGCCTTCGACCTCGAAGCGATCGATGACGTCCCTGAGTTCGGTGGATTGCTCCGCCAGTGACTGGATCCGACTGCTGACTTGCGTGATCGACGCCGTCTGTTCCTCGGCGGCGGCCGAGACGTTCTCGGCCTGGCTCGCGGTCTCCTCGCTGATCGAACCGACCTCGTCCATCATCGCGACGACCTCCTCGGTGCTTGCGGCCTGGTCGTCGGTCGCGTCGTTGATCGACTGGATGCCGGTGTTGGCTTCCTCGACCTGCCCGACGAGTTCCTCTAAGAGCTGGACGGTGTCTTCGACGGTCTCGATACCGTCGGTGACGCTCTCGCCCATATCGTGCATGTCGTCGGCGACGTGGTCGGTCGCCGACTGGACGTCCTCGATGCGCCGTTCGATGTCCTGGGTCGCGTCGCTCGTCTCGGCGGCGAGGCTCTTGATCTCGTCGGCGACGACGGCGAAGCCTTCACCCGCTTCGCCCGCGCGCGCGGCCTCGATCGAAGCGTTCAACGCGAGCATGTTCGTCTGATCGGCGATCTCGTCGATGAGTTCGACGATCTCCTCGATCTCGGTCATCGCCGATTCGAGGCTCTCGACCTCCTCGATGGTGGCCTCGGCCTGGCTCTCGACCGCGTTCATCTCCTCGACCGCGTCCGAGCCGTATTGCCGCCCGGTCTCGCCGAGTTCAGCGGCCTGCTGGGACTTCTGGGCGACCTCGTCCGCGGAGGAGGCCACCTCCTCGATCGTCGCCGAGAGGTCGGTCAACTCGTCGGCGGCGGCCTGGACGTTCTCGTTCTGGCGGTCGGATCCGTTTGCGATCTCCTGGACCGAGGAACTCACGTCCTCGCTTACCCGTTTGACCTCGCGGGCACTCGAAGCGATGTCCTCGGCGGAGTCGTCGACATCCGCGGCGAAGGTCCTGACCTGTGTGAGCGCGTCCTGGAGCTCCGCCAGCATCTCGTTAGCCGCGACCGCGATGTCTGCCATCGCCTCGTTCTCGGCGGTTTCGTCGAGCCGCTGGGTCAGATCACCGTCGGCCGCATTGGCCATGACGGTGCTGAACTCGTTGGCCTTGGTCTGGAGAGATTCGGCTAGCTCCTTGGCCTCAGCTTCGGACACCTGGGCCTGCTTTCTGGCGGCTTCGATCTCCTCGATGGACTCCTGGAGGTCTGCCCGCATCGAGTCAAGCGACTCGCCGAGCTCACCCGGAACGTCCTCGTCCATGACCGGATCATCGAAGTCCTGGCGAGCCAGCGCCTCCGATTTGTCCGCGACGACGCCGAGGTACGATCGCGTCTCTCTGAACGCGTCCCGTACCTGGCCGATCTCGTCGATCCGACCGTCGTCTTTGATATCGACGTCGAGATTCCCGGCCGCGATCTCGTTTGCCCCCTCGCTGACGGATCTCATCGACGGGATGATGTCCTGCCGGACGAACAACGTCAACGCCAGCAGTCCCGCAAGTGTAACTCCGATCACGATTATCAACTGGTTGGTGACCGAGTCCCGCAGGGCGAAGGCCGTCGACTTCGGCGCGTGTTCGAGGGCAATCCAGTCGGTCTCGTTGACTGGCGCGTATCCCACTAGCTCGTCTCCTTGCGATGTCACGCCGACGCTTCCGTTTCTGGCTTCCTGAATCATCTCGACCGTCCCGTTCCCGCCGCCGTACGCCGTCAGCGTCACGTTTTTGTCTTCGTCAAATAGTATCGTCCCGTCCTCGTGGACGACAGTCGTCGATCCGTTCTCGATCGACGCCGTGAGGTCGCTCGCACGGCCGTGCACATCGTAGACGAGGATCATCCCGGTGGTCGCATCCGGCGTCCGGCTGATGTAGGCGAGTCTCGTCTCTCCATCGACGGTGTAGAACGTCCGAGCCCCGGTACTGTGATCGCCGTTCGCCGGGGTGATGCCGTTCCGTTCCCACGACAGGTTCCGGGCGGCGAGGGGTTCTCCCTGCAGACCGTCCGTCGTTGATCTGATTATCTCCCCGTTTTCGATGTTGACGTAGTGGATCGTCGTAAGCAGATCCCGCGCCAACACTTCGCCGGAGATGGTGTCTTTGATCCCGTCAGCGTTGAACTGCGAGGTCATGTAGTGGTTGGCGATCATCGTCGCGGTGTCACGCTGCCGTTGATCCCACTGTTGCATCGAGTCCGCAGTCTGGGTGACCGACGATTCGAGCTGCTGGGTTCGCATGTCCGTCAGTTGTGCCCCGACTGAGGACTGTGCGAGAAATCCGACCACCAGAACGAACACTGTCACGACAGCGACGACCAGCAGAAACTTCCGGACGTATCGTTTCCTGATCTGGTCCGGCAGTAACCGCTCGATCTGATTACTAATCCCTGACGACTTGCTCATTATCCGTCACTGCTTTCCCTCTTTCCCGGGGGGTTGCCTAAGTGTTGCCCCGTCAGTATCAAACTAAATATGCACAGTGTAAAATTCGGAAAATATCGCGTGATGGCGGCGATCCGTCGATCATGTGGTTCGATCCCATTCGCCACGATAGAACGGTTGACGGTGTCGGAAAAAGAAGACGCTTAAGTAGCTTCACGGGGTATTCCCGGTCACTATGGCAAACGGCAAGTACGCCGCACGCAAGCTCAAAAAGGATCGCCAGCAACATCGGTGGTCCGACTCGAAGTACGCCCGCCGCGAGCGCGGCCTGGGCGCGAAATCGGATCCCCTCGAAGGTGCACCACAGGGCCGCGGCATCGTCCTGGAGAAGGTCGGGATCGAGGCCAAACAGCCCAACTCGGCGATTCGGAAGTGTGTCCGGGTCCAGCTCATCAAGAACGGCAAACAGGTGACTGCGTTCTGTCCCGGTGACGGCGCTATCTCCTTTATCGACGAGCACGACGAGGTCACGATCGCGGGCATCGGCGGCGCGAAGGGTCGGGCGATGGGTGACCTTTCGGGCGTCAACTACAAGGTCGAGAAAGTCAACGGCGTCTCGATGATCGAACTCGTTCGCGGGAACGCCGAGAAACCGGTGCGATAACCATGAGTGCCGAGACAGACGCCGAGGCCGACGCCGAGGCCGAAACGGAGACGACTGGCGCAAAACTGTTCGGTAGCTGGGCAACAGACGACATCGAGTTCCGCGACCCCTCGACCGAACGGTACATCACGGTCACGCCGATCGCCCATACGATGGGTCGTCACGCCAAAAAGCAGTTCCAGAAGTCCGAAATCTCCATCGTCGAGCGCCTCATCAACCGGCTGATGCAGACCGAGGAGAACACGGGCAAGAAACAACAGAGTACGCGCCTCGTCCGTGAGGCTTTCGAGATCGTTCACAACAACACCGACGAGAATCCGATCCAGGTTCTCGTCCGGGCGATCGAGAACAGTGCGCCCCGCGAGGAGACCGTTCGCCTCAAGTACGGTGGCATCAGCGTGCCCAAGGCCGTCGACATCTCCCCGCAGCGCCGCGTCGATCAGGCCCTGAAGTTCATCGCCGAAGGGACCCACAACGCGTCGTTCAAGACGCCGACGGACGCCGAGGAGGCCCTCGCCCAGCAGCTGATGGGGGCTGCCAACAACGACGTCCAGACCTACGCCGTCAACCAGAAAGAGGAGAAAGAACGCGTCGCGGCTGCGGCCCGGTAATCGGTCTCTTTGCGTTCTGTCGTTGCACGGTCGGGTTCGATTTTCTCGCGCTTCCTCGAGCTCCCGGTCTACCAATAACGATAGACACAATGGCTCCGTCTGCTGAGCCCGTAGCAGCCACTGCTGTCGTCTCTGAAACCGATCCGCAAAACGGAGGGTCGGTTACTTCGCGCGGCCGCTGTCGCCGCTGTTGCTCGGCCGGGTGTGTTCGGTCCCCTTGCCGCGACCGTTGAGGCCACGGTTGCGCTGTCCGGCACTGGTCAGCCCGCGCATCGCGCGACTTTCGTGCTCGTCGTCACAGATCCAGTTGAGGTCGTCGTCGTTCTCGATCGCGGGGTGGTTCGGATCGACTAGGATCGTCTCGAACCACTTCTGGCTGCCGTCTTCGCCGACCCAGTATGAGTTGAGCACGCGAAGGTTGCGGTACTTCCGGGAGGCGCGTTCCTCGGCGACGCGCTGGAGGTTCTTCCGGCGCGTGATCCGGGTGACGCCCTGGCGTTTCGAGCGTCGACCGGCAATGTGTCGCTCCTTGCGAGCGCTGCCCTTGCGGACGCTCACGCGAGCGACGACGATACCCTGCTTTGCCTTGTAGCCGAGCGACCGGGCGCGGTCGAGTCGCGTCGGTCGCTCGACGCGTTCGATCGCCCCTTGCTCGCGCCAGCGCTGCATGCGCTGCCACTGGAGTTCGGCGACCTTTCCTTCGTCCGGGTTCTTCCAGGCGTCTCGGATGTGTGAGTAGAAGCTTCGTGCCATATCTTTCACCGCGGGCGTTGGGTGGTTCAGCCGGCTCCGCCGGCCACATTCCGACCTGCCTAAACAGGTGCCCGCTGGCTGCCCGCCGACCAGCGAGTTACTCACTCATACTTCGGTCGTCCTCTTAAGGAATTCGAACTTCCGTGAGTGAGATTGTTTTCACGGCCTGCAGAAGGCTGTGACCGCCGCATTCAAAACAATTAAATATCAAAACGAAACAGACAGTACGAGGGGAATGTACGATGGATAGAGACACACTCGTGGCAGGGCTATCGGACGCGGGGCTCTCGACGTATCAGGCGGACGCATACGTAACGCTCTTAGAACAGGGGGTATCGCCAGCTGTCGACGTTGCCAGACACTGCTCGATCCCAGGGCCGCGAATCTACGACGTGCTGAAGGAACTCGAACAACAGGGCTACGTCGAAACGCTGGACCGCGAGACGTTACACGCGCGTGCCTGCGATCCTGTCGAACTCATCGAGGACCTCCAGGACACGAGCGAGCGTCTCGCGGACGTCGCCGGGGAGATCGAGGACCGCTGGGAGCGGGCACCGCTGGGCGAACACGAGATGAATGTGACCAAGCGGGCCGAGACGACCATCGATCACGCCGAGGATCTGATCAGGAACGCCGAATCGACGATCGATCTCGCGTTGACGGACGACCGGCTGCTGGAGTTCGAGAGCGCACTCGCGGCGGCCTACGAGAACGACGTGGTGGTACGCGCGTCAGTCTTTCAGACCCGGGGCGACCAACCGGATCTCGCGTCCCATCCAGTTGGCGACGTCGTGACCGAACTTCGCCGTCGCTCAATCCGGAGTCCGTTCCTCGCGCTGGTCGACCGGACGCGGGCGTGTCTGGTTCCATCGACGCGTATGCCTGACCCGTACGGCGTCGTCGTCAACGACGACATCATCTCGTTTATCTTCCAGTGGTACTTCCAGACCTGTCTGTGGTCCGTCTGGGAACCGATCGGGAACCGTCAACGGTATCCCCTGATCTACGTCTGTCTCGAGGAGTTCGTCCGTGACGTCTATCCGCTGTGGTGGGACGAGGCGGTGATCTCGCTGACGGTCGAAGGGATCGATACGGACTCCGGTGAAGCACGGACTGTCTCCGGCGTCTTGCTCGAAGTCGTCTATTCAGGGCAGTCGGTGGACAACCACCGACCGACGCTGGCTGAACTCTCCGGGCAGTCCTCGATGATCCTCTGGACGACCGACGGTCGCTGTTCGGTCGGTGGCTGGGGCGCACTGGTCGAGGACCTCGAAGCCCGACGAATTACCCTCGACGGCATCGAGTGGCCAATGTAACCATCGACGGCTGGCACTGACCCTCGATTGTTCCGCGAATCTTTCACGCCCCGCGAACAGATTTTCACCACTTGATCCATTCTATCTGTGTGATTGTTCACGTGTCAACAACTCGTTTTTACCTCTATCAAAAGGGAGTGGGGGCTTTGAGTCATCGCCGTATACTCCCGAATTGTCCACTATTGATGTCCATCCTGATCACAAGGATCATTTGATGTGTTTCCATTGGTACCATAATATATAATAAATATTATACTATCTTTCTCTCGGCAAATTATCCAGATATACGGCGTATTAGGCCGTATAATTCGTTTTACGTTCTGATAAATAACTCACATCTCAATACAGCGAAACTATTTTATAGTGGCAATCCGTTGCAAATTCACACGCGCCAACGAGTGCGCGTCAGTGGCAGTATGACAGATCCAGACAGACCGCCTACCGGAGACAGAGAGGCATCGCAATCGAACACAACTACCGGCGGCGAGGGACCGTCGCGACGGACCTTCCTCAAGAGTAGCGTGCTGACCGGCGCACTCACGTTCGGCGTCGGGGCGGGCGCGCTGGGGAGTGCATCCGCCGCGATCCCGACGCCACAGCTCCACCGTGACGGCAACCTGATCAAGGATCCCGATGGCAACACCGTCACGCTGCGCGGCGTCAACATTGCCGATCCTAAGCGGATCAACGAGACCGCCCAAGCGCGCGGGATGACGGCGACGCAGGTCATCGACATGCTCACCGACGAGAGCAACGGCTGGTATCCGCGGATGATTCGCGTCCCGGTCCAGCCGGTCGACATCGGCGAGTATGAACCCGGTTCGGGACCGCCCGTCCCGGCGTTCAACGAGAGCGAGCTCGAATCGTATCTCAGCAATCACCTCGACGAGGTCGTTCAACGCTGTGCCGACCGTGGCGTCTACTGTATCATCGACTATCACCGCCACCGCGACGTCCAGTGGGCGGAGGGCCAGGACGGCCCCGTCAACACCGAGCTCCAGGACGAGGTCGACATGTTCTGGGACACGGTCGCGCCGCGGTACGCCGACCAATCGCACGTCCTCTATGAGGTGTACAACGAACCCACCGAGCCTGGGATGTGGGAGGATCCCACGACCACCCAGTGGGTCGCCGACATCTGGCAGCTCTGGCTCGAGATGGCCCAGCCGTGGGTCGACACGATCCGGAGTCACGCGGACAACCTGATCCTGATGGGCTCGCCCAGTTGGTCCCAGAGCCCGGAAGGCGCCCTCGTCGAGGAGTTCGACGGCGAGGACATCGCCTACACCTTCCACATCTATCCGGGTCACAACTCCAGCCAAAACCAGAACTGGGAGGACGCCTCGAACAACGGCGAGGGCGTCGCCGGCGTCTACGAGGAGGCCCCCCTGTTCGTGACCGAGTTCGGCTGGGAAGAGAACGGCGGACAGTATATCGGCGGGACCGACGACTTCGGGACCGCCTTTCTGGACTTCCTCGAGAAGAGCGAGGCCATCCACTGGACGGCCTGGTGTGCCGATCCCGTCTGGCGGCCAGTCATGTTCAGCCGTCCGTTCGCTGACAACGCGGACGACTCGGTCGGCGATCCCTACAACGGCACCGTCCCCGAGGCCTGCTCGGAGTTGCCCTGCGAGTGGGAACTGACGACGGGCAGCGGCTACATGGGCGACGACGTCAAGAGCGCCCTTGAGCAGTACCGCAACGACGGGATCCCCGGCGAGGGGACTGGCAATGGCGACGACGATGACGACGACGGTGACACGCAGGCCCCATCGGCGCCATCGAACGTCTCGGTCGCGTCGACGAGCGAGACCTCGGTCGAGGTCACCTGGAGCGCGTCGACGGATTCGGGCGGCTCCGGCCTCGACAGCTACGTCGTCACCGTCGACGGCAGCGAAGACCAGACGGTGCCGGCGGGAACCACGTCGGCGACCATCGACGGGCTCTCTGCCGGGACGACGTATCAGATCGCGGTTGCGGCGGTCGACGGGGCGGGCAACGAGTCCGCCGCGACAACCGTCGAAGCGACGACAGACGAGACCGACGACGGCGAGGACGGCCAGGACGATGGCGACGACGAAGCGCCGGCAGACGCCCTCATCGTCAACGACTACGACGGTGATCCGGCGTGGTCGTCCAACCGGAACGACCTCGGCCAGTGGTGTGGGGCCGGTTCCTTCGAGAACGATGGTGGCGACGTGCAGGATGGCGCACTGACGCTCGAATACGACAATGGCGGCTGGTTCGTCGAGCAGCTCGGCCAGGACGTCTCGGAGTACTCGGAAGCCGTCCTCCGGGTCCGTGGGGCAAACGGCGGCGAGGAGGACGAGTTCATCTTCGATATGGGTGGCGCGCGTGACATCCTGTCGAATCTGACCGACGATTCGATCTCGACATCGTTCTCGAACGTCACGATCGATCTCGAATCGGCAGGCATCGACCCGTCGGCTGGGGGCCTCTCAGTTCGGCTGAACTTCTGGCAAGGCGGCTCCAGCACGCTCGAAATCGAGGAGATCCGTCTGCAGTAATGCGGTTCGAAACACACGACAATGACAGATAACGACACGTACGACGGCGGCGAATCGACGACGAACGACAGTCGAATCATCGACGATGTCTCGCGGCGAGACGTTCTCAAGGCGGCGGGGGCGAGCGCACTCACGGCCGGGTTCGCAAGCAGCATCGTCGGCTCGGTTTCGGCGGCCGGCATCCCGACGCCGTGGCTCGAACGCGACGGCAACCTGCTTCGGGATCCCGACGGCAATCAGGTCATCCTTCGCGGGGTCAACATGGCCGATCCGGCCCGGCTGGCGCGGTCCTGGCGGAGCAAGGATTCGATGGGCGTTTTCGACAAAGCCACGAACACTGACGAGTCAAACGACGGTGGCTGGCACAACAACATCCTCCGGGTTCCGACCCAGCCACAGGACATCGGGGACGCCGGGTCCGGGAGCATCGGCAGTATGCCCCACGGAGACGACTGGGGCCCGCTGCTGCCCGGCCAGATCGACGAGTCGGATCTGGAGACCTACTTCTCGGATTACATCGACCCGATCGTCGACGCCGCCGAGGAGGAAGGCCTCTACGTGATGATCGACTATCACCGCCACTTCCCGATCTTCCACCAGCCTCAGCACGAGGAGGATCTCGGTGACTATCAGTGCGGGAACGAGTCCTTCGAAAACGACATCGGCTTCTGTGGCGAACGTGGTGTGCTCTGGCACTCAGAGGAGCAGGCCTCCCAGCTCGATGGCTACACCGAGGAGTACGCCGCCGAGCTCAACCAGGAGCTCCAGATGTACTGGAACTTCGTCGCGCCGCGGTACAACGACCGCTCGCACGTGGTCTATGACATCTACAACGAGCCGACTGGTCCCTACGCCGGTGACTGGGGCTCGCCGACCGAACTGCCCGCGACCGGCGAGGAGGGTGAAGAAAACCCCTCATACGACGCCGATGCGAACCAGGAGTACTGGGACATGTGGGTCGACCGTGCCCAGCCGTGGGTCGACACGGTCCGCGAACACGCGCCCGACAACCTCATCACGATCGGCTCGCCGCGGTGGAGTCAGCTCACCTACTGGGCACCGACCAACGAGTTCGACGGCGAGAACATCTGTTACACCGGCCACGTCTACACCCACGAGGGGATGCGACCCCTGTCGGACTCCTTCGGCACGGCCGCCGAGGAGGTACCGATGTTCTTCAGCGAGTTCGGCTGGGCCGAGGGCGGCGGTCGCGACGGCTTCAGCTTCCTCGAAGGGACGACCTCCGAGTACGCCGACGGCTTCGAGACCTTCCTCGATGAGTACCCGGTCCACCCGATCTGCTGGAACTTCGATCACACCTGGGAGCCCTCTTTCTTCGTCCACGACGAGAGTCAGGACGGCGACTGGGTCATCCACGACTACGAGGCCCGTCCCGCACAGTGGTGGCAGGAGTATCTCTATGAGAACCGGAATGACGACCTGCCGGGCAGTGGCGGCGACGATGACGACACGACGGCACCATCGATCCCGTCGAACCTCACCGTGACCGACGAGACGAGTTCCTCGATCACGGTCTCCTGGAGCGCTTCCACGGATTCGGGCACGGCTGGACTCGCGCAGTACAACGTCCTCGTCGACGGCTCGCTGGAGCAGACGGTCTCGGCCGGCACGACGAGTGCGACTATCTCCGGACTGGCCGCCGACACGTCCTACCAGATCGCGGTCTCGGCCGAGGACGGTGCCGGTAACACGTCCGGCACGACGACGATCACGGCCGACACCGACGCCGGCAGCGACGACGGTGACACGCAAGCGCCGTCGGCCCCGTCGAACGTCTCGGTCGAGTCGACGACGGAAACCTCGGTCGAGGTCTCCTGGAGCGCATCGACGGATTCGGGCGGTTCCGGTCTCGACAGCTACGTCGTCTCCGTCGACGGCTCCCAGGACCGGACGGTCCCGGCCGGCACGACGAGTGCGACGGTCGACGGCCTCTCCGCTGGAACGTCCTACCAGATCGGGGTCAGCGCGGTCGACGGTGCGGGCAACGAGTCCGCCGCGACGACCGTCGGGGCCACGACGAGCGAATCCGACGATGACGACGGGACGTCCGGGGAGCCGATTGCGACGATCGATCCGGGGACGACCTCGGCCTCGACCGGCGACCTGGTCCAGTTCTGGATCTCCGACGAGACCGGTAACCAGACCTGGATCACCGGGCTGGAGTGGGAACTCGGCAACGGCACCACCGGGCGCGGCTGGTACACCGACGAGCGCTACCAGTCGACAGGTACCTACACGGTCACGCTGACCGCGACCAACAACGAGGGCGAGACGTCCACCGACGAAGTCGAGGTGACCATCTCCTGATCCGTCGACCAGGTGTCCGCGCGTAGCGCCGGCACGCCCGCGGCGGTCGCGGGTTCGATCGCCTCGCTGACGCGGGCCTCTCGGATGTCGACCTGCTGTCGAGAGCCGATCGAATTCACACACGCATCGATCAATTAGCCATCCAGCGACCAATGGGAGACAGCACGACACGTTCGAACGTGCCCTTCCGACGACCACGACAGCGCAGAACGACCCTACCGGCCGGCCGTGTTACGGGGGTAACGGATGCCTGGCCGAGTTACGGGGCCCGTTCTGGCGAAGCCACGACCCACAGCCATGACACGTGATGATACGGACGAACCGACGGGAGAATCGACTACCAGTGCCACGACCACCGATTCCGGGGGGCGATCACGCGATCGTCCGTCCGTCTCGGCCCAAACCCGTCGGCGGTTCCTCCTGACGGGGGCCGGCGTAGGGTTGGGTGCGCTCGCACTCAACGCGAGCGGGCCGGCCTCGGCGGCGACGGTCGAGGAGGTCTGTAACTCCGACGACTACGGGTCGATCGACGTCGCCGACGGGTTCACCCTGGTGGACAACCAGTGGGGGAACTCAAACGCCGATCAGTGTGTCTGGCTCAACGACGACGGCAGTTACGGCTATGACTTCGACGCCGCGGGTGGCAGTGGGATCAACTATCCCGAGGTGATCTGTGGGACGAAACCCTGGGGGACTGACACCGGGGTGGCGGAGTTCCCGATTCGGCGTCGGGACGTTGACGAACTCGTTATCGACGTCGAGGCCGAGTACTCCGAGTCCGGCGGCGAGTGGGACTGGGCCGAGGAGTGGTGGCTGATGGACCAGCCACCGAGCCAGGAGACCGGGACCCACCAGTACGAGATCATGCTTCTCCTGGACTGGAACGACCAGCACGACCACGGCGCGGTCGAGGCCGAGAACGTCTGGACCGACCGATTCGGCAACACCGTCGATCATTGGACGACCTACAACTCCGGCGGAACGAATGCGACGTTCTACATCTTCCGAATCCAGGGCGGTCACGACGGCGGCCGGATCGACCTGACCGAGATCGTCGACTATCTGACCGCGGAACACGGCGTCGACGAGAGTCTCTGGCTCTCGGGTGTCGAACTCGGCAACGAGTACTGGGAGGGCAGTTCCGGCGAGACTACCTACAACACCTTCGACGTCACGATCAACGGGTCGACCTACGAAAGCGGGAGCGGGACCGACACGCCGACCCCGACTGAGACGCCGACTCCGACTGAGACGCCGACCCCGACCGAGACGCCGACGGACACTGAAACCGAGACGCCGACGGACACTGAAACCGAGACGCCGACAGACACTGAAACCGAGACGCCGACAGACACTGAAACCGAGACGGAGACGCCGTCGGGTGACGCGCTCGTCGTCAACGATTACGACGGCGATCCGGCGTGGTCGAGCAATCGCAACGATCTCGGGCAGTGGTGCGGGGCCGGCTCCTTCGAGAACGGGAGCGGCGACGTGCAGGACGGCGCACTCGTTCTGGAGTACGACAACGCCGGCTGGTTCCAGGAGCAAATCAATCAAGACCTTTCGGGGTATTCGGACCTCGTCTTCGTCCTCAGCGGCGCCGATGGCGGCGAAGAAGACGACTTCCTGCTTGACGTCGGTGGCGCTCGCGGGCTTCTCTCGGCGTTCAGCGACGATGCCATCGGGACGTCGGCTTCGACGGTCACCGTCGACATGGAGTCGGCCGGCATCGATCCGTCAGCCGGGGGACTGTCGGTCCGATTGAACTTCTGGCAGGGCGGCAGTGGCACGCTCGAAATCGACGAGATCCGATTCGAATAGGGGCGCAACTACTCGATTCGCCTGCCGTTGGCGTCTCATCGGGGGGTCGACCGGGGGAACGAAACAAAAATATGACACGACGCACGAACGATACCGGCGAAGTAGATGAGAAACCAAGTAGCGGTGCTGAGCAGCAAGGTTCGAACGACTCGACCGGCTCCAGGGACCCGTCTCGACGTGACTTCCTGAAGGCCGGTGCCGCGGTCGGTGCAGGGACGTTCGCGGTCGGACTCGGGCAGCAGGCCACGGCGACCACGGCGACGGACCCGTCGAATCTTGATCTGTACCTGCTGTTCGGCCAGTCGAACATGGAGGGACAGGGACCGATCGAAGCCCAGGACAGGGAGACCCATCCGCGGATCCACGTCCTCGCTGACAAGACCTGTCCGAACCTCGATCGCGAGTATGGCGAGTGGTATCTGGCCGAACCGCCGCTCAACCGATGCTATGGGAAGCTCGGTCCCGGCGATTACTTCGCGAAGTCCATGATCGAGGAGATGCCGGACGACCGGTCGATCGGTCTCGTTCCCGCAGCCGTCAGCGGGGCCGACATTGCTCTCTTCGAAAAGGGGGCACCGATCGGTCGGAACGACCGCGACATCCCCTCCCAGTTCGACGGCGGCTACGAATGGATGGTCGATCTTGCCGAAACGGCCCAGCAAGTCGGGACGTTCAGGGGCATTCTGTTCCACCAGGGCGAGACGAACACGAACGATCAGCAGTGGACCGATCAGGTCCAGGGTATCGTCGAGGATCTCCGCGCCGACCTCGGTATCGGCAACGTCCCGTTCCTGGCGGGTGAGATGCTCTATGACTCGGCTGGGGGGTGTTGTGGCTCGCACAACACTGAAGTCAACGAACTCCCGGACGTCATCGAGAACGCTCACGTCGTCTCGGCTGAAGGACTTGCCGGCCAGGATTACGCGCACTTCACGTCCGAAGCGTATCGAGAACTCGGCCGTCGCTACGCTGCGGAGATGCTGGAACACGTCGACGTCAGCGGCGGGACCGACGACGGATCCGGCGGCAACTCCGGTGATGATTCGGGTGGCAACGATGGCGATGGGTCGGGCAGTGACTCCGATGATGACTCGGACAGTGACACTGGCGACTCCGGCGATGATTCGGGCAGTGATACCGGCGATAGTTCGGGCGATGACGCCGGTAGCGACTCAGGGGGTTCCAGCGAGTATCCCACGTGGGATTCAACTGCCGTTTATCGCACCGGCGATCGGGTCGTCCACGACGGACGCGTCTGGGAGGCCCAGTGGTACACCCAGGATCAGGAACCCCGCGAGGAGGACTACTACGTCTGGCAACCTGTCGAGGACGAAAGCGCCGGTAATTCCGGCGGTGACACCAGCGGGGAATCGGGTGGTGACACCGGTAACTTGAACGCCGAGATGGATCCGAGCACGACAGCGGCCAGTGTCGGTGAGCGGGTCACGTTCCGCGTCACCGACACGAGCGGTTCGAGCAATTGGCTCACTTCTCTGGCGTTCGATTTCGGAGACGGGATGACAGCCACCGGGTGGTGGGCTGCCCATTCCTTCGATTCGCCGGGCACCTACACCGTCACGCTCACCGCGACCGACAACGGGGGTGCATCGACCACTCACGAGGTGACGATCACGGTCTCGTAAACCGAGTTCCGGGCTCCACTAGCCGCGTCCACTCCGTGGTCGATCCACGGTTCGGCCCACCGGACGGTGCGGCTCGGTGACCGATCGAACCGACGACTGACCGCAGCGTGACCGATCCCCGCCCGACGTCACCGAGTGGCGATCGGGATCGGCGAGCACAACACACGACGATACCGATGACACCAGACACGAACGACGACATCGACACATCGACAGCCGGCCCCGTCGAGGCTGACGATTCTGTCGGCTCGATGGACCGGCGAGACTATCTCCAGACCGTCGCGGCAGCGGCCGCGGCGGCCGGACTCGGCGCTGCCACAACGGGTGGCGCAGCCGCCGAGACGGCTGACACTTCCTTGAGTATCGACGAACGGATCGAAGAACACCGGACAGGCACTCTTGAGGTTGTCGTCGAGAACCCCGACGGCTCGACGGTCTCGGACGCCGAGGTCTCGATCGCCCAGCAGGAACACGCGTTCAGCTTCGGCACCGCCGTCAACGCCGACAGGCTCGTCAACGAGAGCGACCCCGGCGACAACTACCGCGAGTACGTCCCGGAGCTGTTCAACACGGCGGTGCTCGGCAACCACCACAAGTGGCGGTTCTGGGAGAACAACCGGGAGGTCGCCGACGAGGCGACGAACTGGCTGCTCGATCAGGGACTGGACATGCGCGGACACGTCTGTCTCTGGGGTCGGGAGGACGTCGCGGCGATCCCGGACGATATCTTGACGGCGATCGAGGAACGCGACGCCGAGACGATCCGCGAGCGTTCGATGGCCCACATCGAGGAGATCATCACCCACTACGGCGAGGACATCACCGACTGGGACGTCGTCAACGAGGCGATGCACGCCTACCAGCTCCAGCTCGGTGTCTACGGCGACCGGATCGACACCGAGGAGCCCTGGAACGGTGAGATCGTCCCGTGGACCTCCCCACTCCTGGCGGCGTGGTACGAGCAGGCCGCGTCGGTGATCGCGGAGCACGACCTCGACGTCGGCATCGCGGTCAACGACTTCAACCAGTTCCCCTACGCCTACACGGACAACCGCTACGAGTCGGAGATCGATCACATCAACGCCAACGGGGCACAGCTGGACACGGTCGGCCTCCAGGCACACATTGCCGCCCGAGAGGGCGAGTTCAATTCCAACGACGATCCGGACGGCCGGATCGACGCCGACCAGGTCGTCTCGGAGATCAACACGTGGGCCGACCACGGCGCACGCGTGAAGATCACGGAGTTCGACACGTACAACGGCGACGACTGGAACTCAGATGAGGAACGCGCCGACGTGACGGAGAACTACCTCCGGGGTGCGTTCAGCCATCCTGGCGTCGACGCGTTCATCATGTGGGGCTTCTGGGACGGCGACCACTGGGAAGACGAAGCGCCGCTGTTCTACGAGGACTGGTCGCAGAAACCCGCATACGATGTCTGGACCGGCCTGGTCTACGACGAGTGGTGGACCGACGACTCCGGCACGACTGACTCCAGAGGGGCCTACACCACGACGGCGTTCCTGGGTGACCACGAAGTCACCGTCAGTACCGATAGCGCAGAGACGACCGAGTCAGTCGAAGTCACGGATGCCTCGGGCACGACGACGGTCACGGTCACCGTCGCGGGTGACGGCAGCGCCGCGGACGACACCCAGCCGCCGTCGGTGCCGACGAATCTCTCGGTGTCGACGACGACCGACTCGACGGTCACCGTCTCCTGGGACGGCGTGACGGACAACGGGACCGCCGGGCTGGACCAGTACGTCGTCTCCGTGGGCGGCTCACAGGACCAGACGATCGGTGCCGGCATGACGACCGCGACGGTCGAGGGGCTCGACGCGGCGGCGACCTACGAGATCGGCGTCTCGGCAGTCGACAGTGCGGGCAACGAGTCCGACGCCGCGACCGTACAGGCCACGACCGCGGAAGCCGACGACGGCGAAGACGATGAGGGCGACGGCACTGACGACGAGACGCCAGCCGAGGCACTCGTCGTCAACGACTACGACGGCGACCCGGCGTGGGCGTCCAATCGAAACGATCTCGGCCAGTGGTGCGGGGCTGGCTCGTTCGAGAACGGTGGCGGCGAGGTCGAGGACGGGGCGCTGGTCCTCGAATACGACAATGCCGGCTGGTTCGTCGAGCAGCTCAACCAGGACGTCTCGGAGTACTCGGAACTGGTGTTGGTCCTGGCCGGTGACGACGTCCAAGCGGACGAGTTCCTGCTGGACGTGGGTGGCGCTCGCGGGCTCCTCTCTGCGTTCACCGACGACGCCATCGGAACGTCGGCCTCGACCGTCACCGTCGACATGGAATCGGCAGGTATCGACCCGTCGACCGGGGGGCTCTCGGTTCGACTGAACTTCTGGCAGGGCGGCAGTGGCACGCTCGAAATCGAGGAGATCCGCTTCCAGTAGCGGATTCGCCCTCGAAACGCAGCGGAACGACATATCACGATGACACACGACGATTCACACGACATCGACGCATCGGCACACGAATCAGACGACGTCCACGACGCGAGCGAACCCACGACCGACGGGGAGGGGCCCGCCGGTTCGATGGAACGGCGGGACTATCTGCGGGCGGTCGCGGCGGCCGCAGCCCTTGGCGGACTCGGGGGTGCAGCGACGGGCGGCGCGGCCGCGGAGACCGCGGACACCTCGCTGGATATCGACGAGCGCATCGAGGAACACCGGACTGGCAATCTGGAAGTCGTCGTCGAGAACCCCGACGGCTCGACGGTCTCGGATGCCAGTGTTGCGGTTTCCCAGCAGGAACACGACTTTGGCTTCGGGACGGCCGTCAACGCGAACACGCTGATCAACAGCTCCAGCGAGGGCGACAACTATCGGGAGTACATCCCCGAACTGTTCAACAAGGCGGTGATGGAGAACCGCCACAAGTGGGACTT
This sequence comes from Halorhabdus utahensis DSM 12940, assembly GCF_000023945.1. Taxonomy (NCBI): domain Archaea; kingdom Methanobacteriati; phylum Methanobacteriota; class Halobacteria; order Halobacteriales; family Haloarculaceae; genus Halorhabdus; species Halorhabdus utahensis. The sequence goes on from NC_013158.1 coordinate 2,441,587, forward strand.
CTGGGAGAACGAACAGCAACTGGCCGACGAGGCGACCGAGTGGATCTTGAATCAGGGCCTGGACATGCGGGGGCACGTCTGCATCTGGGGCCGGGAGGACGTCGCGGCGATCCCGGACGACATCCTGACGGCGATCGACGAGGGTGACGAGCAGACGATCCGCGAGCGCTCGATGGCTCACATCGAGGAGATCATCACCCACTACGGCGACGACTTCACCGAGTGGGAGGTCGTCAACGAGGCGATGCACGCCTATCAGCTGCAGATCGGCGTCTACGGCGACCAGATCGACACCGAGGAGCCCTGGACCGGCGACGTCGTCCCCTGGACCTCCGAACTGCTGGCCGACTGGTACGATCAGGCCGAGTCGGTGATCGAGGAGAACGGCCTCGACGTCGGGATCGCCGTCAACGACTTCAACCAGTTCGCGTACGGCTACACCGACAACCGGTACGTCAACGAGATCCAGCATATCAACGACAACGCTGTCCAGCTCGATACGGTCGGCCTTCAGGCTCACGCCGGTGCCCGGACGGGCGAGTTCAATTCCAACGACAGCCCGGACGGCCGGATCAGCGCCGCACAGGTCACCGAGGAGATGAACAAGTGGGCGGATCTCGGTGCGCGCCTGAAGATCACGGAGTTCGACACGTACAACGGCGACGACTGGAATTCCGACGAGGAGCGCGCGGAGGTCTTAGAGAATTACCTCCGCGGAGCGTTCAGCCATCCCGGGTGTGACGACTTCATCATGTGGGGCTTCTGGGACGGCCGCCACTGGGAGAACGAGGCACCGCTGTTCTACGATGATTGGTCGACAAAGCCGGCGTACGATGTCTGGACCGGGCTGGTGTACGACGAGTGGTGGACCGACGATTCCGGCACGACCGACGCCAGTGGAACCTACGCCACGACGGCGTTCCTGGGTGACCACGAAGTCACCGTCAGCACCGACAGCGCGGAGACGACTGAGACAGTCTCGGTCTCGGACGCTTCGGGCACGACGACGGTGACAGTGACGCTCGAAGGCGACGGGGAAAGCGATGGCGACACCCAGCCACCAGAAACGCCGACGAACCTGACCGCGACCGATTCCACGAGTTCCTCGATCACCGTCTCCTGGGACGGCGTGACGGACAACGGAACGTCGGGGCTCGATGTCTACGTCGTCTCAGTCGATGGCAGCGAGGACCAGACCGTCGGCGCCGGGATGACGACAGCGACGATCGACGGGCTGGATGCCGCCACGACCTACGAGATCGGGGTTTCGGCCGTCGACGGTGCGGGCAACGAGTCCGAGACGGCGACCGTCCAGGCAACGACTGACGAGGATGGCGATGGTGATGGCGACGGAGATAGCGATGGCGATGGTGATGGCGATGGCAACGGCGATGGCGATGGTGAAGAAGACGGTGACGAAACTGGCGACGGTGATCTGATCGCCGAGATGGACCCGAGTACGACCAGCCCCGCGGTCGGCGAGCGGGTCACCTTCCGGGTGACGGATACGACCGACTCGGGCAACTGGATCAGCTCCCTGGAGTGGGACCTCGGCAACGGCGACACGGCGAGCGGCTGGTACACCGAGACGACCTACGAGTCCGCCGGCACCTACACCGTGGCGCTGACGGCGACGAATAACGACGACGAGTCCACCACCCACGAGGTCGATATCGTCGTCGGCGGTGGTGACGGCGATGGCGACGGAGAGGGAGATGGCGACGGTGATGGCGACGGTAACGGCGACGGTGATGGCGACGGTGACGGTGATGGAACGACCGGCGATCTCGTCGCCGAGATCGATCCGAGCACGACGGAAGCCAGCGTCGGCCAGACGGTCCAGTTCTGGCTCACTGACGCGACAGGGTCCGCGAACTGGATCACCGGGGCCGAGTGGGATCTCGGCAACGGCGACACGGGTAGTGGCTGGTACGCGGAGACGACCTACGATGCCGCCGGCACCTACACCGTCTCGTTGACTGCGACAGACAACGACGACGAGTCCACGACTGACGAGGTGACCATCACAGTCTCCTGAACGGGCAACCGAACTGGGCGACCGGCGGGATCTGCCACTCACGCACACTCATGGGGATCGATCCCGTCCGGCACCCAGCCGGCGACGCGCTGCTGATCGACAGCGGAACTGACTGACTAATTCGGTGGGGGTCACCGCCACGACCGACAGACTGACCGACACACGCGAGGCCAACTCGACACATGACAGACAACAACACGCAATCGACGACACAGGCGGATAGACAGCAAACCACGACGGATCGGGAGTCTGGACGGTCAGGGGACGCCTCGTCTTCGGATGGGCTCGAGTCTCCGGCCCGACGGGACGTGCTGAAGGCCATCGGTAGCGGGGCGTTGATTGGTGTCCTCGGGACCGGTAGCGCCAGCGCCGATCCGGCCACGTTCGGCGATGGGGTGAACCTCCAGCCGTCGTACTTCTGTGATGGCGATCAGGCGCTGGGCTGGGATCTGATGAACGATCACCCGGACATCGAGACGGTCCGCATCGAGATCGAGCCCTTCTCGTTCGACGAGGTCGCGACGACCGTCGAGGACGCCAAGCGCTGGATCGACGAGGCCGCAGCCAACGGCAAGAACGTCATCGCGACCTATCATCACTACCCGGACAACGGGTCCGCCGAGGCCTCAGCGCTCCAGGATGCCGCGGATTTCTGGGTCGAACACTACGAGACGCTCGCTGCGGACACCGACTTCACCGTCAACCTGATGAACGAGTGGGGAAACCACGACGTCACGGCAGAGGAGTACGCATCGGCGTACAACGACGCCATCAGCACGGTCCGGTCGGGCACTAGTTACGACGGCCCGATCGTCTGTGACGCTCCCGGCTGGGGCCAGGGAACGTATCGACTGGCCGACGCTGTCGAGTCCATCGACCACGACGACCTGATCCTCTCGGCGCACGTCTACCCCAGCGCCTGGAACGCGACAACGGGTCAGAACCTTGTTCCCGAGGATCTCGACGTGCTGGACGAGACGGGGTATCCGTGCATGATCGGCGAGTTCGGCAACTACGCCGACTCGACCGGGGCGGACTGGTCGGCTATCATCGACTACGCGAAAGAACTCGGCTGGCCGGTGATCGGCTGGGCCTGGAACGGCGATGGGTCGGACGATCCCATGAACATGGCCAACCCCTACTGGGGTGACGACTGTGGTGCCGAGTCCTACACAGCGAGTGAGTACTTCGACGTCGTCTACGACAAACTGGGTGACAGTGCCGGCGGTGGTGGCGGTAGTGACGACGGTGACGACGGAACAGACGACGGTGGCGACGGAACAGACGACGGTGGCGATACAGGCGAGGGAAGTGACGGACAGGACGATGGCGACGGTGGGACGACAGTCGACCTGCTCGCGGAGATACGTCCGAGCACCACCGACGCCGGTGTCGGCGAGCGGCTGACCTTCTCGGTCACGGACACCTCCGGTACCGATCGCTGGATCGACGCCCTGTCGTGGGACTTCGACGACGGAGACACCGCGAGTGGCTGGTGGGCCGAACACACGTACGATTCGGCCGGCACCTACACGGTCTCGCTGACGGCGACCGACAACGAGGGCGACTCCACCACCCACCAGGTTGACATCGTCGTCGGCGGTGATGATGGCGCAGACGACGGTGGCGGCGGTGAATCAGATGGCGACGACAGCGAAAGCAGTGATGAGAGCGGTAGCGGGGGCAGCAGTGACGACCAGGCCGGTGAGGACGGTGGCGACTCGACCGGTGATGTGCTCGCGGAGATAACTCCGAGCACGACCGACGCCGCTGTCGGCGAGCGGCTGACCTTCTCGGTGACGGATACGTCCGGCAACAGCCGATGGATCGAGTCGCTGTCGTGGGATTTCGACGACGGGGACACGGCGACCGGCTGGTGGACCGAGCACACCTACGACGCGACGGGGACGTACACGGTTGCGCTGACTGCGACCGACAACGAGGGGGAATCGACCACCCACGAGGTGACGATCACGGTTTCGTGAGTTGACCAACCGGGCCGGGTTCGGGGTAATCGGTTGAACCGATCCGGATCCGGACACCTACTCGATCGGACTGGCTGGTGGTCCCAATCGCGACCGCGAAAACAACGAGAGCATACACATGACGAAAGACCGTTCGACGGAACGAACCGAAACTGACGAATCGACGACTGAACGAGACGAATTCACGCAGGAGGGCCCCGAGACGTATCGGGCAGGGATATCCAGACGGTCGTTTCTGCAGACGACCGCGGCTGCGGGACTGGTCGGCCTGGGCGTCGGGAGTGGCGCTGTCGGCTCAGCGGCTGCAGCCGGTATTCCAACGCCGTGGCTCGAAGTCGATGGCAATCTCCTGCGGGATCCCGACGGCAACAAGGTGATCCTGCGGGGTGTGAACGTTATCGACCCCGCGCGGGCGGCCAAGGAGTGGCGCAAGAACATCGAGCCGCTGATCGAGTTGGCGACCGATCCGGGCGAGGGCTGGCACGCCCACGTCATCCGGCTCCCGATGCAGCCTCAGGACATCGGCGATCATGGTCCGGGGACGGCGGCCCCGACGCCGGGATTCACGCAGGACGAACTCCAGAATTATCTCGCGGAGTACGTCGATCCGGCGGTCGACGCGGCCGAGGACGTCGGCGCGTACATCATGCTGGATTACCATCGCCACTATCCGGAGGGGCCCGACTGGGACTCGCCGGAACTCGACGAGGAGATCCGGTTGTTCTGGAACGAGGTCGCCCCGCGCTACAGCGATCGTTCCCACGTCATCTACGAACTGTACAACGAACCGAACACGCCGTATCCGGGGGCCGGCGATCCGACCGACGACGTTGGCGTCACGGACGCTCGTGCCGAGGAGAACTACCTCTACTGGCGCGAGACGGCCCAGCCGTGGGTCGATCTCATTCGGGAGCACGCGTCCCGGAACCTGATCGTCATCGGGTCGCCGCGCTGGAGCCAGTTCACCTACTGGGCGGGCGAACACGAGTTCGAGGGCGACAATCTCGCGTATGCGGGCCACGTCTACGCCCACGAGAACCTCCGGCCGCTATCGACGTACTTCGGCGAGCCCTCAGAGGAGGTTCCGGTGTTCATGAGCGAGTTCGGGTACGGGACCGAGGGCTCGCCCTACCTCGTCGGGACCAACGAAGTCGAGGGCCAGCAGTTCCTCGACCTCTTCGACGCCCACGACATCCACTGGCAGGCCTGGTGTTTCGACCACACGTGGTCGCCCGGCATGTTGAATCGGGATTACGAGGTCGACAGTCCCCACGGTCGGCTGTTCAAGGAGCGACTTCGCGAGAAGCGCAACGACGACCTGCCGGCGAGCGCCGGCGGTGGCGACGAGACGCCGCCCTCGGCCCCGTCGAACCTCGCCGTGACCGAGACGGGCAGCGAGAGTGTCGGTCTGGCGTGGGACGCCGCGAGTGATTCCGGCGACTCCGGCCTCGCCACTTATGCCGTCTACCTCGACGGCGCGCTGGATCATCGGGTCACTGCCGGGACGACCGCTACAGAAGTCAGCGGCCTGCTGCCGGAGACGACCTACGAGTTCGCCGTCAGTGCCGTCGACGGCGCGGGCAACGAGTCCGACAGGAGCGGGGTCGTCACCGCCACCACCGATCCGCCGGCCAGCGAGCGCCTGGTCCTCAACGACTTCGACGGCGACCCGGCGTGGGCTGACAGTCGCAACGAACTCGGGAACTGGTGCGGTGCCGGTTCCTTCGCAAACGACGACGGCGAGGTCGTGGACGGCGCACTCGTCCTCGAATACGACGGCGGCTGGCTGCAGTCGTACGTTCGCCAGGATGTCTCGTCGTTTTCGACGCTGAATCTGCAGGTTCGCGGTGCCGACGGTGGCGAGGAGTCGGCCTTCGCGGTGGAACTCGGCGGCGGGGGCGGCGTGCTCGCCGAAATCACCGACGACACGATCGGCACGTCGTTCTCGACAGTATCGATCGACATGGCCGCCGCCGGGATGGACGGGGCGAGTCCCGGCGCGGTATATCTCGACTTCTGGTCGGGTGACGGAACGAGTGGAACGATCGAGATCGACGAAATCTGGTTCGAATAGCAACCCATGACACACAACAATCCAGACGACGACAGTACAGCCCGACGAACGACCGAGTCGACGGAGTCACCGTCAACTGCCGGCATCGCGAGCGCGTCACGGCGGGACTTCCTGAAAGCAGCAGCGGCAGGCGGCGCGATCGCGACCGGCTTCGGCGGTGGCCTCGTCGGGAGTGCGGCCGCGGACGTCATCCCGACGCCGCCGCTGCACGTCGATGGCAACCTCATCAAGGACCCCGACGGCGCGACGGTCAACCTCCGGGGGGTCAACATGGCCGATCCCAAGCGGATCAACGTCACCGCGCCGGCCAGGGGCAAGACCGCGACGGACGTGGTCGACCTGCTGACGAACACGGACGACGACTGGCATTCCCGGGTCATCCGGATCCCGGTCCAGCCGGTCGACATCGGCGAGCACGAACCCGGTGAAGGGCCGCCGCCGGTCGCCTTCGACGAGGGCCAACTCGAGACGTATCTCGAGGAGCATCTCGACCCGGTAATCGAGCGGTGTCTCCAGCGCGGCGCGTACGCCATCATCGACTATCATCGCCACCGTGACGTCCAGTGGAACGACGACACGCTGGGCGAGGAAGTCGAGATGTTCTGGGACACCGTCGCGCCGCGGTACGCCGACCAGCCCCACGTCATGTACGAACTGTACAACGAACCGACCGAGCCGGGGATGTGGGGCGATCCGACCCAGAGCCAGAACTGGGCGGACGTCTGGCGGGACTGGAAGGCGACGGCCCAGCCGTGGGTCGACACCATCCGCGAGCACGCGCCCGACAACCTGATCCTGATCGGGTCGCCCAGCTGGTCACAGAGCCCCGAGGGGGCCCTGGTCGAGCCCTTCGACGGCGAGAACCTCGCCTACACCTTCCATATCTATCCCGGGCACAACTCGAGCCAGCAAAACGACTGGGAGGACGCCACCAACAACGGCGAGGGTGTCGCCGGCGTCTACGAGGAGTACCCGCTGTTCGTCACCGAGTGGGGCTGGGAGGAGAACGGTGGCCAGTACATCGGCGGGACGACCTCCGGCTATGGCGAGCCGTTCCTCGAATTTTTGGAGAAGAGTGACGCCATCCACTGGACAGCTTGGTGTGCCGACCCCGTCTGGCGGCCAGTCATGTTCGACCGGGCGTTCACCGAGGAGAGCTTCGAGGACAACATCGGCAACCCCTACGCGGAGGACGTGCCCGAAGACTGTGCCGACCTGCCCTGCGACTGGACGTTGCTCGGGGGCGACAGCTACATGGGCGAGACCGTCAAGAACGCCCTGATCGACTACCAGGACGCCAACCCGCCGACAGTCCCCTACGACGAGCAACCGCCGACCACCCCGTCGAACCTCACCGCCGAAAACGTCACCGAGACGACGGTCGAGCTCTCCTGGGACGGCTCGACCGACCAGGGCGAGGCGGGACTTTCCCATTACAACGTCACCGTCGACGGCCAGAAGATCACACAGGTGCCCGAAGCGACCACGGCCACGACCGTCGAGGGACTGGAATCCGATACGACAGTCACGATCGGCGTGAGCGCGGTCGATCGAGCGCGCAACGAATCCGAGACGGTGACCGTCGAGGTGACGACCGATGCCTTCGAGGACTCGACGCCGCCGTCCGTGCCGGCGAACCTCACCTCGCCGGAGAACACCTGGCAGTCGGTGGCCATTTCCTGGGACGACTCCACCGACGAAGGTGACGCCGAAACCGCGGGACTCGATGGCTACGTCGTCTACGTCGACGGCGAACTCGAACGCGAGGTCGCCGCCGAGACCACGCAAGTCCAGATCGGCGGCCTGGATTCGGACACCACCTACGAGTTCGGCGTCAGTGCGGTCGACCGTGCCGACAACGAGTCCGACATCGCGACCATCGACGTCACGACGGATCTCGCCCGCGCGGGGCCGAACGACCTGCTGATCAACGACTACGACGGCGACCCGGCCTGGCCGGATTCGAACGACCTCGGCAACTGGGTCGGCACCGGCGGCTTCGAGAGCGCAGAGGTCGTCGACGGCCGCCTCGAAATCGACTACAACGCCAGTGGCTGGTACGGCACCGGCGTCTCCCAGGACATCACCGACTACCCGACGCTGCGGATGAAGGTGACCGGCGAGAACGGCGGCGAGCACCGCGGCATCGAGTTGCAGTTTGCGGGCATCGACCCATTGCTCTCGGAGGTCACAGACGACACGATCGGGACCACCGAGTCCATCGTCTCGGTCGACCTCGAGGCGGCCGGTGCTGACCTCGAATCACCCGGCCAGCTTACCCTCCGGTTCTACGATGCCGGCGATAGCTCGATCTCGATCGACGAACTATGGCTGGACAGCGACGAACCCGATGACGACGGCGACTCGATCGCCCCGACGGCCCCCGCGAGCGTCGAGTCGCCGACCCAGTCGGAGACGGCCGTCGAGATCGAGTGGAGCGCTTCGAGCGACGACGGAGGCTCGGGACTCGATCACTACAACGTCTCCGTCGACGGAAGCATCGATCAGCAGGTGCCGGCTGGGACGACCGCCGCGACGATCGAGGGGCTCGACGCCGGGTCGAGCTACGAGATCGGTGTCTCGGCGGTCGACGGCGCCGGCAACGAGTCCAGCCAGACGACGGTGACGGTCTCGACGGCCGGTGGCGACGACGAACAGGCACCGAGTGCGCCGGCGAACCTCACCTCGACGGACCGGACCGACACATCGATCGATCTCGCATGGGACGCCTCGACCGACGAGGGTGGGTCCGGCCTAGATCACTACACCGTCGCCGTCGCCGGTGAACAGGTCCAGCAGGTTGACGCGGGGACGACCACCGCGACGGTTTCGGAGCTCTCGCCAGGAACGAGCTACGACATCGCCGTCACGGCGGTCGACGCTGCCGGCAACGAGTCCACTCCGGCGACGCTGACGGTGGCGACGACCGACGGCGACGACCAGCAAGCGCCCACGATGCCCGGGAACCTCTCGGTCACCGGATCGACCGCCGCCTCCATCGCCGTCTCCTGGGACGCCTCGACGGACAGCGGTGGGTCCGGGCTGGACCACTACACCGTCTTCCTCGACGGGAGCCAGGACCAGCAGATCGAGGCCGGCACGACGGAGGCGACAGTCGTCGGGCTCTCCGCCGACACAACCTACGAGATCGGGGTTTCGGCCGTCGACGGCGCGGGCAACGAGTCCGAGACGGTAACCATCGAAACGACGACGCCCCCGGGCGATCCGGTGGCCGGACTCGTCGTCAACGACTACGACGGCGATCCGGCGTGGTCGAACCACCGGAACGATCTGGGCAACTGGTGTGGGGCCGGCTCCTTCGCAAACGGCGGTGGCGACGTCGAAGATGGCGCACTCGTCCTCGAATACGACAACGCCGGGTGGTTCGTCGAGCAGATCCAGCAGGACGTCAGCGAGTACTCCTCGATCGTCTTCTCGATCGCCGGCGCGAGTGGCGGCGAGGGCGATCACTTCGTCGTCGGCGTCGGCGGCAATCGCTCGACGTTCAGCGACGTCGCGGACGGCTCGATCGGGACCTCGGTCGCTGACGTCGCGATCGACATGGAATCGGCCGGCATCGACGCCGGATCACTGGGTGAACTCCGCCTGAACTTCTGGCAGGCCGGCTCCGGGAGCGGGACACTTCGGATCGAGGAGATCCGACTGGAGTGATTCCGATGGCACGAGACAACCATACTTACGCCGGCGGCGGTGCAGACCGTCCCGACGGACGGACGTATCGTCCGGACGACCGACGGTCGGCACTCGCGGCGTCGCGACGGGACGTCCTCCGCACCATCGGTGCCGGGGCGCTGCTGGGCTCGATCGGGACGGCACGCGTTCAGGCAGCACCCGGGGACCGCGAATTCGTCGCCACCGACGGCCCGGAGTTCACCGTCGGCGGTGAGCCGATCTACTTCAGCGGGACGAACAACTTCTGGGTGACCGATCCCTACAGCGATCGCTCGCGGATCGACGACGTCCTCGCGCTGTGTGCGGACCTGGATCAGAATCTGCTGCGGACCTGGGCGTTCTGTGCGGGCGAGGGCGGCCAGTGTCTCCAGCCCGAACCCGGCGTGTTCAACGAGGCGGCGCTGCAGCACCTCGATTATCTCGTCGCGAAGGCCGGCGAACACGGGGTACGACTCATCCTCTCGCTGGTCAACAACTGGGACGACTACGGCGGGATGGCCCAGTACATCGAATGGGCGGACGGCGCAAGCGAGCACGGCGACTTCTACGTCAACGAGGCGTGTCGTGAACTCTACCGGACTCATGTCGAGACGCTCCTCACGCGGGAGAACTCGATCACCGGCGTCGAGTACCGCAATGACCCCGCGATCGCGATGTGGGAACTCGCCAACGAACCCCGACTGGAGGACGACGACACGGAGACCATCGACGACCGGGAGGCTGCCCTCACCGAATGGTTCGCCGACATGTCCGGGTTCATCAAGGATTTCGACGACAACCACCTGGTGACGACCGGGCTGGAGGGCTTTTACACCCGCGCGGACGGGCCAAACTGGATGTACGGTGACTGGACCGGCCAGAACTTCATCGCCCACCACGAGATCGACACGATCGACGTGTGTTCGTTCCACCTCTATCCGTACCACTGGCCCGGCATGGGACTGGCGGGCCAACTCGCCGAGGACGACGTCGTCAGTGCCGTCGAGTGGATCCGCGAGCACGCCGCCGACGCCCGCGAGACGCTCGAAAAGCCCGCGCTGCTTGGCGAGTTCAACGTCAACGTCCAGGAACACGACCTGGCGACGCGAAACGATCGGTTGCGGGCGTGGTACGACGCCCTCGACAGCCAGGACGCGGGCGCGGCGGCGATCTGGCAACTGGTGCTCGAGGACACCGAGGACCACGACGGCTTCCAGGTCTACCGGAGCGAGTCCGGTGACATCCTCTCGGGGTACGCATCGACGATCCGCGAGAAGTCCGGGCACAGCGACGGGACGCCGACGGCCGACGCGACGGCACCTTCTTCGCTCCGAATCGGCGAGTCCGGCGATTTCAGCGGCACCTACTCCTTCGACCCGGACGGCTCGATCGCCGCCTACGACTGGGCCTTCGACGACGGCGCGACGGCCACCGGCGAGCGGGTGGCCCATCGCTTCGCCGAGACCGGGTCCCACGAGGCCGAACTGACCGTTACCGACGACAGCGGCGCGACTGACGCCGACATCGAGTCGGTTTCCGTCGAAGGCATCCCGGAAGACTCGTTCCTCGTCGAGGGCGCGGGAGAGACGTTCCACCGCGACACCAAGCAGTGCCACTTCGCGTCGATGCCCGCGTCGGGCGACGTGGCGGTCACGGCCCGCGTCGCGGATCTCGAACCGGTCGATCCCGAAACCCAGGCCGGTGTGATGGTGGCCGACGATCCGGACGCGCCCGGCGCGCTCGGTGCCGCCACGATCACGCCCGGCGAGGGGAGCGAACTGACGCGGGCTTACGACTCGACGGTGTGGCGCGAGCGTGCCGGCGACGATCGCACGCCGCCGATCTGGTTGCGCGTCAAGCGGTCGGGATCGACAGTGTCGGCCTCGGTCTCGCCGAACGGCTCGGACTGGACGGAGATCGGCTCCGGCGACGTCGATCTCCCCGATGATGTCCACGTCGGGCTGTTCGTCAGCAGCAACGCCGCCGGCGAACTCGCCGCCGCGCGCTTCGACGAGGTTGATTGGCTGGAGGACTGGACGGCGACCGACGTCGGCCCCGTTTCGGTGGCCGGCGCGACGACCGCCGGCGACGGCACCACTGACGACGGTGATGGCGACGAGGACACGACGCCGCCGACGGCGCCCGGCGATCTGACAGTGACCGAGACGACGGACTCCTCGATTTCGCTCTCGTGGGACGCCGCCACCGACGACGGTGGGTCGGGCCTTGCCCACTACGATGTCTCCGTCGACGGCGCGCTCGACCAGCAGGTCCCCGCTGGCACGACGACCGCGACGGTTGAGGCCCTCGATCCCGGGACGGCCTACGACATCGGGGTGTCAGCTGTCGACGGCGCGGGCAACGAATCCGGGACCGTGACGGTGACGGCGACGACCGGGGACGGCGACGACGAGGCACCGACGGCGCCCGCCGACCTGACGGCGACCGAAACAACGAGTTCCTCGGTCTCGCTCTCTTGGGACGCCTCGACGGATTCGGGCGGCTCCGGGGTCGAGCAGTACGTCGTTGCCGTCGACGGCGAAACGGCCCACACCGTCGAGGCCGACACAACGAGTACGACCGTCGAGGAACTGGACGCCGAGACGACCTACGAGCTCGGCGTCTCGGCGGTCGACGCGGCCGGAAACGTGTCCGACCCGGCCGTCATCGAGGTGGCGACCGCCGAGGGCGACGATAGCGATGAGGAACCGCCAGAAAATGCCCTGGTCGTCAACGACTACGACGGTGATCCGGCGTGGTCCAGCAATCGCAACGACCTCGGGAACTGGTGTGGGGCCGGCTCCTTCGCAAACGGCGGTGGCGATGTCGAAGATGGCGCACTCGTCCTCGAATACGACAACGCCGGGTGGTTCGTCGAGCAACTCAACCAGGATGTCTCCGCGCACTCCGAACTGGTGTTCGTCGTCAGTGGTGCGAGTGGCGGCGAGGGCGATCACTTCGTCGTCAGCGCCGGCGGTGTCCGCTCGCGGTTCAGCGACGTGGCGGACGGGTCGATCGACACCGATCCGAAGCCGATCGCGATTGACATGGAATCGGCAGGGATCGACGCCACGTCGCCCGGGGAATTGCGTTTGAACTTCTGGCAGGGTGGGTCCGGAAGTGGGGCCCTCCGCATCGAGGAGATCAGACTGGAGTAATCACGATGACACGGGAGACAGACGGAAACGACCGCGAACGGGCATCGAACCTGACGCGCCGGCGGGTGCTGCAGGCTGGGGCCAGCGGACTCCTCGCCGCGACCGTCGGGACATCGGCACTCACCGCAACGGCTGGCGCGGTCACCACTGCGCGGATCAGCCCAAGCGACGGGTTCGCAGCTGTCGGGGACTGGCTCGAAGACGACGAGCCGGAAATCTACCGGATTCAGGAGCCGACACGTTCGGCCGTCGAGGCGGCCTTCCAGGCGTCGGGGCCGCGTGTGGTTGTCTTCGAGACCAGCGGGACGATCGATCTCGGCGGTGAGGCGCTCGCGATCACCGAAGACAAGTGCTGGGTCGCGGGTCAGACGGCTCCCTCGTCCGGTATCACGTTCGTCAAGGGGATGGTACAGGTCGACGCCGACGACTGCGTCGTTCAGCATATCCGAACCCGGCACGGCCCCGGTTCTGACGGGGAGATCCAGAGCAACGACTCGCTCAACACGGCCGACGATACGTCGAACAACGTCATCGATCACGTCACGGCCTCCTGGGGCACCGACGAGTGTCTCTCGGTGGGGTACGACACCACCGACACGACGGTCACGAACTGCCTGGTGTACGAGGGGCTGTACGATCCCTACGGCGACAGCTCGGATCACAACTACGCCACGCTGGTCGGCGACGGTGCCGAGAACGTCACGCTGGCGGGCAACGTCTGGGCGAAGTGTCGCGGTCGAGTCCCGCGATTGAAGAGCGAGACTCGGAGCGTCGTCGCGAACAACGTGATGTACTTCTTCAACGAGGCGACCAACATGGACGGCGACACGGCGGCCGCCATCGTCGGGAACGTCTACATCCCCCAGGACGTCGATGATACGCCGATCGAGGACGGCAACGCCTCTCTCTCGGACAACGTCACGGACCCGAGTTCGACGCCGCTAACGGGTGGGACCGAGGAGCTGTCGAGTCGGCCGCTCTGGCCCGCCGGGTTCGAGACATTGGACGTCAGTGGCGTCGAATCACACAATCTCTCGAACGCCGGCGCACGACCGGCCGATCGGACCGACAACGACGCCCGGATCGTCTCCGAGATCCGGGATCGCGCCGGCGATGACTACCTCGACTCGCCATACGATTACTGGGTCCCGCATCCAGATGCCGTCGGGGGATACCCTGACCTGCCTGTCAACACCCACTCGCTTTCGGTTCCCGACACCGGCCTGCGTGAGTGGCTCACTGAATGGGCCGCCGCCGTCGAAGACGCCAGCGCTGATCCCGGTACCGGCGGGGGCGAAAGCGACGAGGGTGACGGCAATTCGGGAAGCGACGACGGCAGCGGTGACGATTCCGGCGGTGACGATGGCAGTGATGACGGGAGCGGTGACAGCACCGACTGTGAGCCGACTACGATCGAGCCGTATCTGCGCGTCGACGGCGGCGACTGGCAAAATACCGGCGAGGTGACCGTCGAACCCGGTGGGTCCGTCGAGTTCGGGCCACATCCACACGACGGAACCGACGACTGGGTCTGGAACGGGCCGGGGCTCTCGGCCACGACGCGGGAAGTCGTCGTCGAGCCCGACGCGACGGCGACGTACACCGCAGCCTACACCAACGACTGTGGAGCTGTTTCCGAGTACGAGTTCGTCGTGACTGTCGAGGAACGTGACGACGGAGCTGACAGCGACAGCGGCGGTGACGGGAGCGGTACGGATGGCAGTGGTGGTGACGGGAGTGGGGACGACGAGACGAGTAGCGATGATCTGATCGCCGAACTCGATCCGGGGACGACGGATGCAGCTGTCGGCGAGTGGATCCCGTTCGCGATCGTCGATACCACTGACAGTGATCACTGGATCACGGGCCTGTCCTGGTCCTTCGGCGACGGAACCACGGCGACTGGGTGGTGGAACGCCCACACCTACGACACAGCGGGAACGTACCCGGTCTCGCTGACCGCGACCAACGACGCCGGTGAATCGACGACTCACGAGGTGAGTATCACCGTGACGTGACCGACTGAATCGGCCACAACAGCGGCTGCCGGCCGAGACTGTGGCCATCTTCCCGTCGGGACGGTTCGTTCCGTGGTCACGGGGGGAGCGCTTGACTGAATTGGGGGGACGACTGACTGCGAATACATGATTACAAATGACGGACGAAGCGACCGAATCGATTGAAGCATCGGCGACTGATCACACTGACGAGACAGCTGGAAATCGCAAGGACCCCGGTCTCACCTCGTCACGCCGGACGTTCCTCGGGGCGATGGCGAGTGCTGGGACGATCGGTGCTGGGCTTTCGGCCGCCACTGGGACCGCTGCCGCCGGTGTGCCGACGCCACGGCTGCACACCGAGGGGCGGTGGATCCGCGATCCGGCGGGCAACGACGTGACGCTCCGGGGGATGGCACCCGCTGACCCCGGTTTCTACCGGCAGTACCATCCCAAGAGCTTCGAGGAAGTGCTGGAGTGGGCGACTGACACGGATCGGGGCTGGCATCCCAACATTGTCCGGCTACCCTGTACGCAGGACTCGATCGACGCGCTGGGCCTGGAAACGTACGTCACCGAGGTCCTCCGCCCCGCGGTCGACCTGCTGGCCGCGCGGGATGTCTACGCGCTGGTGGACTTCCACCTCATCAGGCCCTACACACAGGATGCAACCGAGACGTACAACGAGGAAAACGACGACGACCTCGCGCCGATCGACGACGTGATGACGACCTTCTGGGATCGGGTCGCCCCGGAGTTCGCCGAGGACGAACACGTCATCTACGAGCTGTTCAACGAGCCGACCCAGCCGGCGATGTACGGCGACGATGCCGGTGCCTTTCAGGCCTGGCGGGACGCCGCCCAGCCGTGGGTCGACCTCGTCCGCGAACACGCGCCGGAGACGCCGATCATCATCGGCTCGCCGCGGTGGACGTCGGTGACCCACATGGCGCCGGAGTATCCCTTCGATGGGGAGAACCTGATCTACGCGGCGCACATCTACCCCGACAACGGCCCGCCCGCGGACTTCGACCAGTGGTACGGCGAACCCGCCACCGAAGTCCCGGTCGTCGTCACGGAGTTCGGCTGGGAACCCACCGGGGGCTCCGTCGATCAGGGCACCACCTCCGGGTGGGGCGAGCCGTTCCGCGAGTGGGTCGAGGGCTACGAGAACATGGGGTGGATCTCGTGGTGTTTCGACGACTCCTGGGAGCCGGCCTTCTTCGAGTCGCCGGACGCTGGGGCCAACGAGCCCTGGACGCTCAAGGACGACGCAGATCAGATGGGGGGGTACATCAAGACCTGGCTGGAGGCAACCAAAGATCAGGGCATCCCGGAGAGTGCGATCGACGACGACGTCGCGCCGCCGGTTCCATCCGGCCTCGAGGTGACCCGTTCGACCGAGATCAGCGTCGAGATCGCCTGGAACGCCGTCACCGACGAGGGCGAGGCCGGCCTCTCCCATTACAACGTCTACGTCGACGGCGAGCGCCGCGGGCAGGTGATCGACGGGACGGCGACGACGGTCGACGGCCTGGAGCCGGCTTCGACCTACGAGGTCGGTGTTTCTGCCGTCGACAGTGCGGGCAACGAGTCCAATCAGACGACGACGGTCGCCGAAACGATTGCCACCGACGCCGGCCAGTCGGCGTTCGTCGAGCACGAACTCCCGGGCCGCATCCAGGCCGAGGACTTCGACGAGGGTGGCCAGGGAATCGCCTATTACGATACAGGATCCACGAACGAGGCCGGGGCCGACTACCGCGAGACGGGCGTCGACATCGGGACGGCCGTCGAGTCGGGGTACAACGTCGGCTACACCGAGACCGGCGAGTGGCTCGAGTACACTGTCACCGTCGAATCCGGTGGTAGCTACGAGGCCACCGTTCGGGTTGCCAACGGCGCTGATTCGGGTGGCGACCTCCGGATCGAGGTCGACCGCGCCGAGGTGGCGACACAGAACGTCTGGCCGACCGGCGGCTGGGAGAACTTCGAGGAGATCCGTGTCGGCGAGGTCGACATCCCCGAGGGCGAGCACGTCATCCGGATCGTCGTCGAGACCAGCGGCTGGAACTTCGACTGGATCGAGTTCACTGGCGGCGACGGCGGCGGCGAGGACGTGACCCCGCCGACTGCTCCCTCGAACCTCTCAGTGACCACGACGACGCCGTCATCCGCCGAGATCGCGTGGGATGCCGCGACCGACGAGGGCGGGAGCGGACTCGATCACTACGCGGTGTACGTCGACGGGAGTCTCGATCAGCAGGTTCCGACCGGGACCACGTCGGCGACGATCGCGGATCTCGCGGCCGAGACGAGCTACGAGATCGGCGTCTCGGCCGTCGATGGGGCAGGCAACGAGTCCGAATCGGTGACTGTCGACGTGACGACCGACGCCGGCGACGACACGACCCCGCCGACTGTCCCCGGCGACCTCTCGGTCGATGGGACGACGGCCACGTCGATCGACGTCGCCTGGAGTGGTGCTTCGGACGCCGGCACGGGTGTCGACGCCTACGCCGTCTACGTCGACGGGAGCCGTGATCAGGCGGTTAAGGCAGGGACGACGACGGCGACGATCGACAGCCTCTCGGCGGTGACGACCTATGAGGTCGGGGTTTCGGCGATCGACGGGGCCGGCAACGAGTCGGCGACGGCGACCGTCGAGGCCACCACCGACCAGAGCGACGACGGCGAAGACGATGAGGACGACGAATCACCGGCAGACGCCCTGGTCGTCAACGATTACGACGGCGATCCGTCGTGGTCGAGCAATCGCAACGACCTCGGCAAGTGGTGCGGGGCCGGGTCGTTCCAGAATGGTACTGCCGGTGGCGGTGCGGTCGAGGACGGTGCGCTGGTCCTCGAATACGACAACGCCGGGTGGTTCGTCGAACAGGTCCAGCAAGACGTCAGCGACTACTCGACGGTCGTGTTGCGGGTCAGCGGGGCGAACGGCGGCGAGGAGAGCGAGTTCCTCTTCGACATGGGCGGTGCGCGCGACCTGCTCGCGAATCTGACCGACGACTCGATCACGACGAGTGTCACTGACGTCGCGATCGACATGGAGTCGGCCGGGATCGACCCGTCGGGCGGGGGACTCTCGATCCGCCTGAACTTCTGGCAAGGAGGTGCGAGCACGCTCGAAATCGAAGAGATCCGACTCGAATAGACATCGAAACGTTCGATCACGACCCACCGGAGCCCTCGGAATCGGCTGGGGTGAGAAGGGCCGACGGCTCCTGTGGCCCGACCAACCAACGACACGATATCCATGACAGAACACGACGCGAAATCAGGGGGAATGGGGCGGACGACGACCGACGGCGACACCGATCTGTTCCGTCGGGACCTGCTTGCGGCGATGGGACTGGGCGCGGGATCGGTCGCGCTCGGGACGGACGTGGCCACGCCGAGCGTGGTCTCCCGAGCAGCCGCACAGACTGACCTGGGATTCGATTACGCCCATGCGCTCCAGCAGTCACTGTACTTCTACGACGCCAATCGCTGTGGCGCAACAACGATGGGCAATCGCCTCCAGTGGCGCGGCGAGTGCCACCACTCGGACACTGAGATCCCGCTCGATGCGGCGACCGAGGACGGCGGGACCAACCTCTCTGGGAGCTTCATTGAGGAGTACAGCGACGTGCTCGACCCCGACGGCACCGGGACGATCGACGTCAGCGGCGGGTTTCACGACGCCGGCGACCACATGAAGTTCGGGCTCCCCCAGTCCTACAGCGCCTCGACGCTTTCCTGGGCGCTCTACGAGTTCGAGGACGCCTTCAGGGATGTCGGCTCCTACGACCACATGGTCGACATCCTGCGGCACTTCGCCGATTACTTCCTGAAGTCGACGTTCCGGGATGACGAAGGCAACGTCGTCGCCTTCTGCTATCACGTCGGCGAGGGGAGCATCGACCACAACTACTGGGGGCCGCCGGAACTCCAGTCGTCCGAGGAGTATCCCCGGCCAGCCTACTTTGCTACGCCGGAGGATCCAGCCAGCGACCAGTGCGCCGGGACGGCCGCGGCGCTGACGATCACCTCGCTCGTCCTGGAGTCCGAGGATTCGGCGTACGCGGCGGAGTGTCTCGACACGGCACAGGCGCTGTATGACTTCGCCGTCGAGAACCGCGGACTTGGGTACGACGGGGGTTTCTACGACTCGAGTTACGACGAGGACGAACTCTCCTGGGCGGCGGTCTGGTTGCACATCGCGACTGAGGACGACGCGTATCTGGATGACATCCTCGCGACCGACGATTCGGGCACCTACACCGGGTATCTCGGGGAGATCATCGACTCGACCGACGACGACTGGCAGAACATCTGGGTCCACTCCTGGGACACGGTCTGGGGCGGTGTCTTCCTCAAACTCGCGCCGATCACCGACGACCCCGAGCACTGGCAGATCGCCCGCTGGAACCTGGAGTATCTCTCTGGCGGTTCGGTCGAGCATGAAGACGACAACGATACGAACTACGCCTCGACGTCGGATGCTGGGTTCACCGTGCTCAACACGTGGGGGTCGGCCCGGTACAACGCCGCCGCGCAGTTCCAGGCGATGGTCTACCGGAAGTACCGCGACACCGAGAAGGCGGTCGCACTCACCGACTGGGCGGCGACCCAGATGAACTACATCATGGGTGACAACTCCTTCGGGTACTCGCTGATCGTCGGGTTCACCGACGACCACGCCGAGCATCCCCACCACCGGGCTGCCCACGGCTCGAAGGAGAACAGCATGGAGGAACCCGAAGAGCACCGCCACACGCTGTGGGGTGCCCTGGTCGGCGGGCCCGACGAGGACGACACCCACGTCGACGAGACCTCGGATTACGTCTACAACGAGGTCGCGATCGACTTCAACGCGGGACTGGTCGGCGCGCTCGCGGGGTTCAACACCTTCTACGACGATACCGGCGAGGCAGTCGCGGAGTTTCCCCCGGGTGAGGAGCCGATCGACGCCTACTACGCCGAGGGGGAGGTCCTCCAGGAGAACGCCGACCGGACACAGGTTCGAGTGACGATCCACAACGAATCGATCCACCCGCCCCATCGCGAGGACGGCCTCAGCGCCCGCTATTTCATCGACGTCAGCGAGTTGCGCGACGCCGGCCAGTCGATCGACGCCGTCTCGGTCGAGGTCCAGTACGACCAGCAATCAACCATGGGCGATGGGTCGGCCGACGTCTCGGGGCCGATCGCCTGGGACGAGGATGCCGGCATCTACTACATCGAACTCGACTGGTCGGGCAACCAGATCTATGGCGCACGGGAGATTCAGATCTCGATGATCGCCGAGCAGGACGACAACTGGGAGAGCAACTGGGATCCATCGAACGACCCGAGCTTCCAGGACATCGGCGAGGCGGCGACCGTCACCGAGGCGATCTCCGTCTACCTCGACGGCGAACTGGTTTACGGCCAGCTTCCGGGTGAGTCCGAGTCTGAGCCCGACGACACGACCGCTCCGACGGCTCCCTCGAACCTCTCTGTGGTCGAGACGACAGCGTCCTCGGCCGAGGTCGAGTGGGAGGCCGCCAGCGACGAGGGCGGTAGCGGCCTCGATCACTACACCATCTCCGTTGCGGGCGACTTCGACCAGCAGGTTGGGGCAGGGACGACGACGGCGACTGTCGAGGAACTGGACGCCGAGACGACCTACGAGATCGGCGTCTCGGCGGTCGACGGTGCCGGCAACGAGTCCGATACGGTAACCGTCGAGGCGACGACTGACGAGGCCGACGACGGCGAGGACGACAGCGATGACGAGGAATCACCGACGGATGCCCTCGTCGTCAACGACTACGACGGCGACCCGGCGTGGTCGAGCAACCGGAACGACCTCGGCCAGTGGTGTGGGGCCGGCTCCTTCGAGAACGGGGCAGGCGAGGTAGCCGACGGGGCGCTGGTCCTCGAATACGACAACGGTGGCTGGTACCAGGAACAGATCAACCGGGATGTGAGCGACTATTCGAGCGTCGTCCTGGATGTGTGCGGTGCGAACGGTGGCGAGGAGAACGAAATCCGCTTTGCCATGGGCGGCGTCTCGGGCCTTCTGGGTGATCTCACCGGCGATTCGATCGGGACGAGTGCCGGCGAGGTACGGATCGACATGGAATCAGCTGGCATCGACCCCACTGCTGAGGGACTCGCGGTGCGGCTAAACTTCTGGCAGGGGGGTGAGAGCACCCTCGCAATCGAGGCGATCCGTCTCGAGTAACCACTGACGGCGCAGCTACCATCCCGCGCTGACGCGTTCGGCCCTCCCGACGAAGGCTGATGAACGGCTTACCGGTTCCATCACGTTTTTCACACAATCGATTGTTAATATCAACTGGTATGGTCAAACGAAGGACCGTATTGAAGGGGAGTATCGCGCTCGGCAGCCTGGGGCTTGCGACGTCCGTCCTGGGTCAGGAACATTCGCCGCTGGTTGTCCACGAATTCGACGGCGGGACCTATCCCGGCTCGAACGACCTGGGAAACTGGGCGGATGCGGGGAGTTTCGCCAACGGTAGCGGGGCAGGCGAAGTCGAAGACGGTGCGCTCCGGCTGGAGTACGACAATGCCGGGTGGTTCGGGAGCAACGTCTCCCAGTCGATCGACGACTATCAGTATCTCACGCTTCGAATCCGCGGGGACGACGGTGGTGAGGAGTCGGATTTCCGCCTCAAGATCGGCGGCGCCTCGGATCTGCTGGAAAACCTGACGGATGACTCGATCGGCACCGACTACTCGACCGTCTCGGTCGACCTCGAGTCGGTCGGTGCCGATCGCGAGAACCCACAGGCAGTCAGGTTCAACTTCTGGCAGGGGGCCTCAGGGGCCGTCGAGATCGATCGGATCGCGGTTACGACCGACCCGGACGACGACGGTTCGGAGACACCGACCGAGACGCCCGAAGACACGCCGACTGAAACGCCCGAGGATACACCGACTGAGACGCCCGAAGACACGCCGACCGAGGAGCCTGACGATGACGACGGGGAGCCGACCTGGGACGTGCCGTTCCCGGACCGGCCGCCGGAGCCTGATACGCTGCCGTCGGACATTACCGGCAGTACGACGGTCGCCGAACTGTACGAGCACTTCGACGATCCGTACTACGTCCCGCGGGACTTCACGGACTACCTGCCCGGCGAGACGTCCTCGACGGGTCAGACTTGGACGGACGCCGAGAAGGCCGAGGAGTTCAATTACGACGTCGAGGCCGTCCAGAACAACATCAGCGACGGGTCGCTGACCCTCGACCAGCTCGGCACGCAGGCGTTGCCCTACGTCCAGCAACTCGCCGACAACGACTTCCCCGCCCACGCAACCGTGAAACTCCTCCCGCGGCTCGCGCTGTTGCCGGACGAGACCGAAGACCCCGGCACGCACGACGACCCCGACAACGTCTGGGACGAGACCGCCGGCCCGACCCAAGCGACGAACGGTCCCGACCAGTTTATTCAGGACCGCTGGCCGACGGACGCCCGAACGTACCAGCCTGACGAGGTCCGCGTGCGTGACCGCGTCCACGACCAGCCGGAGTACGACGACAGCCGCGAGTGGGGGAGTTCGGCGGACCTGCCCGAGGACGTCGTCAATAACCCGGACAACCCCATCCACGAGATGGTGGCCGACAAGGTCGACCCGCGGACCGGCGAGTCGCTTGGCGGCGACGGCTTCACCGCCAACGCGCCGATGGAGGCGTCCGTCGAGATCCACGAGAACGGCGGCGGCTACTGGAACCAGTACCTCGTTCTGAAAAACACCAGCGAGGTGCCGTACTTCCAGGACGGCATGGTCATCACGTGGCTCGGGCCGTCGGGCGACGCCGCGAACCTCGCGGACGGCCACTGGAACAACCCCCACCGCCCGAGTCAGTCGCTTGGCCACCCCCAGCGCGACGTGATCGAAGTCAACCACCCCGACTACGAGGGCATGTCGGCCTACGCCGTCCGGTGTGCAAATCACGACGAGCCCTACCACATGCGGACGATCTACCCGAACCAGCAGGTCGCCATGGAGATCGGGACGCCCGCGAACCCCGAGCAGTGGTCCTCGTCTTCGGCGCGCCAGGACCTGGTCGACACGATGCTGGACTCGTTGCACGTCGAACTCGAGACCAACCTCAGCCGGAACGACCGGCTCATCGACGCCATCGACCTGAAATATCGGGTCCCGAACTGATCGTCGACGGGTCATACCGCGACCAGCTAACAGATTCCACTTTTCGCACAGTTTTCCTCCCCTGCCTCAGGGACGGCGGCATATTTGATATAGCCAATAATGATTTATGCGTGTGGCGCGGGTCGGACGCTTCTCCGTGGTAACTGCTGCTCGACGGCAGCAATAGGCGAATTCTCAGGTTTCGTCCGAATCGATCGAGTCGAAGCGCCCTTCGGCGATGGCAGCGGCGACTGTCGTGTCCTCCACGTCCTCGATCGCGTGGGGGTATTTCCGGGTGAAGTACCCAAGAATATTCGTGACGTCGCGTTCGAGCAGCTCGCGGGCGTTTTCGTGCTCTGTCGGGACGGCCTGTGGCCAATCGAAGACGGTGACGCCGCTCTCCCCGACGAAAATATTGTATTCACTCATGTCGGCGTGGACGTACCCCGCCTCGTAGGCGTTCTGGACTTCGTCGAGAATCAGATCCAGGACCGGCCGGACTTGCTGGTCTTCGAGTTTCGTCCGTGAGAGTTCGACGCCGTCCATGCGCTCCATCACGATCGCGTGACGGTTGTGATCGACCGGTCTCGGCACGCTCACCCCGGGGTATAGCTCTTCGAGCGCGGTATACTCGCGCTCGGCGGCCTTCCGGGCGGTGTACAGCCAGGAGACGTGCTCGCGATCGGCGGTGTACTCGCGTTCGCGCATCACTTCCCGGAAGTTCGTATAGCCCTCGCGGTGATACTTCAACGCCAGGGGCTTGTAGGATTGGACCTCGTAGACGTCACTTTCCTTGCCCACACCAAGACTCGAACCGACTCCCTGGATCGACTCGCGCTCGGCGAAGGTGTGCAACGCGAGTGCGTCATAGCCCTCGAACGTCAGTGAAAATCCCTGGTACTGGATCGTCTTGCGCTCGATTAACCCCCGGTCCTCACACCGGTCGAGTCGGTAATCGACGTCCTCGACGGTCATTCTCGCGAATTCGGGTATCTTTTCTCGGGAAACCCACTCCGAGAACCGCATTCCCTGCTCGATCCCCGAGAGAAGATGAAAGTCCTCCGGCTCGAGCTCGGCTATCACCGGGGCGACGTTCGAGACCATTAGAGTCCGGTAGGGGTTTGTCCGGCAAAAGCCCGACGTGTCGTTGCGTTCCCCCGAAATTAAATCCCATTTCGCTATACGAAGTCCAGTTAGCGCGGCAACCGCCGGAATGTCACCGTCGAAGCGCCTATGTCCAGCAGGGCCGAGGGTCGAGATATGCAAATCGGCGCTCACACCTCTATCGCTGGCGGCGTCTCCAACGCCGTCGAGGAACAGCTCGAATACGACGGCAACTGCGGACAGATCTTCTCACACTCACCGCAGGTCTGGCAGGAGCCGTCGATCGAAGACAGCGAGGCCGAGGCGTTCCGACAACACTCAGCCGAGGCCGATGTCGGACCGTGGGTGATCCACGCGTCCTATCTGGTCAACCTCTGTACGCCAAAAGACGACCTTCGCGAGAAGTCGATCGCCAGCCTCCAGGACGAGGTCGACGCCGCGGCGACACTCGACATCGAGTACGTCAACGTCCATCTCGGTGCCCACACGGGCGCGGGCGTCGAGCAGGGACTGGCGAACGCCGCCAGCGCACTCGACGAACTCGACGTTCCCGAGGACGTGACTGTCCTCGTCGAATCGGACGCCGGCAGCGGGACCAAACTCGGCGGCGACTTCGAGCACCTCGCGACGGTTCTGGAGGCGAGCGAGCAGGACCTCGGCGTCTGTCTCGACACGGCCCACCTCTTCGCCGCCGGGTACGACCTTTCGACGCCCGATGCCGTCGCGGAGACCGTCGCCGACTTCGACGAGAAGGTGGGTCTTGACACGCTCGAATGTCTCCACCTCAACGACTCCAAGCACGCCTGCGGGACGAACAAGGACGAACACGCCCACCTCGGCGAGGGCGAGATCGGCGAGGCGGGCATCGCAGCCGTCGTCAACCACGACGCGTTGCGGGAGTTGCCGTTCGTCCTGGAGACGCCGACCGAGGACGGCCGGGGCTTCGCCTGGAACGTCGAACGCGCACGCGAGCTTCGCGAGGCCTGACACGGGACGTTTCGAGCACCTTTTTGACGCCCGTGGGATATCACCGGTATGCGCCGGTTCGACGCCGAGTACCTCACGCACACCCGCCGCGGCATGTGGGCGGACTCGCGTGAAGCGCTTTCCACCCTGGATCTGTCAACCCGCGAGCGGGTGCTGGACGTGGGCAGCGGCACTGGCGCGCTCACCAGGGTTCTCCGCGAGGAAACGCCGGGCGATGTCGTCGGCGTCGATGCGGATCCGCAACTCCTCGACCACGTGGAGGGACCGGCAGTCGTCGGTGACGCGTTCGGACTCCCCTTTCCCGACGACACCTTCGATCTGGTGGTCTGTCAGGCACTCCTGATCAATCTCCCCGAACCAGTCGACGCCGTTCGGGAGTTCGCTCGTGTCTCCCGGGACGGCGTTGCGGTGATCGAACCGGACAACGAGAGCGTGACGGTCGAGTCGACCGTCGACGGCGAATCGGCGCTCGCCGGCGAGGCTCGCGAGCACTACCTCGCCGGCGTCGACACCGACGTCACGCTCGGCTCGGACGTGGCGTCCGTGCTCGCGGAAGCCGGCCTGGCGTCGGTCGAGATCACCCGCTACGATCACGCCCGGACGATAGCGCCCCCGTACGGCGAGGCCGATGTCGAATCTGCCCGTCGAAAAGCCAGCGGTTCGGGGATCGCCACGGACCGAGAGACGTTGCTCGACGGCGGGCTCTCGACGGAAGCGTACGACCGTCTCCGACAGCGGTGGCGCCAGATGGGCCGGGACGTCATCGAACAGATGGCTGATCGGACCTACGAGCGGACGGAGACCGTCCCCTTCTACGTCGCGGTGGGTCAGATCTGAGTGGGAGACGCCGACAGTCCATCAGACCACGTCGCCACGGACGCTGATCCCGTCCTGGCGTTCCCGGTACGTTTCGACGGCGTCAGCGGCCTCCTCGGCGACCGACGGTTCGGCCCCGAGCATTTCGAGTGCGCCCGAAAGCGGCGGGAAGACATACTCACCATCCCGGAGTTTGGTGAACGCGTCACCGGACCGTTCGCCGTCGATCCACAGGCAGACCCCTCGGGGATCGAGGATGTTTTCGTAGGACTCCCGAGCGAGTGCGCCCTCCAGCCGCTGGGTGACGTTGTCCTCGAAGGAGGCGTTACAGACTTCGAGGTGGATCGGCTCGCGCTCCTCGAACAGGTGCGCCCCGAGACACTTCTCCGGGGCGACGTGGCCGCTGGGGTTTGCCCGCACGGCCTCCGGGTGTTCGCTCGCCCACTCGGCCCGGACCGTCTCGCCGATCCCGTCGACGCCCAAGCGGTCGTTCAATTCGGCCGCACGGTCGTCGGCCTGGCCGAAAAGCAGGTCCTTCGTGAGATAGACGTCGAGGCGCTCGACCGGATCGACGCCGAGCGCGAGATCGCCGTACACCCAGACTTCCGTGACCGGGACTGGCATCGTCTCGTCTTCGATCGTCTCAAGCAGCGCTTCGAGACGATCGACCGCGGCGTCACGGTCGAGTTCACTCATCGGGAGTCGTTGGAACGCGCCGGGCAAAACGCTTGCTTGCACGGCAAGATGTGGGCTGGTCCCCCTGTCAGGAACGAAATCCCTACCCGCATCCAGGGGGTATCGCATGTCGATGGACTGCGACAGGTGTGGCGAGGACGCTGTCATGCACGCGGCCTACTCGGGGGCCCACCTCTGTGAGACGCACTTTCGCCGCTCGGTCGAGAAACGGCTTCGCCGGCGGATCCGTGAGGACGGCCTCGTCCCTCGAGATGCGACGCCCGAGGATCCGGTGACGTGGCTGATCGGCCTTTCCGGCGGGAAAGACAGCGTCGTGCTCACCCAACTCCTGGCCGAAACCTTTGCCGAGGACCCCCGTATCGAACTCGTTGCCCTTTCTATCCACGAAGGAATCGAAGGGTATCGTGACGAGAGCCTCGACGCCGCCGAGGCCCTCACCGACGACCTCGACCTCCGCCACGAGACCGTCAGCTACGCCGAGGCGTTCGGCGTCCGGATGGACGATGTCGTCGAGGACGACCCGGAGAACATGGCGGCCTGTGCCTATTGTGGCGTGTTCCGCCGGGACCTTCTCTCGCGGTACGCCGACGAGTACGACGCCGACCTCCTGTTGACCGGCCACAACCTCGACGACGAGGCCGAGACGGCGCTGATGAACTTCTTCGAGGGTGACGTCGACCAGATGGCCAAGCACTTCGACGCCAGCCTCGGACCCATGCCCGAGCGCTCGCTGACCGACAAGCACGTCCCGCGTGCCAAGCCGCTGCGGGACGTTCCGGAGAAGGAGGTCGCGCTGTACGCCCGCCTGGCCGACCTGCCCGCGCACATCACCGAATGTCCACACGCATCGGAATCGTTCCGCGGTGAGATCCAGGAACTGCTGTACTCGATGGAGGACGCCCATCCCGGGACGCGCCACTCGATTATGGCTGGCTACGAGCAGTTGGCACGGTATGCAGCAAAACGGGCCGACGCTGACGATGGCGCCTACGACGCGTGTGACACCTGCGGTGCGCCGACGACCGGCGGTCGCTGCCGGAAGTGCCAGTTACTGAGTGCTCTTGGGGCCTGAGAGAACCGCAGAAGCCGCTCGGACTCACTCAGTCCGGATGACGTCGAGTCCGTTGTTCTTCTCGACTTCGTTGCGGCCGCCGTCAGTTTCGCCGAAACTGCGCTGTCCGCCGCCGATGTCAGTGTCCACGTTCGCGCTCGCGTCGAAGGTCTCCTCGCCTATGTCTTCGCCGTCGATCGCGGCGCGGGACTTGTTGGCCTGTTTTTGCGTCGTCGGGCCCAGCACCTGTGCGGACTGGACGCCGGTCATAATTGCCATGACCCGCACTTTGCCTTTGTAGTCGTCCTCGATGCGGGCTCCCCAGATGACGTTCGCGTTGGCCTCCAGGCGATCCGTGATGTTGCTCGCGATCCCCTCTGCCTCGTCGAGGGTGAGATCCGGTCCCCCGGTGATGTGGACCAGTCCGCCGCTCGCTCCGCGGTAGTCGACATCGAGCAGTGGGTGGTTCATCGCGTCGCTGACCACCTCCTGGGTCTTGTTCTTGTCCTGGGTCTCGCCGACGAGCATCACCGCGACGCCACCCTGGTTCATGATCGCGGACATGTCCGCGTAGTCCAGGTTGATCAGGCTGGGCTGGGTGATGGTCTCGGAGATGCCCTTGACCGTCTCGGCGATGATCTGGTCCATCACCGAGAAGGCCTTACCGATCGGGAGGTTCGGGACGTAATCCAGCAGCCGGTTGTTGTCCAGGACGATGATCGAGTCGGCCTCGTTGCGGAGGTTCTCGAGACCCTCCTCGGCCTTGACCGTCCGTGCGCGCTCGACGTTGAACGGCGTCGAGACCATGCCGACGACGATCGCGCCCTGCTCCTTGGCGATCTTCGAGACGACGGGGGCCGCGCCGGTGCCGGTCCCGCCACCCATGCCCGCCGTGACGAACACGAGATCGGCGTCACCCAGCACTTCCTTGATCGTGCCCTGGGCCATCTCCGTGGCGCGCTCGCCCATCGAGGGGTCGCCGCCGGCCCCGAGCCCGTTGGTCAGGGATTTGCCGACGAGGATCTTCGTGTCGGCCTCGATCATCTTGAGGTGCTGTTTGTCGGTGTTCAGCGCGATCGTGTCCGCGCCGTCGACGCCGATGTTGTACAGTCGATTGACGGTGTTGTTGCCCGCACCGCCACAGCCGACGATCACGATCCGCGGATCGCCGAACTCGTCACCCTCGGCGTCCATCTCGCGCTGTTCTTCCTCCTCGTGTTTCAGGGCGGAGTTGACGATGTCCTGCATCGTCTACACCTTCGCCCACGTCCGGCGCTTGCGCTTCTCGGACGGACGTTCTTTTGCCGTGTCTTGCTCGGCGAGCATATCTCGAACGGCCGACCGGATCGCCTCACTCCGGTTGGGGTACTCCCCCGTCTCGACCATTCGTTCGACCTCCTCGATCTGTTGCTTCGGAATCCGTAGTGTCACACGCTCCATATGTTATCGTTCCCCTTTGGGTAAGACGAGGGTCCAGCACGATTGCCTGTCTTACACCGTCGAACCGCCACACGGCGGCCGGTGGCACCGGGCGCGCCACGGTGTAAGACGACTCGTCTTACGCATACCGTACCACAGACTGAATCATTATAAAAGTTTCCCCAAGTGTAAGACACTCGGGCGTAAACGCGCGAAAACGCCCGTTAGAGGGCGTTTACGCTACGATCACTGATCGAGCACGTCAGCCGCTGCCGTCCGTCTCCCACAGCTCGGACAGAACGACCAGTCCGAGCGGAGTTCGTCGCCACACTCACAGAAGACGCGCCGGGCGGCCTTCTCGCCGCAGTTCGGGCAGTAGACGTGATCGTCGGACACCGATTCACCGCATTGAGAGCACGTCCGCTCGGTGTTTCGGTCGGTGACGGCGTCCGTCGTTTCTTCGGCGTCCGGTGGTGCCGTGGTTGCCGACGTGGACGGAGCGGCGTCTTCCAGTGAGATATTCACGTTGACGTCCTGTGGCTGGGGCTGTCGCCGCTCGCCCAGTCGTTCGGCGAGTACCGCGTCGACACGTTCGACGATGAGATCGTCGAGGCTCTCCTCGGCACTCGTCGGTTCCGGACTCGACTCGGCCTCGGACGACTCGTGATCGGAACCTTCCAGGTACGTCCGGAGCGCCTCGCGCATGACCTCGCTTTTGGAGGCGTCGAACCCCTCCAGTTGCGTTACGAGGTCGTCGTCAGCGCGGAACGTGATCTTGCTCATACGACCTGTCATACCCGTTATCTGCCGGCCTACTTCAATCTTCGTGAATGTCTGACGTGCGTCAGCCCTCCCCGGACCGCGCTGTCGGGTCCGGGTTTCGCTCCGAATGGCAACCGTTAAGTCCGACACCCGACCAATGTTCTGATACGCCCGCCCTTAGCTCAGACTGGTAGAGCAGTCGACTGTAGATCGACTTGCCCCCCGTTCAAATCGGGGAGGGCGGACTTGGTTTCCTGTCGAACCGTGATCGACCGTCGATAGACGGATCTCCAGTGTCTGTGTGCGCCGTGACGTGGTCCAGAGCGCCTGTGCAGTCAGGATGATTCGACGTTCGTGATTTCGAAGCGCGCGCCCCCGTCAGCGCTTTCGGTCGCTTCGACAGTCCATCCGTGTGCGTCGGCGATGGCCTGGACGATGGTGAGCCCGAGTCCGGTACTATTCTCGGCCGTCGAGTACGATGGATCGAAGACGCGTTCGTGGCCGTCCTCCGGGATACCGGGACCGTCGTCCGCGATGAAGAATCCGTCCTCGAGGTCCCCGGCGGTCACGGTCACCGATTCGCCGCCGTGTTCGATACTGTTCTCGAACAGCGCTTCGAGGAGTCGTCGTAGTCGGTCCGGATCAGCCTCGAGGGTGCCGGTCGCCGTTACGGTAATCGTCGCCGTCGGTGTCTCCACGTGGTCCCAGCTCTCCCGGATGATCGGTTCGAGTCCGACGTGCTCGGTATCTTCTACTCGTTTGCCCCTGCGTGCGAGCGCCAGCAGATCCGCCAGGAGCGATTCCATTCGGTCGTGTGCACGTCGGATCGGGTCCGCGTGTTCATCGTCGATAGCCGCAAGTTCGAGGCGGCTTCGAGCGACCGACAGTTGGTTCCGGAGATCGTGGCTCGCGATGTTGGCGACCGATTCGAGCCGGTCGTTTTGCCGGGCCAGTTCGCGCTCGCGATCACGGCGTTCGGTCACTTCTCGGGTCACGCCAACCACGCCGTCGATCTCGCCGTCCACGACGAGCGGCGTGAGCCGGTAGTCGAGGACTTCCCGGCCCTGACCGGGAAACTCACCCTCAAGTTCCCCCCGGACTTCCTCGCGAGTCCCGTCGATGAGATCCTGAAACGGCGTGCCACCCAGTTGGTCCCTGATCTGTGGGATGAGCGTACTCGGGCTTCCTTCAAGATCCTCGCGCGTCGTTCCGTAGAACTCCGCGAGGTACTCGTTGACGACCTCGAACCTGGCGTCCTCGTCGTAGATACAGGCCGACTCTTGCATCGCGTTCACCATTTGCTTGTATCGTCGAAGTGTCCGTTCCCGTTCCTGGCGGTCGGTGACGTCACGTCCAATGCCGACGATGCCGGGATCGCCCTCGAGTGCATCCCCGAGTTTCACCGCGACGAATTCGTACGGGATCCGCGTGCCTTCAGCCGTAAGTAGGTCCGCCTCCGTCATCTGGCGGCCCTGGCTGAGTGTGCATTCGATCGCACCGTCGACTTTGTGGCGTTCGTCTTCGGGGAAAAACTCGACAGCGGACATCCCGGCGATCTCCTCGTCCGAGTAGCCGGTGACCTCGCGGAACTGCTGGTTCCATCGGCGAAGCGTCCCGTCCGGTCCGATGACGTAAAAGATGTCTTCGATGGCGTCCAGAGCCTGGTCGATGAATTTCCGCTCGCGCTCCAGTTCGTGTCTGACGTCGATCGCGTGCATCGCGTGGGCGATGTCGTCGCCGAGTTCGGCGAGAAACGACTGTTCGGTTTCGTCAAACGCCTGGGGTCGCGTCCCGAAGACGACGAGCAGCCCGTACAGTTCCGGCTCGAACACCAGGGGGACGACGGCGATCGATCGAATGTCGTCTGCGTTCCCGTGGAAGCTTCCATCCGATTCAGTCCCGACATCCTGGACCACGGCGACGTCACGCTCGTGGATCGCCTGCTCGATGGCGGGTGGATGGCCAGACTGCATCCCGTCGCTGGCCGCCAGCCACTCCCGGATCGGTTGCTCGTCGATCCCCGCCCAGGATTGTGGTGAAACCGTGTTCGACGCCGCGTCGACACGGACGACTAATCCGGCCTGGTATCCGTCCGCAGCGGCCAGTATTTCACAGACCTGGGTTTCGATCCAGTCACGCGTTGAGGCCCGTACCAGCGCCTGGTTCACCTGATTGACGATCGTGCGGATCCCTTCGAGGCGCTCTCGGCGTTGTTTCTCCCGGTATTGCTCGACGGCGTTCGCGACGCGATTTGCGAGCAGGTCGTACTGTTCGACGCCGCCGGTTTTCTGGAGGTAGTCGGTGGCCCCGGCGGCGATCGCGTCGCTGGCCACCGACTCACTACCCTTGCCAGTAAACAGGATAAACGGGAGATCCGGGTGGCTCTCGCGGACGGTTTTGAGAAATTCGATCCCGTCTACTCCCGGCATTTCGTAGTCGGAAACAACGAAATCGAACGTCTCAGATGAGACGCGGTCGATCCCCTCCCGCCCGCTGGTCGCCGTTTCGACCTGAAACTGCTCGTAGCTCTCTTCGAGCATCGTCGCCGTTAAATCTGTAAACTCCGGATCGTCGTCCACGTGGAGTCCACGGATCGTCTCTTGGTGGTCAGTCATACCCCGGCTCCTGTAACTAGGTGGTATATATTCACATGGTCAGGATATAAACCCGGCGGAGAATAAACAGTATATTGATAATTAACGTGTTATCTATTGGGCGGTATCTGGGAAGGCACTCGTCACCGACGAACCGAGGGACCGAGCGGTGATCGCTGGAGATGAACGATCGCATCGTTTTTTGGTGGCCGGTCACGCTAGTTTGATCGTGGTCCCAATGGGTGTCTTCAGCAGGGACAGCTCGGAGGCGGGAGATGCGGATCCATACATCTGTCTGTCCTGTGAGACGCGGTACGCAGTGCAGTACCACACGTGCCCGGAATGTGGTTGCTACGACGTTCGTCATGTGAAGTGGGTCGAGGCCTGAGGAAGTGGGTCTCGACAGTTTCCGGCCGAGTGTGTGGTTTCTAGCGGTTGAACTGGCCACGCAGGCGACGCCGTGCGGTCGGTACAAGTGGATTGGGTCCGAACAACGTGTTGCACTATGCAGACGAGCGCACTCGGTCAGACCGGATACGAGGTCACGGAAGTCGGCCTCGGCACCTGGAACATCGGTGGTGGGGCCTGGGGTGATGTCGCGGACGAGGCGGGTCGCGAAGTCGTCCGGACGGCACTGGATGCGGGCGTCACCTTTCTCGATACGGCCGACGTCTATGGCGACGGGACGAGCGAACAACACATCGGCACCGTCCTGGACGAACCCGAGTACGACCGCGAGGACGTGGTCGTCGCCACGAAGGCCGGGCGACGTCTCGACCCACACACTGCCGAGGGCTACACTGCCGAGAACCTCGAACGGTTCGTCGATCGGAGCCGCGAGAACCTCGGGACTGAGACCCTGGACCTCCTCCAGCTACACTGTCCGCCCAACGAGGTCTACTACCAGCCCGCGGTCTTTGAGGCGCTCGCGGATCTCAAAGCGCGGGGAAAGATCGCTCAGTACGGTGTCAGCGTCGAAAAGGTCGAACAGGCGCTGAAGGCCATCGAGTATCCCGGCGTCGAGACGGTCCAGATCATCTGCAACATGTTCCGTCAACGACCCGCCGAACTGTTCTTCGAGGAAGCGAACCGCCGGGACGTCGGCGTCATCGTCCGCGTCCCGCTGGCTTCGGGGCTGTTAACGGGCGCGATCGATCGGGAAACGGTGTTCCCGGCGAACGACCATCGCAACTTCAACCGCGAGGGCGACGCATTCGACCGCGGCGAGACCTTCGCCGGCTTGCCCTTCGAGGCGGGCCTCGATGCTGTCGAGGCGCTGGAACCGTACGTCCCCGAGCACATGACGATGGCCCAGATGGCATTGCGGTGGATCCTCGATCACGACGCTGTCTCGACCGTGATCCCCGGTTCGACGTCGCCCGATCACATCCGAGACAACGTCGATGCCGCCGAGATGGACCCGCTGAGCCACGAGACCCACGGCGCGGTTCGAGACGTCTACGAGGCGTTCGTCGCCGACGACGTCCACCATCGCTGGTGACTCCGCGCTCGGATTGTCGTCGCTCCCGGCGGCCGCGAAGATGTATTATAACGTGTGTATAAATCGCATACTGCGATACAGAACAGTGTGCTGAAGAGTCTCACGAGAGGTGTGCACACGGCGGTAGCGGGCGATTGTTTATATCGGGAGACATCGAAACCCCGGGCATGCGATTTCCGAGCGAGATTGTCGTCGATCGATTTCTTCCGACGGCACGGGCGATGCTCGCCAGAGAGCTTTCCGATCGCGGTCTCACCCAGCAGGAGATTGCCGATCACCTCGGCGTCACCCAGGCCGCGGTCAGCAAGTACGTCGGCGGCGACGTCACTCTCGAGACGCGCTTCAGCGAGGAGCCGCGGCTGCGGTCGGCCGTCGAGCGCATCGCGACTGGATTCGCCGAGGGGTCGATGGACGCTTACGAGGCCCTCGGGGAATTACTCGGCGTGATCCGGGCGTTCGAAGACCGGGGACCGATCTGTGAGATTCACGAGGAACAGGTTCCCGCGCTGGCGGGACTCGGGTGTGATCTCTGCGTGCGCGGCTACGACGAATCGGTCGCCGACGAGCGGGCCGTCCTCTCGGCCGTCCGGAAGGCGACGCGACTGCTGGCCGACGAGAGTGCGATGGCCGAGTACGTCCCCAACGTCGGGACGAACGTCGGGATGGCGCTTCCCCACCCCGGGGATGAACTCGACGTAGCGGCCGTCCCGGGCCGGGTTCATGCCATGCGCGGCCGGATCGACGTGCCCGCAAACCCGGAGTTCGGTGGCTCACAGCACGTCGCCCGGACGATCCTGGCCGCCAACAGCGTCGATTCCTCGGTCCGGGCCGGGCTGAATCTCACGACCGACGACGGGCTTCTCGCGGCCGCGCGCGATCGCGGGATCGACCCGCTCGCGTTCGACGCCGGCTACGACGACCGCCGGGAGCGCCTCGAAAGCGCGTTCCGCGAACGAGGGGCGGTTCCACCCGTCATCTACCACGAAGGCGCGTTCGGGATCGAACCGATCACCTACGTCTTCGGCACTGACGCCGTCGAAGCGACCCGGTTTGCGATCGAGCTGGCGAGTGACGCCGGGGACGGCTCGTGACCAAGCGTTTAACCCGCCGGTGCCCACATCCGAGGCCATGAGCGCGGGCGAGCGGACCTGGCTGGGTGTTGACGTCGGCGGGACGTTCACTGACGTGGTGCTGGTCGCGGACGGGGAACTCACGACGGCGAAGGTCCCGACGACGACCGAGCAAAGCGAGGGCGTCCTCACGGGGATCGAGACGGCCTGTGACTCGGCAGGACTCGATTTCGCGGCCGTCGATCGGTTCCGGCACGCGACGACGGCGGCTGTCAATGCGACGCTCGAAAGTGAGGGGGCGAAGACGGCCCTGATCACGACCGCAGGGTTCGGGGACGTGCTCGAAATCGGCCGCCAGGATCGGCCGTCGCTGTATGACCTCGACGCACGGAACCCCGAGCCGCTGGTCCCGGCCGAGTTACGCTTCGAGATCGACGAGCGTGTCACGCCCGAGGGCGTCGAACGCGCCGTCGATCCCGACGCCGTACGGACACTCGCCGCTTCGATCCCGGAGGACGTCGAGAGCGTCGCCGTCTGTCTGTTACACGCCTACGCCCATCCCGACAACGAGCGGACGGTCGCCAGCGTGCTTCAGGAGGCCGGCGACTGGTCGGTCTCGACGAGCCACGAGGTGCTGGGAACCTTCCGGGAGTACGAGCGAACCGCTACCACCGTCGCGGATGCCTACGTGACGCCGGTCATCGACGCGTACCTGGGTCGGCTGACCGAGCGGGCACACGAGCAGGGACTGCCTGCCCCGCGAGTCATGCAATCCAACGGCGGGATCGCCGATGCGGCGACCGTCCGCGAGCACGCGGTGACGACGCTGCTCTCGGGGCCGGCGGCGGGCGTTGTCGGTGCGGCG
This sequence comes from Halorhabdus utahensis DSM 12940, assembly GCF_000023945.1. NCBI lineage: Archaea > Methanobacteriati > Methanobacteriota > Halobacteria > Halobacteriales > Haloarculaceae > Halorhabdus > Halorhabdus utahensis. The sequence continues at coordinate 2,477,539 of NC_013158.1, forward strand.
AGCGTGGCGGGCGAGGACCAACTGGTCACCTTCGACATGGGCGGCACCTCCGCGGACGTGGGACTGGTCACCGACGGCACGGCGGCGCGAACCACCGACGCGACGATCGCCGAGCGCCCGGTGGGCGTGCCGATGGTCGACGTCGAGACGGTCGGTGCAGGCGGGGGCTCCGTCGGCTGGGTCGACGAGGGTGGTGCGTTGCGCGTCGGTCCGAAATCAGCGGGGGCTGACCCCGGTCCGGCCTGCTACGGACGCGGCGGGACCGAGCCGACGGTCACCGATGCCGCACTCCAGTTGGGGTATCTCGGTGGCGAATCGTTCGGGGAGTTCGATCTCGATGCTGACGCCGCCGAAGCGGCGTTGACTGAACTCGCGGCCGCGGCCGACCTGGACGGCCCGGTGGCGGCAGCCAGGGGGATCTATCGCGTGGCCAACGCGACCATGACGCGGACGATCCGGTCGGCGACGGTCGAGCGTGGGCACGATCCCCGGGAATTCGCGCTCGTTGCCTTCGGCGGTGCGGGGCCGATGCACGCTGCCGCCCTGGCCGACCGACTCGGGATCGAGCGCGTTCTCGTCCCCGCGGCCAGCGGCGTGCTCTCGGCATACGGCCTGCTCGCCGCCGACGAGACGCACGACGCTGCTCGCACGCACCGGACGCAACTCGGATCGGCCGGCGTGGCGACGATCGAATCGAAATACGATGACCTGGACGCGAGCGTTCGGTCAGCTGCGAGCGACGCCGATCTCGCCACGATCGAACGCGAGGCCGACCTCCGGTACGCCGGCCAGCGCTACGAGGTGACCGTTCCGGCGACCGCTCCGTTCGACCCGGCGGCGATGCGCGACCGCTTCGGGGCCGCCCACGAGCGGGTCCGGGGCTACCGGCTGGACGACGAGCCGGTCGAACTCGTCACGCTCCGAACGAGCGCAACCATTCCGGGCGAGAATCCACCGCTTCCTGGCGTCGAGACGGCCGACAGCCGCCCGGGCGTCCGAAGCGTTTCCTTCGAGGGTATGTTTCGAGAGACGCCGGTGTACGATCGGGCTGGGCTCGCTGCCGGGACGTCCCTGGATGGGCCGGCCATCGTCGCCGGGGCCGAGAGTACGGTTGTCGTGCCGCCGGGCTGGCGGAGTACTACCGATCAGGGGACGCTCGTCCTGGAGGGGGGTGTGGCCTGATGAGCGACGGTCTCGATGCGATCGAGCTCGAAATCGTGCGCACCCAGCTAGCGGGGGTCGCCGAGGAGATGGGCGACGTGTTGATCCGCGGGGCGTACTCGCCGAACATCGCCGAGCGCCGGGACTGCTCGACGGCCATCTTCGCCGCCGACGGCCGACTGCTCGCCCAGGCCGAGCATATCCCGGTTCACCTCGGGGCGATGCCCGATGCCGTCGATGCGGTCCGCAAGCGTGATCCCGAACCCGGTGACGTCTTCGTCCTGAACGACCCCTACACCGGCGGGACTCACCTCCCGGATCTGACGATGGTCTCGCCGGTGGTCCACGGTGAGCGGATCGTGGCCTACGCCGCGTCCCGGGCCCACCACGCTGACGTGGGCGGCATGGCCCCCGGGAGCATGCCGGCGGGCGCGCGGGACATCTTTCAGGAGGGGCTGCGGATCCCGCCGACGCGCCTCGTGGCGGGCGGTGAGGTGCGGCAGGATATCGAAGAGCTCGTACTGGCGAACGTCCGCAATCCGGCAGAGCGCCGGGCGGACCTGCGTGCCCAGCGGGCCGCCAACGACCGCGGCGGTGAACGGATCGCCGACCTGCTGGCCGAGCACGGCGAGCGCCTCCGTTCGGCCTTCGACGCTGTCATCGAGTACTCCCGCGAGCGCGTCGAGGGGGAGATCGCGGCGCTGCCCGACGGTCGCTACGAAGCGCGCGACGTCCTGGAGGGTGACGGGATCACCGACGCGGACGTCCCCATCGAAGTCACGGTGACGATTGACGGCGACGCCATGGACGTGGACTTCGCGGGCACGGCCGAGCAGGTCGCGGGCAACGTCAACGCGCCGCTGTCGGTCGCGAAAAGTGCGGTCTACTTCGTCGTCCGGTGCGTGACCGACCCGGACGTCCCGCCCAACCAGGGGTGTTACGACCCGGTCACGGTCAGTGCCCCCAAGGGATCGCTGGTGAACCCCGAGCCGCCGGCGGCCGTCGTGGGTGGCAACGTCGAGACGAGCCAGCGGATCGCGGACGTGGTCTTTGCGGCCCTCGGCGAGGCTGCCCCCGAGCGCGTCCCGGCGGCTGGTCAGGGGACGATGAACAACCTCGTGATCGGGTCGCCCGCCTTCACCTACTACGAGACGATCGGCGGTGGTGCCGGCGCGACGGCTACTGCCGACGGGAGCGACGGCATCCAGGTGGGCATGACCAACACGGAGAACACGCCGATTGAGGCCCTCGAAGCGGCCTTCCCGCTCCGGGTCGAGGCATACGCGATCCGACGGGGAAGCGGTGGAGAGGGCGAGCGCGACGGTGGTGCCGGGCTTCGGCGGTCGATCCGGCTGGAGGCCGAGGCGACGGTATCGTTGCTGACCGAACGCCGTCGGCATCCACCGGCCGGTCGGGCTGGCGGCGGTGACGGTGCGACGGGTCAGAACCGCATCGACGGCGAGCGCGTCCCGGCGAAAACGACGCGAGAGGTCGCGGCCGGGACCGTCGTGACGATCCTGACACCGGGTGGCGGTGGCCATGGGCCGCCGGACGGGGACGCGGCCGGGAACACCGACTCGGCAGCGTCGGACGACGTTGGGAATGGATAACACTCTTGGGCGCCCCCGCAGAATCTCCGACAATGGCAGTGGATCGCCGCACAGCCGCGGTAGCTGTCCTCGGACTCCTCGCTGTCAGTGCGCTCGTTCTCTCGGCGGCGACGCTGACTGACGCGGCAGAATCAGAGGGTGACGGTGGCTGGATCAATCTCGGACCGGACGAGAATGCGGCAGGTGACATCTTCAGCGGGACGATCGATCTGCCGATCCCGTCGCAGTACCTCGACGAGTTGTGGACCCTGCTTGCCGCCGTTTCGGTTCTCCTTTTGCTTTCAAGTCTCATCGTCCTCGATCCGGATGAAATCATTCGTATCGTTGCCGGATTGCTGGTCACCCTGTCGGGTGGCGCGATCATCGGCCTTCTCATGGGTACTATCGGCATGGATGAATCACTGATCTCCATCAACGGGACTGTCACCAACGGGACAGGGTTGTCGCTGCCCACCGGCGAGTCCGCCTCGCCCAGTAGCGGTGCCCTCTCGCCGTATTTGCTGGGTGCGGGCGCGTTCGTGGTGCTGATCGCTGTCGGTCTCCTGTTTGCCCGGTCCGGCGACGAGGACGCCCTGGATGCTCTTGGGGAAGACAAAGACGAACCGGGCGGCGACACCGAGCGCCTGGTCTCGTTGGGGGAGGCCGCGGGGCGGGCCGCGGCGGGGATCGCGGCGTCGAACGTCGAGACGAGCAACGCCGTCTATTCGGCCTGGCTCGAAATGACCGACGCACTCGACGTGACGGATCCGGAGACCACCACTCCGGGCGAGTTCGCGGAGGCTGCCGTCGAGGCGGGGATGGAACCCGAGCATGTCGACGAACTCACCCGGCTGTTCGAGGACGTCCGATACGGTGACGCACCGGTCTCGCCGGCGCGGGCCGAGCGGGCAGAAGCGGCCCTAAGCCACATCGAGGCAGCCTACGCGGGTGATGGGGCATGACCGCCACGGATGGATCGACTGGCGAAACCGAGTTGAACGCACTGGGCGTCGGACGCGCCCTCGGTGTGCTCGGTCTGCTCGCGGTCCTGGGCGGTCTCGTGACGATCCTCCAGCCCTCGCTCGCGTCGGATACAGCATTCGGGTACGGCTTCGTGACGCTGCTAGGCGTCGTCATTCTGGCGGCCAGTCTGCGATACTGGGTCGGACTCGCACTGACGACGGTCGAGTCGGCGACGCCACCGTCAGTCGAGGAACGACGCGAGATCTCCATTCCGGGTGTCGCGTTCGATCGAACGCTCGCCGACCATCGACTCACGGCAGTCTCACGCCTGCGGGCCAGGCGGGACGTCCTCGACCGACTACGATCGGTTGCAGCCCGAATCCACGAACGGGACCACGGTGGTTCGGACGGGCAACCGGACGCCGACGTCTTCGGTGAGGACGCGGAGACGGTGCTGTTTGACGACGCCGACCGCGAGCAGGGGCTGACAGGCCGTCTGGCGGCCGTCCGGGCGAAGGGCACGCCGCTACAGCGCCGCGTCAGCGATGTCGTCGCCGAACTTGCACGCCAGTACGACGGCGAGCGCGTCTCGGTCGAATTCGACGTGCCCGAGCGGACGACAGCGACACGGCCATCCGCTCCCGGCCTGCGGGCGACCAATCGTTTTCGACTCCTCAAACCGATGGCGCTGTCGGCGGTCGGCGTGGGCGTCGTGTTCGGTTCGGCGGCGTTGCTTCTCGTCGGTGCGCTGTTCGGCGGTGTCGCCGTCTACGCTGCGGCCGATTCGCCGCCGACGGCTGCCGTTCGCGTCACTCGATCAGTCGAGACGGACCAGCCGGCCCCGGGTGAGTCCGTCCGGGTGACCGTCTCGATCGAGAACACGGGGGATCGGCTGCTCCCCGATCTCACGGTGATCGATCGGGTTCCGGAGGGGTGTTCGGTCACGGCCGGGTCACCACGGCACGGGACGTCGCTCCGGGCCGGCGCGACCGCGACCTTCGGGTACGAACTCGAGGCCGTCAGGGGTCACCACGAGTTCGGTGACGCGGCTGTCATCGTCCGGAACCTCTCGGGGTCGTTCGAACGTGTCGCGGATGTGTCCGCCGACGGTGACGCGTCGATCACGTACGATGTGACCGCGGTCACGGATCATTCTATCCCCCTGCGAAAACAGACGTCTCGAAGCGTCGGCCGTGTGGTCACTGACGTCGGTGGCAGCGGCATCGAACTCCACTCCGTCCGGGAGTACCGGACCGGCGATCCGCTCAACCGGATCGACTGGAACCGGGCGGCCGCCGGCGAGGATCTGGCGACGCTGCAGTTTCGCGAGGAACGATCGGCGACGGTCGTCCTGCTGGTCGATGCCCGGGTGGAAGCATACGTCGCCCCCGAGGCGGACGCACCGTCGGCCGTCGATCGTAGCGTCCTCGCGGCGGCCGAAAGCGCCTCGGCGCTGCTGGCTGCCGACGATCAGGTCGGGCTGGCCGCGCTCTCGCCCCGCACGTGCTGGATCGCTCCGAGTTCCGGGCACGCTCATCGGACCCGCATACACGAACAGCTGGCGAACGCGGAGGCCTTCGATCCACGACCGCCGGATCGGTCGTTCAAGCCCGCGATTCGCCTTCAGTCGATCCGCAAGCGGCTCCCGAGTGCTGCCCAGCTGCTGGTGTTCTCGCCGGTCTGTGACGACGAAGTCGTCGATGTCGTTCGCCGGCTGGGGGCCAGCGGACATGCGACCACGGTGATCAGCCCGAATGCCACGGGCGGCAGGACACCGGGTCGAACGCTGGCCCGGATCGAACGCAGTCTCCGCCTCTCACGACTTCGGGAGGCCGGTGTTCGCGTCGTCGACTGGGACGCCGAGGAATCACTCGCATTGTCTCTGGACAAAGCCGGCAGGCGGTGGTCGTGATGGCGGACACTGAATCGCCGACCCCGCGGTTGCTGCTCCCGGCCATCGCCGCGACGGCACTCGTCGTCGCCCTCACGGGCACAGTCCAGATAGCGGCACTCGTGGCACTCGGCGGTGCTGCTGGGGTGATCGCGGGGATGCGCCGGGGGTCGCGACTGGTCCTCGGGATCGGGGTTACGATCCAGTTCTGGGCGGTGGTCGTGGCTGCGCTCGGTGCGCTCCGAGTCGAACTCGTCCTCCTCGCGTCGATGGCGGTCGTGCTGTGCTGGGATCTCGGGGAACAAGCGATCACCGTCGCCGACCAGTTGGGCGCGACCGGTACCGGGACCCGACCGTTCGCCGTCCATGCCGCCGGGACGCTCCTCGTCGGGACACTCTGCTATTGTGGCGTTTACGGCCTCTATCAGATAGCCGGCGGTGGTCAGCCACTGCTTGCGCTCGTCTTGCTGTTGGGCGGTGGCACAGTCGTCCTGGCCGGGACGCGAATCTAGGGGTTCCAGGGCGCTGCTGCGCACTCAGTTTTCGACGTTGACGGGGATCCACCACACGCGACTCCGGCCACCGACTTTCTTCGAGGTCAGTTCCGTCGACGCCTGAAGCTCGTGCAACTTGTTCAGTGCCGTCCGGCGGGAACAGCCCAGTTCGTCGGCGACTTCGCTGGCCGTCAGCGGTTCGGCGTAGTCCGTCCGGTCGCTGAACACGTCGGTGACATCCTCGACTGAATACTCGACTTCACGGCCCGGTTCACTCATACGCCTCGTTCGAGGTCATCACATATATTTCTCACGTAGGTATTCTCGGTGGTGTTGCGCTGTTGTAACTGATTCCTGATGAACTAACCACCTGTTCGAGGGGGACAACACTCACATTGATCCATCGACTAGGTGCCCGCAGTGCAAGTCGATCGTCGCACGGTTGGGGTTGTGATCGTCGGGGTCTTGGGCGCGCTCGCGCTCGCGTTCGCGGCCGCGACGCTGACGAGTCCTGCCGCGCAGGGTGGGGGAAGCCTGGTTTCGACCGGGGACGGCTCGCCGGCGCTTTTTCAGCCCGACGAGACGCTCGACCCCGATCCGGGCCCACTCCCCGAACCGGGGCCAGTGTTGCAGGCGATTCTCGTCGGGCTGTTCGTCTTCACTGGCCTGGTCTCCGTCTATCTCCTCTCGATTCGTGATCTGGTGAATATCGTGATTGCCGTGTTCGTGGCCGGTCTCGGGTTCTGGCTGCTGATGGCATTGCTTTCGGCGTTGGTCGGCCCCAGTGGCGACATTGGCTCCGGCGAAGACACCGGTGCTGGACTCCCCAGCGGATCGGGTGGATTCGGACCGCTGACTGGCGAGGCGGCGCCGACGTCGCCGCTCTTGTTGGGTGCCATCGGCGTCGTCGCGGTGCTTGCACTGGTGATCCTCTTCGGGCTTTCGACCGACGAGCCCTCGCCTGAACAGGAATCCGAGCCCGACGACGAGGTGCCGCCGGAGACACTGACACCGGTCGGCGCCGCGGCCGGCCGTGCCGCCGACAAACTCGCTGACCAGACGACCTCGACATCGAACGCCGTCTACCGCGCCTGGGTGGACATGACCGAAGCCCTCGACGTCCAGAACCGGCAGTCGACGACGCCGGGGGAGTTCGCCGAGGCGGCGATCGAGGCGGGGATGAAACCCCGTGACGTCGAGGCACTCACCCAACTGTTCGAGGACGTGCGGTACGGCGACGCGGCCGTCTCAGACGAACGTGAACGCCAGGCAACCGACGCGCTACGACGGATCGAATCGACGTACGCCGGTGATGAGACGTGAGTGGGATGCGTGAACGCTCTCGGCGCCCCGACGAGGAGACGGAGGGGGCCGCCGCAGTCGGATTGGGCCGGTTTCTGAGTGTGCTCGGTGTGTTCGCGGTCGCGGTCGGCTTCCTGCTTTTGGTTTCGCCGGATCTCGGGGAGTCGCTCTCGGTGCAATACATCGTCGTGCTGGCGATCGGTGGGCTGTTGCTCTTGTTCGCCGCTCGCCGGTGGTTCAAACGACTGACTTCGTCGATCGACACCGCCGAAACCCCGCCTGTCGAGCGTCGAACGACGGTCTCGGTTCCGGGCGACGGTTTCGACAAACTGCTCGTCGACACCGCATCGAACGCGATGGGCCGGTTGCAGGTGAAGGCGACGGCCCGCGAGCGCATTCGTGCGGTTGCCAAAGTGGTGGTTAGTGGGGATCCCGAGGATATCGACGACCAACTTGCAGCCGGGGCCTGGAGTGATGATCCCGACGCCAACGCGCTGTTCTCGAACGGAACTGCCAGCGTCCGGGATCGGGTCTCGTCGTTCGTCAGCGGGACATCCATCCTGAAACGGCGGGTTGTCAGCGCAATCGAAGCCCTGGCCCGTCTCGCTGACGAGGATGTCGAATGGGAGGCCGAGCCGGTCGTCCCGGAAGTAACGCAAGAGCCCGCCGAGGAAGGCGACCATGCGACCGGCCGCTGGAACGGACTGACTGCCGTGGCACTGACGGTAGTCGGGTTCGGTGTTCTTCTGGCCCGGCCCGGTTTGGTTCTTTCAGGCGCTGTTCTGTCAGGGCTCGGCGCGTACGCGGTCGCCGGGTCCTCCCCCTCGACGGCGGTCCGCATCTCCCGGGAGATCCAGCCGGCCGCTCCGCGACCCGGCGAACCCGTCGACGTCACCGTCGAAGTCGAAAACATCGGTGAGCAGTTTCTCCCTGACCTCCGGATCGTCGACGGCGTGCCGGCTGATCTCACAATCGAGGCGGACAGCCCACGTCACGGGACCGCGCTTCGCCCCGGCGCGACGATGGAATACACGTATACAGTCCGTGGGATCCGCGGCAGCCACACGTTCGAGGACGCGTTTCTCGTCTCCCGAAACCTTCCGGGGACGCTCGAACGAGTCGAGGAATTCGGTGTCGATGGCGACCGGACCGTCACGTACGATGTCTCCTCGGCCCTCGATCTGTCGGTCCCGCTTCGCAAACAGGCCTCGATGCACGTTGGGCGTGTCTTGACTGACTCAGCCGGGAGTGGCCTGGAGTTTCACTCGGTTCGGGAATATCGAAGCGGTGACCCACTGACACGTATCGACTGGAGTCGGGCGGCCCGTGGCGAAGGGCTGGCGACGCTGCAGTTTCACGAGGAGCGAGCGGCGACTGTCGTCCTGTTGATCGACGCTCGCAAGGAGGCCTACGTCGCCAACGACGACGATTCCCCCTCGGCCGTCGACCGGAGTGTCCTCGCGGCGGCGAAGCTCGCGTCGGCGTTGCTCGCGGCGGACGATCGAGTCGGCTTGGCCGCCCTCTCGCCCAGACAGTGCTGGCTCGCGCCCGGAGCAGGGCATACGCACCTCGCACGCCTGCAGGACGTGCTCGCGACTGACGGGGCCTTCGCTCCGTCGCCACCGACGCTCCCGTACTACCAACGGATCAACCTGCCTGCGCTCCGGAAACGGTTATCGTCCGACAGCCAACTGGTCGTGTTCTCGCCGCTGGTCGACGACGAAGTAGTCGACATCGTCCGCCAACTCCAGGCTAGCGGCCACCCGGTAACGATCATCAGTCCGGACGCTTCTGGCAGTGGAACGCCGGGTCGGACGCTCGCGCGACTCGAACGCCGGAAACGACTCTCGGAGCTTCGGGGAGCCAACGTTCGCGTGGTCGACTGGGACGCCGATGAATCGCTCGCACTCGCGCTGACGAACGCCGGACGGCGGTGGTCATGATGGACGAAGAGATTCGCCCGCCACGGGTTGGCGTGCTCATGACCGGTGGTGCAGTCACGGTCGCAACACTCGCGATGGCGCTCGTGCCATCCGCGGCAGTGGTCGCCATGATCGGCGGCGTGATCGCCGTCGTCGGGACCGCTCGTGGCTCACGGGTGATCCTCGGTATCGGCACTGTCTGCCAGATCGGCGCGATCGTTTTCGCCGGGGCAGCCGCCCTTCCGCCGGGGCTGTTGCTCGTCGCGGTTCTCGGGGTTGTTCTGGGGTGGGACGTCGGCGAGCAATCGATCAACGTGACCGAGCAACTCGGGGCCGGTGCCACGATGGTCCGCTCGATCGTCGTCCACGCGGCTGCCACGACCCTTGTCGGCGCGGTGGCGATGGTGATCGTCTACGGGACCTTTCTCGCCTCGAGTGGCGGACAACCGCTCGTCGCCCTCGTGGCGTTTCTGGGTGGCGGTGGGCTGGTGTTGCTCGCGATGCGGGCCTGACGCAGTCGCGACGGCTGCCAGTATCAGATCGTCGGGACGGGGATGTCGTCGAGGATCCGGTCGATCACGGACGGCTTGGGCACCTCGTCGACTCTGGCGTCGGGCGTGAGCACGAGTCGATGGGCCAGTGCCGGCCGGGCGACCCGCTTGACGTCGTCCGGCGTGACGTACTCCCGGCCCGAGATGGTCGCCCGTGCGCGTGCGATCTCGAACAGCCGCTGGGTGCCGCGTGGCGAGACACCGACTTCGACGTGGCGGTGCTCGCGTGTCGCCCGCGTGACTGCTGCCATATACTCCAGTAGATCGTCTTCGACACGGATCGTCTCGGGGACCTGTCGAAGGGCCGTCACTGACTCGGCGTCCAGCACTGTCTCGACGGACGGACTCTGCTCGTCGCGGCCGGCCCGTCGGCGGAGGAGTTCGACCTCGCCGTCGAGGTCGGGATAGCCCATCGCCGCTTTGATCGCAAAGCGATCGACCTGGGCCTCGGGCAACTCGAAGGTCCCCTCCATCTCGACGGGGTTCTGGGTCGCGATGACGAAGAACGGTTTCGGGAGTTGATAGGTGTCACCGCCGGCGGTGACCTGGCCCTCCTCCATCGCCTCCAGCAGCGCCGACTGGGTTTTCGGCGGTGCGCGGTTGATCTCGTCGGCCAGGACGATGTTGGCGAAGATGGGGCCCTCGCTGAACTCGAAGCTTCGATCGCGCTCGTTGTAGATGTGAGTCCCGGTGACGTCAGTCGGGAGCAGGTCCGGGGTGAACTGGACGCGCGAAAAGGAGAGGCCGAGTGCCTTCGCGAGACTCCGGGCCGTCAGGGTCTTGCCCGTGCCGGGAACGTCTTCGAGCAGGACGTGCCCCCGGCCGAGCACGCCAAGCAGGACCGTTTCGAGGAACTCCTGGTTGGTGATGATCGCTGATTCGAGCTCGTCTAAAAGCGTGGTACAGGTGTCACTTGCCTCGGCGACGTCCATGGGTGGTGGTCGCTCCACGTGCCCTTAGTTTTCGTGGTGGTATTCGAACCCGATGGACGCTCGCCGAGACACTCACGGTGGTGCGTCAAGATCGAAACGGATAAACACGGAACCGTAGTACCGGATAGTGAGCCGAGGTAGCCTAGCCTGGCCAAGGCGCCTGCTTCGAGAGCAGGTCTCCTCACGGACTCGGGAGTTCAAATCTCCTCCTCGGCGCTTCTCACGTTACAACTCGCGAGCGGGCTCTGTGCCGCTCGCATCCGTGACTGCGTATCGCCGACACGGGAGATTTGAACGAGAGGGCGCGCAGTCCGCGCAACGAAGTGAGCAGAACCGTGACCGCGTAGTTCGAATCTCCCCCTCGGCGTTTTTCTCGCCACAACCCGCCAAGCGAAGCGCTCCGTCGCTCACGTCAGCAAGAATAGCAGGAGACTGATCGCGACGACGGCGAAGACGAACATCCCGGCGAGCGCCCCGCCCATCGAGACGACGGCGTTGGCGGTACTCGCAAGCGTTTCGGTCCGGTCGGTCCCGAAGACGGTGACTTTCGCTTTCTCGCTGGCCATCCCGGCTTCGACGGGTTCGAGATCGTCGAGAGCGGCATCGACGAGTCCGTCGATCACGTCGATCAGATCCTCGCCTGGGATCTCGTCGCCGACCTGGTTCTCGGCCTCGACCGTGTTGACGACGTGGGTGTCCGAGGTCATCACCTCCAGCAGATCGACCTGGTCGATCGCGTCGACGATCTCCTCGCGGAGGCCGGGTTCCATGTTGTTGCCGTCGACCAGCACGTAGGCCGTCGTCCCCCCGTCGACGTCGACGACGGCCACGCGGACGCCGAGCGGCCCGATCCCGTCCTGTGGTCCCCAGGGTGTCTCGTCGTGGGCCGTGCCGAGGCGGAGCGATCCCTGTTCGGCCGCTTCGAGGCGCTCACCGAGACGATCAGCCCCATGGATCAGGTCGAACGATCGTTCGCCGCCGGGGACGACGTGTCCCAGGTTCTCGCCTTCGAGGCCGTTGTTGCAGTTGTGGGCGTCGACGACCATGATTTCCGATAGGTGGCCGTTTCGTGCCTCGGCAGCGGCCGAGAGGCCGACGGCGTACTCGATATCGTCGGCAAATCCCGGCGAGTACGTCACGGTCGCGAGCGCATTGTCGCCGAAGGCCTGCCCGGTGAGGGTCGCTTCTCCCTCCTCGAGACGCTCGCCGGGCGTCGCGGTTTCGGTATACTCGATGCGGTCGTGGGCTCGCTCGGCGGCGTCGAGGATCGTTTCCACTTCCCGTTCAGTCACGAGATTGAAATCGTGACCGGCGGTGGCGTGTGGCGGAAAACCCAGCCCGTCGGCCTCCTGGGCGATCCGCTTTGGCAGGTTGCCGCCGCCGATCTCACCCATCGGCCCGGGGTGGATCATCGGCAGGACGAACCGCGCCTTCTCGTCGCCGTCGGGTCGACGGAACACGAGGACGCTCACCGGCACGAGCGCTTCCTCGCCGATTTCCTCGAAGAACTCCTCGAGCTCGTTCGATCCCTCCGCGATGTGGCCGATGAACCCTTCGAGGAAATCCAGCGCACTCACGCCGAGACTTCGCCGCCAGGGCCAGTCGATAGTGACGAGAAACAGCCAGACGGCGATCGCGTAGATCCCACAGAGCAACGCCAGGACGAAGAAATCGTTCGGCAGAATCACCAGCAGTTCGGCCGGGGCCTGTTCCGGCCGCGAGAGGTAGGATCTGGCGAGTGGTCCGCCGATCTCCAGATACCGCATCGTCCCGCTGTAGACGAACAGCAACACGGCGGCAGCGACGGTCTGGATGCTCGCCGGGACCGCCGCGACGGCCAGTCGGTGGCGAGACACGGCCATGATGACGAGCAATCGGACGGCGAAGATGGCTGCCAGCGCGAACAGGAGGGCGTCGAAGACGAAGTTCTGTCCGAGCGGCGCGACTGCGGATACCAGACTCGCACCGGTCATGATGGCGATGACGAGCAACTCACAGCCGAGCGCGAGCAGCGACGCGCGACTCGGCGTCAACTGGCCACCGATCAGCCGATCGACCGGCGGCGTCAGGACACCGGCCGCAAGCGTCGGCAAGCCGATGTAGAAGATCCCCTGCCATGCGTCCTCGAGGATGTACCGCGAGTCGAAGGCCGCGACGCCGACGATCGCCGCGATCAGCACCGCAAACCCGATGCTCGAATACCACCGGGGGGCACGGAAGATATATCGCGAGAGGCCGGCGAGATTGCCCTGCGTCGTCGTCATTCCAACTGATGGTTTTCCCGACAGGGGTTAAAAGTATCTGACTGTGACTCCGTCGACGTGAACATCGGCGTCCCCGTGACGTTACTGATAGATGCGCCGGTAGAGCGCGAGTACGTCGCCGACGTCGACACCGCCGTCGCCGTCGAAGTCGTAGGCGTCGGCGTTTTTCTGGACCACCTCGCTGTTGACGTTGGTCAACAGCGACCGGACATCGCTGACGTCGACGGTGCCGTCGCCGTTGACGTCTTCATGCAGGCCATCGCCGTCCAGATCCTGGGACGGCCCCTCACCGCCGGGCAGCCCACCGGCTGGCGTCCCCTCGCTACCGCCGGCTTCGCTGTCATCCTGCTCTCCCTCGCTCTCGCCGGACGTGTCCGTCTCAGTGTCGGTGTCGCCATCCGTTCCGACCGCCGTCTCTCCGGTCTCCGCCCGGACTGGGAGGTCGTGGGCTCGCACCCCCTCGGCAAAGTCGATCACTGCGAGGCCGCCGATGTCGACCGTCTGGGCCGCGGCACCGAGCCAGATCTCGGTCCACCACTCGCCGGGGGCGGCCGAAACGCCGAACTCGATCGGGAAGTAATACCGCTGCCACTCGGCACCCAGTGGCGGCTGGGCCCCGGTCACGTAGTTGTCCGGCGTATTGGTCGACGCCGTCGACTTGTAGGTCACCGACGCTTCCTCTCCGGGCGTGCGCATGTACGCGACACCGAGGAGGACTTGCCCGCGCTCCAGTTCGCGCTCGCCGAAGGACTTGAGGGTGATCCCCCACGGATTCTCCGGTGGATCGGTCACCGAGAAGCGGGCCGCCTCCGAGAACGGTACCTCGTCGCCGACCGCCAGTGACGACCGCTCGAGGCGGTCGGCGTTGCCGCCGTCGATCTCGTAGGTGTCCCAGACGACCGACTCGTCAGTACCGTTGACGAACTGGCCCGCGCTGGGGAGGTCGTACCCCGTGAGATCACTGACGAGCGTCGCATAGTACGGATCGTCGGTGTCGGTCCACGTCTCGTATCCGTCGCCAGTCCCATCGCCAACGTCATCGCCAACGCCACCGCCATCACCAGTCCCGTCGTCACCGCCACTGCAGTAGCCTCCTTCGCCGGGGACGGCCATCTCGCTGGACGGCGTTCCGTCGCAGCCGATGATGGGCCACCCGTCCTCCCATTGGATCGGATCGACGAACAGCTGCCGTGCCGGCGGCCAGCCGTTGTCGACGAACTCCGGGCCTTCGGTGTCGTAAGCGTGATAGACGAACCAGTAGGTGCCGTCGTCGTCGACCGTCACGTCACCGTGGCCCGGCCCGACGAAGCGATCGTTGTCACCGAGGTGAGTCGGCCCCGCGTTCCACTCGTCACGCTCGAGCATCGGGGTGCCGTCCCGGTCATGGTACGGGCCGAGGAGGTTCTCTGATCGACCGACCTCGACCTCGTACGTGCTGTCGAACCCATCACAGCAATCGCCGGTGGAGCCAAAGACGTACCAGTAGTCTCCCCGCTGGAAGATTGCCGGCCCCTCGTAGGCGCTTCCGGCGATCTGATTGAACGTCCCGGGCTGGTAGTCCTGCAGGTCCTCGGTGAGTTCCACCACGTTAATGCCAGCAAAGTTAGCCCAGAAGAGGTACGGTGTCCCGTTGTGATAGGCGAAGTACGGGTCGATCGTGTTGCCAGGATAGGGGTGATCCGGGTTGGAGAGGATCTCCCCATGGTCCGTGAACGGGCCGTCGGGCGTCTCCGACGTGGCCACGCCGATGCCGGGCACCTGACTGTCGTCGTCTCCGCGCGGCCAGAGGGCGTAAAACAGCACCCACTGGCCGTCGTGGTAGTGGACATCGGGTGCCCAGATCGACCCGTACAGCCAGCCGGGTCGGGAGTCGAACGCCTCGCCCTCGTACGTCCAGTTGACGAGGTCCGGCGAGGAGAGGATCGGTATCAACCTCTCGTCGCTATCCTCGATATAGCTCATGTTCGAGGCGTAGGCCCACCACGTTCCGTCCTCGGCACGGTGGATCGTGGGGTCCGCGAAGTCCGGCCCGTACAGCGGATTCGAGTAGTGGGTTCCGCCGTTGTCGGCTATCGCTGATCCGGACGTCCCGAGTATCCCCGTGGTACCGAGCGCCCCAACCCCGATCGATTTGAGTACGTGACGTCGATTCAGTGAGTGCGTGTCATCCCCCGCCGTCATACACCGGCTGACATCGCCGACTCACTAATGGTTTGTCATTCTTAACAAACAGATTGTGTTAATCGTACTGTGGCTGAGAGAGCGCCGCAAAATCGTCTCGCGACCGCTGAGTCCGGCGTGGGCGCGCCTTTCTACGCGGCACACCATTCACCCGTTTTGAGTCTCGTCGATTGCGGTCGTTGCGACAATCGGATATTCACTCGCAGATGGACAGAAAGTTCTCGAAGACTGCTTCGCCTTCTTCGGTATGGGCCACCTCTGGATGCCACTGGACGCCGTAGAGATCTCGGTCGGTGTCACTCATCGCCTCGACACCACAGACGTCGGAGGTTGCCGTTCGCTCGAAGCCCGTCGGCACCTGCGTGACTTCGTCGGCGTGGCTGGCCCAGACCCGCGTTTCGGGTGCGAGTGAGCCGATCAATGGGTCCGCGTCGTCGAGAATGTCGACGGTCACGTCCGCGTAGCCGCCGTAGTCGCCTTCGCCGACCGCCCCGTCGAGTTCGGCAGCCATGATCTGCATACCCAGACAGATGCCGAGGACCGGGACGTCGAGGTCGAGATACGCCGGGCTGTTGCCGATGCGGTCCATCGACGGACCGCCCGAGAGGACAAGCCCATCGGCGTCGATCTCAGCGGGTGGCGTGGTGT